>JAAUSZ010000209.1 GCA_012031875.1 Desulfobacula sp.
AGGTGGAGAACTGAATCTTGTTGTCCTGGGCAAAATTTTACAACATTGTCTTCATCATCATGATGAGGCAGGACAAAAAATTTGCGCCCATCTCCGATGACCACCGCGTCATTGATATAAATACCGGCTTTCAGCTTGTTTTCAATATACTGGGGGGTGATATTCTTGCCCCCGGCCGTCACAATGATATCCTTTTTGCGGTCCGTGATCCTTAAAAACCCGTCCGTGTCCAGTTCCCCGATATCCCCGGTCAAGAGCCAGCCATGGTTAAAACTTTCCTGGGTGGCTTTCTCGGATTTATAATATCCTTTAAAGGCTCCCGGAGATTTAACCAGAATTTCACCGTCCGGAGCAATCCTGACATCAACTCCGTTAAGGGGCCGGCCCACGGTGCCGAATTTGACCCTGCCCTGAACAGGGCTGGTGGTGACGCCTGTGGCCTCGGTCTGGCCGTAGCCCTCAAAAAGATCCATACCGATGGACTGGAAAAACCTCAAAACCTCTTTGGAAATGGGGGCGGCCCCGGAATAGGCCACCCTGATCCGCTCAAAGCCCAGCCGCTCTTTGAGTTTTCTGAAAACCGTCAACCAGGCGAAAAAATACAGAATTTTTAGGGCCATGGGAACGGGTTTCAGGTCCATAAGAAGGTCGGCCCGGCGTTCGCCGATTTTTAGAGCCCTGTTGAAAACCAGGCGTTTGAACCAGGTCGCATCGGCCATTTTAATCATGATGCTGGAATAGTATTTTTCCCAGATCCGGGGAACGGCATAGCCATGGTGGGAGATATTTCTACCATGTTCTGCATGACCGTGTCCGGTTTTTCAACAAAATTCACGAGATAGCCGAAGCGGATATGGATAAAGACCGTGAACAGCCTTTCAAAAATATGACACAGGGGAAGAAAGGACAGGACCTCGTCGCTTTTATACACCGGGTTGGCCTTGGCAACGGCCCCGGCCGTCCACATGACGTTCTTGTGGGTCAGCATGGCCCCTTTGGGCGGGCCCGTGGTGCCGGAAGTATAGATGAGGACGGAAAGATCGTCTTCACGGACCTGGTCCTGTTTTTCTTTAAAAAGGGAGGGGTTTTCCTGCACGGTTTTTGCGCCCAGTTCCAAAAGTGCATCAAAGGTCATGACCATGGGGTCGGCATAATCCCGCAGACCCTTGGTATCCCAGATGATGACCTTTTTCAGCGTTGGGGCCCTGTCTCTGAACATGAGCCATTTGTCCAACTGCTCTTCATTTTCGGCAAACAGGAACCGGGCATCGCAATGGTTGATGACATATTCCACCTGCTGCCAGGCATTGGTGGCATAGACGCCCACGGAAACGCCGCCAATGCACTGGATACCCATATCGGCCATGACCCATTCGATGCAGTTGTCACCGATGATGCAGGCAGCCTCCCCCTTACCAAACCCCAGGGAAACCAGGGCGCATCCCACCTGCTCGGCTTTTTGGTGATACTCTCTCCAGGTGATATTATGCCAGAGCCCCAGCTCTTTGGTCCTCAAAGCTATCCTGGAGGCGTTTTGCTCAACAATCCGGTTAAAAACAAAGGGGACCGTTTCCATGATTATCTCTTCTTTTTTGTGGTTAACGCCATGCTTTTTTCCGCTTCCACCGTTGAAATCCTTTGGCTGATGCCTCGGATTTGATGCCCAGGTAAAATTCCTTCACATCCTTGTCTTCCCTCAGGTCTTTTGAATTGCCTTTCATCACAAATCTTCCGTTTTCAAGGATCAGGCCTGTGGATGAAATGGACAGGGCCATGTTGGCGTTCTGCTCCACCAGAAGGATGGTCACCCCGCTTTTATTGATGTCCCGGATAATGGAAAAAATCTCCCTGACCAGAAGGGGGGACAGGCCCAGTGAGGGTTCATCCAGGATCAACAGCCGGGGCCGAAGCATGAGGGCCCTTCCCACGGCCAGCATCTGCTGCTCCCCGCCGGAAAGGGTTCCGGCCCACTGATGGGTCCGTTGCTTTAAGACGGGAAAATACTGAAACACCTTTTCAATATCTTCCCTGATGTTTTTTTGGTCTTTCCTCGTATAGGCTCCCATTAAAAGATGTTCGTGAACCGTGAGTTCCTCAAAGACTTCCCGGCCTTCCGGCACATAGGCAATCCCCTTGCGGACAATAAAATCCGTGTCTTGGTGCTGGATGGGGCTGCCGTCAAAGACAACGGCCCCTTTATCAGGCTGGTCCTTGATCAGGCCCATGATGGTTTTCAAAATGGTGGATTTGCCCGCGCCGTTATTGCCTAGGATGGCGGTGATGCTGCCTTCTTCCACGGAAAAGGAAACCCCCCGAAGGGCATATACCAGGTCATAATAGGTCTCGATATTTTTAACCTCCAGAAGATCCGCCATTATCCATTCTCCTCGCCGATATAGGCCTTGAGCACCTCCGGGTTCTGCTGGACTTCCAGAGGCGTCCCCAGGGTCACGGGCTGCCCGAAATTAATGGCCAGGACCCGGTCTGAAATATCCATGACCATTTTCATGTCATGCTCAATGAGCAGGATGGATATCTTGAGTTCATCCTGGATGTCCTTGATCCAGAAAATCATATCCTGTTTTTCCTCGGAATTCATCCCCGCACAGGGTTCGTCCAAAAGGAGGAGTTCCGGTTCCAGGGCCAGGGCCCGGGCCAGCTCGATCTGCTTCTGGGTGCCGTAGGGCAGCCCGCCCACGAGCTTGTCCCGGACGCCCTGGAGTTCCAGAAAATCAATGATCTTTTCCACGGATTCCCGGTGGAGAATTTCCTCCTTTCCGGCAAAGGATCGCCGGCCCCTCATGAACATCCCTGAAAAAAGCCCGGTCTTCATATGGATATGACGGCCGGACATGATATTTTCCATGGTATTCATATGGGAAAAAAGCTCGATATTCTGAAAGGTCCTGGCAATCCCCATCCTGGCAATGGCATCGGGCCTTTTTCCCTGGATTTTTTCTCCTTTAAAGACAATCTCGCCCCGGTCGGGCTTGTAAAGCCCTGAGATGCAGTTGAAAAGAGTGGTCTTTCCCGCTCCATTGGGTCCGATGACGGAAAAGACCTCTCCCTTTTCATGGCAAAACCGATGTCCTGGAGGGCCTTGATGCCACCAAAAGAAATAGACAGGTGCTCAATATCAAAAAAATAAGCGGATTCCATGTTATTCCATTTTTATCCAGTCGGTGAGTATCTTGGTTTTTCCGTCTGCCAGGGCCTGGATCAGAAAACTGGTTTGGCTTCCCTGACGGCAATAGACCTCATCCTTATTATACGGCTTAAAATTAATGACAGGTCCAACCCCCTGGAATCCCTGGATGGATTCCATTGCAGCCACAAATTTCTCCCTTGTAAGGCCCTGGCCCGCCCGGTTCAATCCTTCGATCAGGGGTTCGGCATAGAGGATACCGGAGGTGTAAAACTGGCCGAACCGTTCTTCTTTGGCTGCATATTTATCAAAAATTTCTTTTTTATATTTAACGATCTCGGGCTCATCCGATGTTGTCACCTGGCCAAAGGTACTGCAGATCACACCCTCCCACAGGCCCTTTGAAATATAATTCATGAAAACAAAATCCGAGGTGGTGCTGGATCCCATGAACTGGGGAGCAAACCCCATGGCCTTGGCTGTTCCGACAATGCGTACGGAATGACCCACCGTGGTCCACAGCAATACCGTATCCGCCTCTGATTTCTTGAGTTCCATCACATGGGGTTTCAGATCCTCGTCTTTGGCCTCCACAGGCACCTGGGCCACAGGTTCAAGCCCCCGGGCTTTTAATTCTTCAACCATCCCCTCAAGGCCGCTCTTCCCATATTCATCATTCAGATAGGCAATGGCGATTCGTTTCTTTCCCAGGGTTTCCACCGCGTATTTCACCAGGATTTTGGCCTCATAAAAATATAAGGGGTATACCGAGAACAGGTATTTTTCAGGCGGGGATACCCAATGCATGGAACCGGCCGAGGGACTGATCCAGGGCACTTTTTTCTCCATGAGATAATCTTTGACCGCAAGCCCGGGAGAGGTGCCCACCCCGCCCACCCAGGCAAAGATGCCGGTGCCCTCCTGGAGTTCCTTCACCCCGGCCTTTGTTTTGGCCGGATTGTAGCCGTCGTCAAACATATGGTAAACAATTTTCCGGCCATGGATACCGCCGTTCTCATTGATCCATTTGAAATAATCCCCGGTTCCCCTTGCGACGGCGCCCCAGGCCGCAGCAGGCCCGGTCTGGGGGCCCCACTGGCCGATATGGATTTCCGTGTCGTGATGCCTTCTTCAGCAATAAGACCGGGTACAATCCGAGAAACAAGGCCAGAGAAAAAAATAATACGGTTAAACCCTTTTTCATCACTTCCTCCTTTGCAATTCGTTTATGGTTAACTTCTGCCTTATACTTTTTTTATATAATGCCTTGAAAAAAGTCCGCTGGGTTTAAAACACAGGATCATGACAATAATGACAAAGGCGACCACGGATTTGAATTCAATGGAGACATAGCCTCCGAACAGGTTTTCAATAATGCCCAGAAGATAGGCGGCAACGACGGCTCCCGGCAGAGAGGTCATCCCTCCCATGACCGCCGCGGCAAAGCCTTTCAGCATAGGGTCCCACATCATATAGGGATGCATCATCACAGGGGAAATCAACAGCCCGGCCACGGCCCCGACAGCCGATGAAATTCCCCAGGTCATCATGAGTATCCGGTGGGTCCGGATACCGACGATTCTTGCTGAAATACTGTTCTGCTGGGTGGCTTTCATGGCGAGCCCCAGTTTTGAAAACCGGAAAAACAGGAAGAGAACGCTCATGAGTGCCAGGGCCGACACCAGGATCAGGACCTCCAGTTGACCGATAAAAATATCTTTGATCATATAGGAATCATAGGGACCGATGGGAAAGGGCATGGTTTTTGTTCGGCCCCGAATTTCCAGGACACAATCCCCAGGATCATCATTTCAATCCCGATGGTGACAACGATCATCCCGAGAACATTGGGGTCCTTTGCCCTTCTGAGGATGGCAAATTCCAGGAAACATCCCAAAAGAACGGCAAAGCCGATGGCTGTGAAAAACGCAGGAACCACTGATATTTTCATGGCGGTTAAGAGCATCATGGCCAGAAAAGAAGACGCCAGGGCCATTTCTCCCTGGGCAAAATTAGGTACTTCCGAAGTTTTATAGATGATGACCATGGCCAGTCCCATCAGGGCATAGGTACTTCCTACGGCTATTCCGCTAACAACCATTTGAATAAATTCCAGCATCTGCATCTCCTTTTAAAAAGGCCAGGATTTCCAGTATTTTTTGGTTCTGATCCAGACCCCGTAAAGTCCCAGGGGCTCAAACAGCATGATCGAAACCATGATGGCGCCGAATATGATATATTGGATATTGGATACCCCGTTGATGGAAAACCAGGATTCCGAGAGGGCTTGAAGCCATGCTCCGACATAGGGGATATTCAGGATATTTCTCAGTTGGAGGTCCAGCCAGCAAAGCAGTACAGCCCCGGTCACAGACCCCATGATGGAGCCGAGCCCTCCCACCACCACCATGGCCAGAAACATGATGGACATCATCAGGGTAAAGATCTCAGGCTCGATGAATCGCAGGACAAAGGCATACAGCCCGCCGGCGATCCCGGCATAAAAGGCGCTGACGGCAAAGGCCAGGGTTTTATATAAGAGGATGTTCACGCCCATGGTCTGGGCTGCAATATCCGCATCCCGGATGGCGATAAAAGCCCTTCCCACCCGTGTCTTGATTAAATTTCGCATCCCCAGCAGCATCAGAATCGTGATGGTGATCAGGACAAAATAAAATTTCCGGTCATCATCAATCTGCCAGGGACCCATGACCAGCTTTGGCGCATGGATTCCCTCCCTGCCCCCGAACAGTTCAATCCGGCCGATAATCTGGGTGATGGTAAGCCCGAATCCCAGGGTGGCAATGGCCAGATAGGGGCCCTCAAGCCTTAAGGACGGAAGACCCAGCAAAAAACCGAAACCGGCGGCCGCAAGGGCGGCACACGGCAGGGCCAGAAGAAAGGGAAAAGCGGCCTGGGTCATCAGGATGACGGTCCCATAGGCTCCGATGGCGAAAAATCCCGCATGGCCCAGGGAGATCTGGCCCGTAAACCCCACCAGAAGATTCAGGCCAGCGGCAACAATGATATTGATGGCGATATAATTGGCCATATAGATATAATAATTGGGGGCAAAAAAGGGCAAAAGATAAAGAAAACCGAGCAAGACAATAAACCAGGACACCACCACGGGTGAGGTCAGAAATTGAACGTCCTCGTAATAATCTATTTTCTTATCCATTGCGAAAACTCCTTTTTCCGTACAAGGCGCACTTACTTAATTAATGTCATTAATATTAATTAAATTAATTTAAAAGTATAGAAATGCTTATAGGAAAAGGATTTCTAAATGTCAATAATTTTATCAAATTATTTTTTTGAACATTTTTTTTGAAAGTGACGGAAAGGATTTTTAAGTTCCGCCTTAATTTCCTCTGGGCGAACCTGTTTTTTTCCTGTATGGTATTTTCATATCATTTCGCACTAATTTTGGATTACAAAGTAGAGAACCGGACACCCGGGATTTATAACACATGTTTCAGTTGAGCCGTAGACAACAAAAGACAGGGGTGCCTGTGTTCAGCCCGGGGATGGCTGTGGTAATCGTCTTTTGCATATACGCCGGCCTTTGCTATCCCCCATACGCTTTGAGCGCTTCCGGAGATCCAGGGTTGACCGGCGAAGAAAGGGCCTGGTTAAATGATCATCCCATCATCCGGGTGGTTCAGGACCCGGGCTGGCCCCCGGTGGAATTCGCCGATTCAAAGAGAAATCCTTCCGGCATGACCAGCGATTATCTAAAGATCATTGAAGATCGATTGGGCGTTCGCTTTGAGCGGGTGACCGGCCTGAGCTGGCAGGAGGCCTATACCCGGCTCCAGAAATGGGAAATCGATATGACGACCTCCGTGGCTGTGACGCCGGAAAGAAAAAAATTCTGGATTTTCACGCAGCCTTATATGAAAATTCCCATTGTTATCTTTGCCCAGGCCAATGTGACCTATATTTCCAATATGCGGGAGCTTTCCGGGAAAAAAATTGCCATTGTTGACGGTTATGCCGTCAATGACTGGATACCCAGGGATTTTCCGGATATCCTCCTGGTAAAAGCCGGAAATTCCATGGAAGGGCTTGACCTGATCCAAAAAGGAGATGTCTTTGCATATATCGATAATATGCTGGTGGTCAGCTATTATCTGGCAAAACAAAAGACCGCCAATGTTAAAATTGTCGGGGAGACCCCCTATGTCAATGCCCAATCCATGGCTGTGCGCAAAGACTGGCCGGTGCTGGCTGAGATTCTCCAAAAGGCCTTGGATTCGATTTCCGAAGCCGAACATGCCGCGATTTATCAAAAATGGGTGCCCATCCGGTATGAGCACGGGGTTGACCACAGGCTTCTCTGGCAGGCCCTGGCCGTATTTTTCCTCATTCTGTCCGGCCTGGTTGTCTGGAACCGCAAGCTTTCCATGGAAATCAGGCATCGCAAAGAGGCGGAGGTCGCCCTTGGCAGAAGTGAAGAACGATCCAAAAAACTTTTCCGGGTTGCCGCCGTTCCCCTTTGCTATATTGATAAGGAAGGCATTCTAGCGGATATCAACGATCGCTTTATCCAGACCTTTGGATATACCCTGAAGGAGGTTCCCTGCCTGGCCGAACTCTACCGGCTTGCCTGTCCTGACCCGGAATACCGGCGGTGGGTGGCTGAAGCCTGGGAAACCGGTGTGAAGAAGGCTGTCAAAGAAAAAAAGGATATTGACCCCATGGAGGTTCAGGCAAGATGCAAAAACGGTGAGGTGCGAACCGTTCTGATCTCCGGGAGCCTTTTGGACCAAAGCATTCTGGCGGCTTTCTTCGATATCACGGAACGAAAGCAGGCCGAGGAAAAATGAGGCTGGCCCATGAGAAATTTCTTACGGTTCTGGACAGTAT
>JAAUSZ010000210.1 GCA_012031875.1 Desulfobacula sp.
AGACTTACCCTTGTGAACCGGCTGTTAATGCTAAGTGAGCGTATGCATCAGAGGATGTAAGGCATGCCTGGGATACGGAAATCAAGAATCGTATTGCCCGTTATGACCGGGGAGAAATGGGCTCTCGCCCGGCCGGAGTAGTTTTTGCCGATTTAGACCGCCGGCTCAATAAATGATAATTGAGTTTCTTGAGGAAGCAGAATTCGAGCTGTTCGAGGCGGCGGATTGGTATGAATCCAAAGAAACCGGGTTGGGGAAACGTTTCAGAAATGAGATAGCCCATGTTCTTGACCGAATCCTTGAAGACCCAATGCTTTGGAGAGAGAGACCAAGCGGTTACAGAAGAGTGAATTGCCCTGTATTTCCGTATTATATCCCATTTTTCATAAGAGGGGAAAAAATTATTATAGCGGCTGTTGCACATGATCATCGCAAGCCTGGTTATTGGAAGCCTCTTATTTGATCCGTAAAATGCCGACGTGTTGGCCTTCCAGGATCTGTGGCACGCGAAGTCGCTCAGGAGCGAGTTCAACCATTCATTCATGGCAGGCGACTATCAGCTTTTGACGCCGACCGATGCCAAGGGCGGAAAGAGCATCTGTGCGGCGGCTGTCCACCGGGGATCTGATAAAATACGTCCGCTGGTCCCGAGACAGATATCAAAACCGGGGAAGGGTAGAATGAAAACGGACAAAGACAAATGAAAAAGGTGCTTGCCGATAGTGGATTGGAAGAAGATTCAGTTATTCGAAATTTTCGAATAACTGATGCAGACGGTAAAAAATTACAATACCAGGCACTACAATTTTTCGGCCATTATCGCTGTAGGCTACAAGGTTAACTCAGAACGCGCCGTGCAATTTCGAAAATGGGCGACAACGATTATTCAGGAGTTCGCCGTCAAAGGCTATAAAGGGGAATTCGAGCTGTTTGAGGCGGCGGATTGGTATGAACCCATTTTTCATAAGAGGGGGGGATAAAATTATCATAGCGGCTTAGGATAGTTTGTCTCCTCCATAGAAAAGGAGGTCCCTATGAAGAAATTCAGCGTTGCAACCTTTAACCTGCTCAATCTGAACGAGCCCGGTTTGCCGATTTACAAGGACACACAGGGCTGGTCTGAGGAGCAGTACAACCGGAAGATTGCCTGGACGGCCCGCCAGATCGATTTGCTCAATGCCGACGTGCTGGCCTTCCAGGAGCTGTGGCATGCGGACTCACTCAAGAACGCGTTCAACCATTCATCCATGGCCGGCGAGTATCAGCTTTTGACGCCGCCCGATGCGGCGGGAAAGAAGATCATCTGTGCGGCGGCTGTCCGCCAGGGGATCCCGGTGGATTCGGTGGAGTGGATCGAGGATTTTCCCGAGAGTCTCGTCCTCCGCTCGGGTGGCGGAGATGCCCAGACGCCGGCCATCTCCGTCACGGTCAAGGGCTTTTCCCGTCCTGTATTGCATGCCCTTCTGCGGCTGCATCCCAAGGAACCCCTGGTGCATTTTTACGTATGCCACCTCAAGTCCAAGGGGGCGACGGACCTGTTTCGCGAGCCTTGGTATGACAAGGAGGTTCACGGGCCGCACCACTCTGCGCTGGGTGCGGCGGTCTCCACGATCCGCCGCACCGCCGAAGCCGCGGCCATGCGGGGGATCCTGAATCTGGCGATGAAGGACACGGACCAGCCGGTGATTGTCATGGGTGACATCAATGACGGGCAGGGCAGCAATACACAGAATATCCTGACCGGGCAGCCCGGCTACCTGTTCGGCGATTCCAAGGGCGGTGGGGATACGGCCCTGTACAGCGCGCAGATCATGCAGGAGTTCCGGGATACCCGTGATGTACTCTACACCTATTCGCACAATGGCGTGAAGGAGTCTCTGGACCACATCCTGTTCAGCCAGGAGTTCTATGACCAGAGCAGGAAGCGCCGCTGGATGTTTGACGGCCTATGGGTCAACAACGACCATTTGAATCAAGAGGACCACACGGAAAGCGGAACCAATGACCACGGCATCATTAAGGCCGGTTTCATCTATCGCCCGGTAACGGCAGGAAGCTGAAACGGATTGCCGCAGCCTTTCCTGCAACGGGAAGGCCATCCTTTTTCTTCATAAGGTATTAAATTGTTGCATTGTTGAGGTATTGTTTTTATCATGGTATCAATAACCACCAGGACACTCAATTAAAGGAGATGCAACATGGCAAAGATTCTTGTTCTTTACTACAGCATGTACGGCCACGTAGAGACCATGGCGAAAGCCGTGGCTAAAGGCGCAGGCAGCGTCGAAGGGATCAATGTCGCCATCAAACGCGTACCCGATCTGATGACGGAAGACGCGGCACGAAAGGCCGGGGCCAAGCTGGATCAAGCAGCGCCGGTTGCGACGGTGGACGAGCTGCCGGGCTATGATGCCATCATTTTCGGCACGCCGACACGTTTCGGCAATATGTGCGCCCAGATGCGCAATTTTCTGGATCAGACCGGCGGGTTATGGGCTGCAGGAAAATTGGTCGGCAAGGTGGGTAGCGTGTTTACATCCACGGGCACCCAGCATGGCGGGCAGGAAACCACCATCACTTCATTCCACACCACCCTTTTACATCACGGCATGATTATCGTGGGAGTTCCGTATTCCTGCCGGGAACTGACAAATATGAGTGAAATTACCGGCGGCTCACCCTATGGGGCGGGAACCCTGGCCGACAGTGACGGCAGTCGCCAACCGTCCGAGAACGAAATAAAAATTGCTCATTTTCAGGGCGCTCATGTTGCGGAAGTGACCCGGAAGCAATCGGCCTAAAAACACCATCAACTCCGGCAGCAAACAAAGCAATTCCTTTTGTGGGCTATTTCCTCGGTTTTGAAAATAAATTAGCCGGAATATATATAAAAATTTAAGAACAGGGGTTGCCATGGCCCAATCCAAGAACCCGCAAAAAAGATAGGTGAGATAGTTGCCGAAGATTACCGGACGGCAACGGTTTTTGAGAAATACGGGATAGACTTCTGTTGCGGCGGCCAGGTGCCCCTTGCCAAAGCCTGCCGGATAAAAGGTCTTGATTTTGACACAGTCCAACAGGAAATCAAGGCAGTTAAGAATGAGCCACTCGAACGGAACCGGAATTATGCAGCCTGGAGCTTGTCCTTTCTCGCCGACTATATCGTTAACATTCACCATGCTTACCTTAATGAGGAAATGGGGCCAATTGCCGCATACGCCCATAAAATAGTTGATGTTCACGGCAAAAACCACCCGGAGCTGATCAAGATCGCAGCTATTTTTGACAAAATAATATCTGATATGGCGGGACATCTTTGTGAAGAAGAGGAGATTCTTTTTCCGGTGATCAAGCGGTTAGAGACCGATAAAAAGAACGGATCTAAGCCTATGGATGATGAGGTGATCAAGGCCTCTCTCGAGAAACTTTACCGCGAACACGAAGAAATCGGTGATGCCGTTCATGAGATCCGCGGTCTTGCCAATGATTATGCAATACCGGAGGATGCCTGTAATACGTTTACACTTACCTACAGAAAACTCAAAGCGTTCGAGGAGGACCTGCACAAGCATGTTCACCTTGAAAACAACATCCTCTTCGTGGGTTGTTCTAATTTGAGTTCAACTATTGGGAGGTAAATTATGCTGAGTAATAAAGTGAGAGCCGTCTTGTTGTTTTTCCTCATCCTTGCCTTTGGGGGTCTGATTTTTGGCGGATATGTCATCAACAGATCAAAACCGCCTATTCCGGTGAAGGTTGTCTCGCCTGCCGGTGATTCCATGATGACCCGGGAAGATATCATAAACGGGCAGAATTATTATTTCAGCCGGGGCGGGCAGCATATCGGCACGATATGGGGGCATGGTTCCTACCTTGCACCGGACTGGTCGGCCGATTTTCTGCATCGCATGGGACTCTATATTGCCGCGCGTCATCACGGGCTGTCTGTGGAAGCTTCCCGCGGTTTTGCACAAAGCGATTTCAACGCGTTGGACGCTGAGGAACAGGCCCGTTTAAACGTAATGGTCAAAGAAGAAATCAAAACCAACAGATTTTCCCCTGAAACCGGAGTGTTGACGTTAACCCAATTCCAGACCGAAGCCGTTGAAGCGTTGACGGAGTATTATACGCAGTTGCTTAAAACCGGCAATGAGCGAATGGGACTGCAGCCCGGAATCGTACACAACAACGAAGAAGGACGTCTGGTATCGGCTTTCTTTTCCTGGCTGGCCTGGGCCGCAGGGACGCTTCGGCCGGATGCAGACTATACGTATACCACCAACTGGCCCTATGACCCTCTGGTCGGGAATCAACCCCTTCCGGACTTTTTAATCTGGTCCATTGTCAGTGTGATTATCCTTATCCTGGGCATTGCGGCAGCGTTGTTCGTCTATCTTCGCTATATCGGCCGGGATGAATATAAAACCGATCTTCTGGCGGATTTTCCGGAACCCAATCCTAGCCCCAGCCAGAAAGCCACCCTGCTTTATTTTTTGACCGCTGTCGGATTATTTGTCATCCAGATCGGGGCGGGAGCCGTCACCGCTCATTATACCGTCGAAGGAACCCATTTTTTCGGAATCTCCCTGGCCAAGATCCTTCCCTATGCTGCAGTCCGGACCTGGCATCTTCAACTGGCCGTTTTTTTTATTGCCACCTGTTTTCTGGCAGCAGGGCTGTTTATCGGCCCTTTTGTCGGTAAAGAGCCCAAAGGGCAGGGATTATGGGTGGTCATCCTTTTCAGCGCCATTGTTGTGGTTGTCCTCGGCTCCTTAAGCGGAACATGGCTCTCCGTAGCGGGTGTTTTCAATGACCAGGGATTTTACCTGGGGCATCAGGGCTATGAGTTCATTGAACTGGGACGGGTCTGGCAATTGCTGCTCGTCACCGGGATGCTGATCTGGCTGGTATTGGTCTTCAGATCGATCCGGCCTGCGGTTCACGAAGAAAAAAGACGGCGGCGGGTTAACCCATATGCTCCTGTACAGCTCCATCTCCATTCCGCTTTTTTATATGGCCGGGCTGTTGTATGGAAAGGGAAGCCACCTGTCCAATGCCGAATACTGGCGGTGGTGGGTCGTTCATCTGTGGGTGGAGGGCTTTTTTGAGGTTTTTGCTACGGTTGTGATGGCGTTTTTGCTCTCCCACATTGGAGCGGTCAGCAAAAAATTTGCTCTGACTACGATTCATTTTACGGTTTTTCTTTATCTGGGCAGTGGTATTCTGGGCACTTTTCATCATCTTTTCTGGGCAGGGGCGCCGGCCCCTATTATTGCGCTGGGCGCCGTGTTTTCTGCATTGGAAATCGTACCCCTCACCCTTTTGGGATTTGAAGTTGTACACAATCTGCGGGTTATCAAATCCGGCGGAAAGGAATACGCCTACAAATGGCCGATCTATTTCTTCATGTCTGTGGCCTTCTGGAACCTGGTCGGCGCCGGCATGTTCGGATTCCTGATCAATCCGCCCATTGTTCTGTATTATGCCCAGGGGATCAATACGACACCGCTTCACTCCCATACCGCTCTGTTTGGGGTTTACGGCATGCTGGCCATTTCCCTGCTTTTATTTTCGGTCCGCCACATTGTCTCCCGCGCTTCATGGTCGGATAAAATGCTGAAAATCAGTTTTTGGGGCCTGAACGGCGGTTTGGCGCTCATGGCCCTCTTCAGCCTGATCCCATCCGGTTTTTATCAGCTTTATTTTGCCGTCAAATATGGGTTGTGGTTTGCCCGCAGCCCGGAAATCACATCCGGGCCTGTGCTTCGTGCCTTTGCCTGGGCCCGGTTGATCCCGGATGTCATTTTTTCCATGGGAGCCGTTGTGCTCTTCCTGTTCCTGCTGCGCGCCGTGTGGCTGACCTTTATCAAGACGGCAGACCCTTTGAAACAATAATGAAACAGGCCACTGCGATTATTAAAGTTTATAGCAGGAGCCCAGGGCCGAACCGTGGCGATTAGGCCACTCAGTTTATGTTGCAAAGGAGATACATAACACATGAAAAATATGAAAACTCCCCAAGGTCTTCAAGACATGCTATCCTTCCCCCTTATGGAGGCTCTTTTGGGCCGTCGGTCCCGGCGGTTTTTTATGGGCTCGGAAATTCCGGATGGCGTTTTCGCATATAAATCGAGTAAGGAGCCATTGGCCCTAACCGATCTGGAAAAAATGCTGATCGTCTCTGCCTGCGGTGGCAATACTTCTTGGCATCACATGATTTACCGGGCAGCCCGCTATGCCCCTCACCTTTCCAACTACGCCGGATCTGCAGGAGGGAGGGTATTTCCATCAGCCGCCGGATTTCATACAAGCCAAACTTTTTTCACGGATGACGAGGGTGTCTATGTGCTGGAGATGCGTGATGCGCCGGCTTTTGATGAAAGGGCTGATGACGGGTCCTTGTGCTTGGAAGCATTTGTGACCAATGTTAAAAAACATGTTCGCAAGATTCAAGACGGACGCCTTAAACTCCCTTCAGAGGTGCCTTACACTGAGCCGCATAACACCTGGGTGTTCAACAAGCCGTCTACTCTGGTCGTTATCCCTGTCGGAGATCTTTCACAGCATGTTCTGCTCAATATCTGTTACATGCTTCAAAACGGACTGGTACTTTATGATGACATCAATAAATGTCCTGTTCCGGGGATCGCACAGTTTGGAGATATTGTGAACGTTGACACTGTCTGGCCCATTACTTTTGTGGAACAATGGTCGCTGTCAGAATTAACCGTCGAACTTGGGACAAGCTGCTATGCCGGCGCCTTGATGCTCCAGGCCATGGGGTTGGGAGGGTGGATGTTCAACGGAATAGATCCTTTTGCCATGCTGGGCGCCGGCGGTAAGCCGGAAGTGCCGGGCCTGGGATTTCGTTATGACACAGATGACCGCTGGCCCTACCCGAACCCCACTGGGCTGGAGGGTGTTATGGAAGGTTACTGTCCACCCCATCACCAGGATATGCGAGCCGCTGTGGATGCCCTTTGTGAGCGTAAGTTCGGCCTTGGGGGGCCGTTCCATCCAAAAACACCGGGTCCGTGGAAGAAGAGCCGTAAGGTTCGTTCGGCTGCCCAGGCCCATGACGAACGGTTCAGGGAGTGTGTTTCCTTCCAGGCCCAGTACATATATGACACTTTTGGTAAATTTCCGGGTACGGTGCCTTCCATGTTTCTTATCATGTATCTGCAAGCCCATCACCTGGATCTGGATTTTTATAACAAGTTCTATAAGGCTGGATCTTATTTGAAGACGCATGCCATGCATCTGGCAAGCTGGCACCCTGACGAATAGCCTGAATTTAAGAGGATAATCTAATAGCAGATTTTGCCGGATGAACATATTTCGTTTGCCGGTTTCATTTGTTTGACATGGGCGGATCTGCTGCAAAGGCGGGCTATTTTATCTGACAACCCGCCTTTGCAGATTTTTGATATCAATCAGTATTTACCGTATTGCTTGCCAGTTCTGATGAAGGCCTTGAGGGTGTCTTCCTTGGCTTCATCCATGGCGCAGCCGATGCTGAGGATGTATCCGCCGTCTCCGGCGGCCGTATCCAGAAGCTTTTTGGTTTCATCCTCAACCTGCCGGACATCCCCGGTCACGATCAAAGAGATGGGGAAACCGCCTCCGATGCAGGATTTGCCGCCCAGTATCTTCCTGGCTTGGGCCATATCGGTCCGGTCAAAAATATAGATGCATTTGCCCTTCGGCATATCCGCCAGGTATTCCAGCCTCTGGTTGTACCCGCCTTCCACAAAGCAGCAGGGAACGCATCCCTGGTCGATGAGACCCAGCATGACGGCTTTCAGGCTCGGCCAGTAAAATTTTTCAAACTGGTCGTTTGACATGAACCCGTCAGCCCCCTTGTGCAGGGGGATGAAGACCAGGGGGTTGTTGTTGGCCAAAGCCCCGCCGGCGCCGTGCCGATCATCAGGGGGACCAGCCGCTCCATGGCCTGGATCACCTTTTCGGGCCTGCGGTAAAGATCCATCATCAAGGGGGT
>JAAUSZ010000211.1 GCA_012031875.1 Desulfobacula sp.
TCTTTTCACGAGTTCTTTTCCCAGAAAGGCATTCACAAAGGTACTCTTACCCGACTTGATAACACCGGCGACCGCTATTTCAGTTGATTTGACGGGATCCGTTCCGGTATCTTTTCAAGGAAAGACCGGTATCGGGAGGGGTCGGCAAGTAACCCCGGGATATCTTGGGCAGCCTTAAAAATCAAACCTGACCGGGTCAGGATTTCTTCAATGGTCTTTTGCGGGGTTTGGGTAGTCATAGCACCGGCGGAATAAAGGATTATATCATCATCATTGCTTTTTCATACCTCAATTCCGTATTGGTCGAAAAAATGATTTCCTTTGAAATGGGGCAGGTCAGCCAGGCTGAGTCGTTTAACTCATTATCCAGTTGCATGGGCCCCCAACCGGCGCATCCGAGTATGATCATATAGGATTCCGGGCCTTTTTTAAGGGCAATGGCCTCCAGGATATCCCGTGAATTGCTTAGCGCCAGCCAGTCCGCCACCCTAAGGCTTTCCTGCCAGTCAAAGGGAGGCCCGTGAAGAACAAAGACCCCGCTGGGCTGGACCGGACCGCCCAGATAAATTTCAATCTTATCGACAATCGGATCACAATCAATCTTCAGATCCTCAAACAATTCCCTGCCCGTAAGGAGCGGATGCAGTTTATTCACTATAAATCCAAGTGCCCCGGATTCATTATGTTCACAGATACAGGTAAGGGTCTGGGCAAAATTGGGATCAGGAAGTCCGGGAATGGCAAGAAGAAATTTTCCCTTCATGCTTTGAGAGATGTCTTCATTCATGAGCCGGCTCCATAATGGGTATTGAGTTTCAAGTTCGTATTCCCTTAAATTTCATGAAGGATCAGTTTGAAATATTTTAATCCGATTTGCAATACATTTATCGCTAAGGGTCCCCTGACAGACCTCAAACTCACATCTCCGCCTTCCTTCCATATACATCATCAAATCTTACAATATCATCCTCACCCAGATAGGACCCCGATTGGACTTCGATCAGCTCCAGGGGTATTTTCCCCGGGTTTTCCAGCCGGTGCAGGGTGCCCAGAGGGATATAGGTGGATTCATCCTCTTTCAGAAGGATTTCTTCCTCACCCTTGGTGATGATGGCCGAGCCGGATACCACGGTCCAGTGCTCAGCCCGGTGGAAATGCTTCTGCAGGGAGAGTTTGGCTCCGGGTTTCACCGTAATCCGTTTTACCTGGAATCTTTGTTCGATATCCATGGTTTCATAGCTGCCCCAGGGCCTGTAAACCTTTCTGTGGGTCACGGCTTCGTTTCTGTTCCGGTCCTTGAGGTTCAAAACGATCTTCTTGACATCCTGGACCCGGTCACGGGGGCATACCAGGACCGCGTCCTTGGTTTCAACAATGACGAATTTCTCAATCCCCACGGCTGTGACAAGGCTGCTTTCCGACGAGATATAGGATTCTTTCACATCATGAAGCAGGACATCCCCCTTAATGACATTCCCTTTTTCATCCTTTTTACCCGTCTGCCACAGGGCATCAAATGATCCAAGATCATTCCACCCCCCTTTAAAAGGAATGACAATGCCGTTCATGGTTTTTTCCATGACTGCATAATCAATTGAATCGGGCGCAATCCGGCTGAATATGTCTTTATCAAGCCTCAGAAAGTCAAGGTCCCGGACACCGGAGGCAATGGCTTCCCTGCAAGGCGATAGAAGTTCTTCTGCATGCTTTTCAAGTTCTTTCAAAATCACGGAGGCTCTGAACATGAACATCCCTGAATTCCAGCAATATGATCCGGAATCAAGATATCTTTGAGCCGTTTCAAAATCCGGCTTTTCAATAAAGGAATCAATGCGGGAGACACCGGTGTTTTTATCCAGCAACTCTCCTTTTTTAATATAGCCATATCCTGTTTCCGGCGAATCCGGCACGATCCCGAAGGTGATCAGTCTGCCCTTGAGAGAATATTCATACCCCGCCTTTATGACGGTGTGAAACGCTTCAATATCTTCAATCACATGATCGGCCGGCAAGACCAGCAGAACAGGATCATTTTGTTGTTCCACGGCTTTTAATGCAGCCACGGCAATGGCCGGAGCCGTATTTTTCCCCACGGGTTCCAGGACAATGGCTTCCGGTTCAATGTGAACCAGCCTCAACTGTTCGGCCGTCATAAACCGGTGCGCCTCATTGCAGACAATAATGGGTGCGCTTATCTCTTCAATGCCGTCAAGCCTCAGGAGGGTATTTTGCAGCATGGTATGGGCATTTTCAATGCTGATGAGCTGTTTTGGAAAAAGCTCCCTGGACAATGGCCAGAGTCGCGTACCTGAACCGCCTGCAAGAATGACTGGGACAATCATAAGAATCTCCTATGCTTTTGGTTTTTCTGCCGTAAATATATTAATGGTCAAGCCCTGGTTAACCGGAAATGAATCGATATGATGAAGTTTAAAACCGGTTTCAACTAACCAGGTTTTAATTTTTTCTTTTTCAAACCCTGACCATGAGCCGCCCATGAGTTCCCGGATTCTGGTCTGATCGTGCAGGTCAAAATCCGAAAGGATGAACCTCCCTCCGGGCTCAAGGATTCGAAAGGCTTCAAGAAGAGGCAATTCCGGCTGCGAGATGTGATGGAGAACCATATTCATAACAGCAGTATGAATCTCCCTGTTTTTCATGGGAAGATACTCCAGCTCCCCCAGCCTTAATTCCGTATTGGTTTTTCCAAGAAGCCTTGCCCTCGCCTGTTCCAGCATTTCGGGAGAGCTGTCGATACCGATAAGCTTGAATGGGGTCCGGCCTGAAAGCTGTTCAATCAATTCGCCGGTGCCGCATCCCAAATCGGAAATGCCTCCCTGAAAAGAAATTTTTTTTAAGATTATGGAATTTAAATCAAAATTGCCGAGAACCTGTTTTTTAATCTGGTCCCAATGGGGGGCGACGGTTTTAAAAAACCGGCGGGTCATCGTCTGCCGGATTTTTATCATTTCTCCGGCTTTTAGAAGATCTCTGTTGATTTCTTCTATTTCAACACTGTTGTCGGCCAGGGCCATGAAGGCCTGAATAAAATCATTCCTGGCGGCCGCATAATAGGTAAAACTGCCGTCTTTTCTGGATGTTAACAGCCTGATTCAAGAAGGATTTTTAAATGCCGGGACACCCCCGACTGAATCATTTCAACCACCAGAACGATTTCATTCACATTGAGTTCATACCGCCTCAATATATACAACAGCCGGAGGCGGGTCTTGTCGGACAAGGCTTTGAAACACCGGATTAATTCCATCAATGTTTATTTAACCGTCATCACAGGGCAATGCGCTCCAAGAATCACGGCCTGGGCGGTTGAACCAAAAATCAGCTTCCCCACCTTGGAGCGGCTTCGAACACCTATCATGATCTCATCTATTTTATTTTCTTTTGCAAATTTTACGATATCCTCGCCAGGTTCAAATCCCCTGATCAGAAGGTGGGTTTCGCTTTTTATGCCAAGGCCGTCAAAATACGCCTTTGCATTTTCAAGGTTTTTTTCCGCATCAGTGATTTCATGCTGTTCCGTCTTATCTCCCCCCACAAGAGAGGTCACAATATAAATCATGCCCTCAAAGGCCCTGGCATGTTTTACCGCCATGTCCATCAAATCCTTTCCCACATTGGTTCCCTTGTATCCCACCAGAATCTTCATAATGTATCCCTCATTTCTTTGTTAAAATAAACTGACTTTTACCTGGAAGTAATATTTTTTTAGCATTTTTTTTTAAAATTTGGTATAAAAAATTAGGCGCTTTAAAAAAATTCAGAATGATGAAACTCTTATGGATCTGCCTTGTTGATGTATATGATTTTGGAGAAGCCGAAAAATTTTCTTTCCATATCCCTGGTTTATCATAGCCCGAGAAGAAAACATCCCGCCTGATGCCGGAAAACACGGGCTTAATGCGGGAAGGGGCGACGCAGTCCGGATAGCTCGGCCCTGCGCTGTCTCCGGTTTTTCAATAAAGGACCACTCAAGAAAAAATGAATATTGCAATTTACTACCACAAAAAGGAAAATACTAGAAAATGAAAACTGAAAAAGGAATTATTATGAGTTTGTCCATAAAGAACAAATTTGTCATTCCCACTCTAGTCCTTCTTATCATTGGAATGGGATTGTCATCCGCAATTTCCTATTACAAGGCAAAGGCCGCCTTAAAAACCGCCATCACCGGACAGGTGGAACAATTGGCGGATTCTGCAAACAAAACACTTGAAACATGGCTGTCCGATCGTGAGCTGGATATAAAAGGCTGGAGCAAGCAGGAAGTTTTTATTACATCGGCAAAAGATTCCTTTATTGCCAAGTCGGCCCGAAAATCCGCCAATGAGTTTTTAACGGGGTTAAAAGGGGATTATAAATATTATCAGGATATCTGCCTTGCGGATATGACAGGCCGGATTGTTGCTGCGGCCGATGCCGGCGTCATCGATCAATTGAATATAGCAGACTGGGAAAGCTTTAAAGAAGCGGCAAAAGGCAATTTGAGTATTTCCGATATTATAGAAAACAAAAAAACAGGCGCCCCGTTTTTTGTCATGGCCGCACCCGTGAAAGAAAATGATACCGTTATCGGCGTATTCCTGGGTATTTTTGATTTCAATGCTTACAACACCCAGTTGATTGACCCCATCAAGGTGGGCAAAAACGGATATGCCTATATGTTCAATAAAAGCGGCCTTGTCATTGCCCATCCGGATAAATCAAAGGTATTAAAACTGAATTTGAATACCCTGGATTTCGGCAAGGACATGATGGCTCAAAAAAACGGGGTCATGGAATATACCTATAACGGTGTAGAAAAGATCGCTGCTTTGAAAAATCTTTCCAGGCTTGGCTGGACAGTTGTTGTAAGCGCCGAAAGCTCGGAAATCATGTCTCCTGTAAAAGACCTCGGCCGCACAAACATGATCATTTCGATGGTTATTATCGTGATTGCCGCATTTGTCATCTATTTTAGCGCGGGTTTTATTGTCCGGTCCATTAACGAAGTGGTCGAAGGACTCAAGGATGCGGCAGAAGGCGAGGGAGATCTGACCAAGCGCCTAGAGGTCAAAAGCAAAGATGAGGTCGGCAGCCTTGCCGGGTGGTTTAATACCTTTGTTCAAAAACTTCAGGGCATCATCGCAAACATTGCGGGCCATTCGGAAAGGCTTAACGCCTCTTCCAGGGAACTTCTGGCCATTTCCAGGAAGATGAGTGAGGGAGCGGAAAAGATGTCCGCCAGGTCCAATACGGTTGCAGCGGCTGCGGAAGAGATGAGTTCCAATCTGTCATCCGTGGCGGCAGCCGCGGAGCAGTCTTCAACCAATATCAGCATGGTTTCATCCGCGGCCGAAGAAATGACCTCCACCATCAATGAGATTGCAAGGAATACTGAAAAAACCCGAGCCACAAGCAATGATGCTGTTTTGCGCACCAAAAAGACATCTGAAAATATAGAGTCCCTCAGCAGATCCGCCAAGGAAATCGGGAGGGTGGTTGAAACCATCAATGATATTTCAGAGCAGACCAACCTTTTGGCCTTAAACGCAACCATTGAGGCTGCCCGGGCAGGAGAAGCCGGTAAGGGATTTGCCGTTGTGGCGGGCGAGATCAAGGCCCTGGCCCGGCAGACTGCAGAGGCGACCCTGGAAATCAAAGAAAAGATTGAGAGCATTCAAGGTTCCACACAGCAGACCGTCTCTGAAATCGAGGAGATAACGGTTGCCATCAATAGTGTCAATGAGATGATCGATACGGTTGCCGCCTCTGTGGAAGAACAATCCGCCACCACCAAGGAGATCGCTTCCAATGTGATCCAGGCGGCCCAGGGGATCCAGGAAGTGACCGAGAACGTGACCCAGAGTTCGGCCGTGGCCGGTGAAATCGCCAAAGATATAGCCGATGTGAATCAGGCGGCCAATGAGATGTCAAAGGACAGCTCACAGATCAATACCAGTGCCGATGATTTAAGCCGGTTGTCTGGGGAGCTTAAAAAGACGGTTGATCAGTTCAAAATTTAAAAAGGATTTAGGTGCAAGATTTTAAGGAAAGATTCCTGTATAAACCGGGAATCACGCTGCCGGGCAAGCCCGGATAAAGGGCTGAATCCGGCAATTGCAGGATTGGATAACAACACATTTATTTGAAAAGGAAACCTCATGAAAACTGTACACAAAACATTAATTGCAATGCTGGTTTTTTTCATTCTATCCACCGGATGGGTATCCGCCGGTACAAACCATGCCCTTTTTATCCACTGGAGAGGTCAAACCCCATGCGATGCGGGTCTCAGGGAAGGCCTGAAAGAATTGGGAATCACCCTTAACATCGAAGAGTTTGACGCGGACCAGGACAATGCAAAACTCGATGCCTTCCTGTCTTCCCTGGATGAAAAGAAATATGATTTTATTTACACCTTTGGAACAACCGTCAGCAAAAAAACGGCGGAAAAGGTTAAAAACACACCCATCCTTTTTGGTATTGTTACGACCCCGGTAGAATCCGGATTGATCAAGAGCTGGGAAAATTCAGGCAATAATGTTACGGGTGTCAGCCCTGCCATACCCATTGCCGACCAGCTCGACTTTATACTCACGCTGGGCAAATTTTCAAAAATCGGCATGATTTTCAACCCAAAAGAAGCCAATTCAGAAAATGCCAACAAGGATTTCGCCAAATACCTGGGGGCAAAGGGCATTGCCTATACCCCCTACCCCGTTGAATCGGAAAACGATATCCCCGCGGTTGTAGCAAAAACCCAGGCAGACAAGGTCGGCCTGATCTACCTGCCTTCAGACAGTTTTATCACCACCCAGGCTGATAAAATCACTGCCGGATTATCCGGCAGCGGCATTCCAAGCTATGGGGCCACCGAAGTCATTGTTCAAAAAGGGGCCATGATCGGGATCGTATCCAGCTACCATACGGTTGGAAAGGAACTCTCCCTCAAGGCTGCTGAAATCCTGAAGGGCAAAAAACCTTCCGAGATCCCATCCAACATCCTGCCTGTAAAACTGCAAACAGTTCTGGTTAACGGAAAAACCGTAGAGAAGATTAAGGTGGAAATTCCTTATTCCATCTTATCCAAGGCAAAAATTATCGAATAATTCTTGTGAAGAGGCCTCCGGCCTTGCCGGAGGCCAATGAGAAAAGGGTCTTGAGAACACTCTCAAGACCCTTGATTTTTTCTGGAGGCGGCTTCCAGATTTGAACTGGAGAATAACGGCTTTGCAGGCCGTCGCCTTACCACTTGGCCAAGCCGCCATAAGCTGTGGAGCGGGAAACGGGAGTCGAACCCGCGACTTCGACCTTGGCAAGGTCGCACTCTACCACTGAGTTATTCCCGCTCAACAAACAAGGGTGATTTATATACTTGGACACCCGTTTTGTCAATGGCAAATTTAAAAGGTTAAATATTTTCTGGCATGGAAAAATAGTCCAGCCCGGACCAGAGGGTATAAATCAGGGCCCCATACAGGAAAAACTGCCCGATGAAATCAAAATTGATCCCAAGATAACTGTAGTGCAGGGTCAATGGGATAATGGCGGCAATCTGGAACCCGGTCTTATATTTCCCAAGCCAGGAGGCGGCCACATCCTGCCCGTTTTCAATCAATACGCACCTAAGCCCGGTAACGGCAAGCTCCCTTCCGATGATGACGCAGGCGATCCAGGCCTGGATAAATGCAAATCCACCAGCATGACCAGGGTCGAGGCCACCAGAAGCTTATCCGCCAGGGGATCAAGAATCTTGCCGAGTTTTGTGGTGAGCCCCCTGGTTCTGGCCAGGTATCCGTCAAAATAATCGGTGATGGATGCAATGGAAAAAATCAAAGCCGAAATAAAAGTGGTCGCCTTTGTTTCATACATCAGGAGGATAACAATCACGGGAACGGAAACGATTCTGGATATGGTCATGAAATTAGGGGTCAGGACCATCTTTTTACTTTTCCGAAAAACCATTCAGGTTA
>JAAUSZ010000212.1 GCA_012031875.1 Desulfobacula sp.
GGCCATGCTCTCCGTTGAAAACACAGGAGCATCCTGGTCAAATGCGGCTACGACGTCAAAAACTGAAACCCTATGAATACCACCAGGTCATCATGAGCAAGCTCACCGAAGAGAACAATGTCTCCGTCAAGGTGAACAATTTCGTCCGGAGCCAGGCCCAGGCCCAGATGCTCCGCATCGCGGACCTCACCGATGACCAGGTCCGGGTCCTCTGGAAACAGGAACTGGAAGCCGGAAACGTGGGCCCCATGATGTATGCCGTGGTTTCCCGGGAAATACCGGGGTGGAGCTGCTCTGCGATATCCACGGAGAGGTCCATATGCTGGCCCATGCCAATATGACCGGCATCTTCGATATCCGCAAAAAACTCCTGGCCGTGGAAGACAGTCTTGGCGGCCTCAAGAAAAAACTGGCCCTGAAAACCGAAGACATCAAACAGATGGCCCAGGCCGCAAAACAAAGCACCCGGAAGATCACAGCCCTGGAAGAAGAAAACCGGGAATTGAAAAAAAGGATCAGCACCCTGGAAGCCCCGGCCCTGCCTGACCGGGACCGGCCGCCCCTCTTCGGCCTGGCCGGCCTTTCCTCCCTGGAACAGGCCCTGGAAGCCGGAAAAGAAAGCCTCCGGGCCATGGAAAGGGAAAAAAGAAGCCTTCAGATCGAACTTTTCAGCACCCGGAGCGAAAACGACCTCCTCAAAAAAGAGATGCAGGCCCTGGTGGACGGCCTCCGTCCCCCGGTCCCCTGCGCCGGAAACGGGCCCTGCGCCGATGAAACCTGCCCCCGGCACACCCTCTGCGCCCGAAGGGTCTTCATGGTGGGCGGCATGACCAAGATGAAATCCTTTTATAAGGATATCATTGAAAGGGCCGGGGGTGAATTCGACTACCATGACGGCTATATGAAAAACAGCAGCGACAATATGGAGGCCCGGGTCAGACGCTGTGACATGGTCCTCTGCCCGGTCAACTGCAACAGCCACAATGCCTGCCTCATGGTGAAAAGGCTCTGCCACAGGTACAACAAACCCCTGAAAATCCTCAGCAGTTCCAGCCTTTCCGCCGTGACCCAGGCCCTGTTCGACAATGGGAACCCGGCCGATGCCTGTGAGCCGGTGCCGGAATATCTGGACCGTTAACCCGAAAACATTTAATAAAAAGAGAAAGGAGGCGGAGACAAAAGGCGGCGGCGGGAAGCCCATTCAAATCAGCTTTTTCCCCTGCCTGCCGCCGCCTGTCCCCGGCATTAACAAACAATGGCTGAACATCAAAAGAATGGAATTAATTATTTTTTAGTTATGCCTAATTTTTTCTCTTGACACATAAATTTATTAAAGATATAAACTCCAAAAAGCGGTTCAACTCCCGGCCCCCAGGACCGGAACGGCAAAACAATGAAACAGGCGGAAAAAGGACCCTTTATAAAAAAATGAAGCTTGCAGATGAACATCATCAGATCCTGGACAAAATCCAGGAACTATACCGGGAGATCTTCCTTCACGACGGCTTCGGGGAACTCAAGATCGAAATGAAATTCCTCAGAAAAAAGCAGAAGGAAATCATCATCCGGTGCGGAAAAGATTTCAGGTATGTGGTGGACTATGACATCCTCCCCGGTTCCGGGGGCTCCCCTGCCCCTAAGGGCGTCATGGCCGGCGTTAATCCCGTGAACACGTAAACAGCAAAGGAGAAGAACAGACCAGCGGAACCATCCCCCTGTCGCGGCGCAGCACCGGAAGGGGCCCCAACAATCAGATCATCCCATTATATTATCGAAGTGCAGCAGACTCTGCGGGTGAGTTGTTTGTACTTGAACCTTAAACAAGGAGAAAGTACAAAAAATGAAACAGATCCAGAAGAAAAAAATTAAAAAGAACAACAAGGGGTTTACCCTCCTGGAAATCCTGGTGGTCCTCACCATCATGGGTTTTTTGATCGCCATGGTGGCTCCCCGGCTGGCCGGTATCTCCGGCGGGGCCGTGGACACGGTATGCGACTCCAACCAGAACCGGATGACCACCATGATGTCCGGCTTTTTTGAAAAAACCAACCGGTTCCCGGACAAGCTGACCAATTTAGTTGAGGAAGTAACCGCCACTACTTATCAAATCCCGGCGGTTTCTGATGATGATCCGGATAATGGGGCCGAGACCCTGGCTGCCGAATTCATGAGCCGGAACCATTTCCGCATCCATTACCTGACGGCTGATGAGGCCGCCGAGCTGAAAAACATGGGTATTGTCAGTGTATTCAATCTGAATGCCTATGATGCCTATACCGATGCTAATGCCCTTAAAACCACCTATAACAATACACCTAGTAGTGATGCTACTAACCCCGGTCCCAACGACGTAGCTCTGGCAGCCTCTATTACCAAGGCTCCCAAGATGGAAAAAGTTACCGTGGCTGAAGGTGTTGCCGTAGCCATGGTAGGCGTCGGCAGGGCGCAGCAGCAGATACTACAGCCTTTACCGCCCATGATGACGAACGCGGATGGGGCGAGCCTGACTGGCTGGGCCGTATTGTAATGGGTTTCGGAACTGAAAATAGTTTGGTGACTTCAGGCATCGTCACCAACGCCGCCCATTGCCCCGGCGGAATCCAGAATGCCGACAACGTGACCTACAACGATTACAACCTGGTCCTGCCGAGACTGGAAGCAACAGTTGAACTCATGCTTGATACTACCATCGGCTCTGCTATAATCGCGATGGATAGTGACACACTCGCAGACGAAGGCGTCCAACTGCATGCCGTTGCCTATGATGAGGAACCGGCTGCAGGTTATAACTTTGCAGAAGCCTCAAACACTTCTAATTTGAAGGCCAGAACCTTTACAATCACGGCAGCCCAGGAAAGATGGCAGTATGCCACCCAGTGCCCGGAAGGCCATATGTTCCCGGCCGATGACGAAGAATTCTGGGGCATCAGCCTTAATGGCGATGAAGTTCTTGATTAATACATAACATTCCCCATTAACCCCTAACCCGGCGGGGAGGAATTCCCTCCCCGCCCTTTACCCGGTTTTTGCCCTGCCGAAGGCCCTTGGGCCGGTTCCAAGGACCTCCGGAAAGGCAAAAGCAACCAGCATCGGAATATATAAAAAGGACCCTCACTCTTTGACACCCCGCACCCCCTCCATAAAGCGCCCGCCGCCATCCGGTTCCGGGGGCTTCACCCTCCTGGAAATCCTGGTGGTCCTGGGCCTCCTGGGTTTTCTGATGGCCATGGCCCTGCCCCGGTTGGCCGGGTTCACGGCCCGGGCCTCGGATACCGCGGGCAGGACCGACGAGGCCCGGCTCATCGGGCAGGTCACCTGCTTTCGTCAGGATACGGGGCATTATCCCGGGGGCCTCATCAATGTGGTGTCCCGGGACGAGGGCACGGGGGAATACCTGAAACCCCTGGTCTCGGACCAGGACCCGGACACCGGGATGGAGGTCCTCTCCCTGGGGGCCGACCAGCGGTGCCGGTTCCGGCTCCATTATCTGAACGAGGCCGAGGCCGCCGAACTGCGCAGCCTGGGGATCATCCATGTCTACAATCTCAATTCCCGGCATGACCGGAATATTGTCAGCAAGGGGCCCGTGCTCCAGAAGGTGGACAGCGGGACGGCCATGCTCATGATCGGCGGCGGGGACAGCGACGGGGACGGAATCATCTCGGCCCCGGAAACCGACGTGACGGAGCCGGGCTGGGGGGCAAAGGACCTCCAGTTCCGCCTGGTCCTGGGCCTGGGGCCGGAAAGCGATCTTGTGCAGAGGGGCTATGTGTTCAATGCCCCGGCCTGCCCTGCAGCCACGACCCAACCCGTGAATTATGATTATAAATGGTATTCCCTGGTCCTGCCCCGGCTTTCCGCCACCAAGGCCCGGCTGCTGGCCGACGACCCTTTAGGGGGCGGGAGCCTTACCGCCTATCACCTGGACTCCCGGTCCGGGGCTGCGGCGGCGGCCCTGGCCCTGGTCCGGCAGAGGGCCGTGAATCTGTATGAATCCCAGGACCCGGCCTTTTTTACCGTCATCAACAGCGAGGGAGAGGAATTCCATCCCTCGGAGGCCGAAGGCTACTGGGGCCTGGATTTTAACGGAGACGGCCATGTGGGAATCTAGGCAGGCCGGATTCACCCTCCTGGAGGTTCTCATTGTCCTCTTCATCCTGGGCCTTTTGGCGGCCATGGCCTGGTCCGGCATGGGCCTCTTGGATGAGAGCCGGAGAAGGGGAATCACCCTGGAGAAAATGGAGATGATCCGCACGGCCATGATGGGACCCCAGGGGATCTATGACGCCGGGGGACGGCGGGTCCTGGGCGGCTATGTGGGGGATATGAAAAAATTTCCGGATTTATGGGAGGCCCGAGCTGAGATAAGACCCGATTTCAGCGGCAATGGATGGCCCGACCCGGACCCGGGACTGGGCCAGGCACCCTCCTATATCCTGGACCCGGCCCGGGTCTTTTTCCGGCCTTCCGGGGCCTTTGTCTCCGGGCAATGGCAGTGGAACCGGCCCTTTCGCAAACTCTATGATGACGCCGTGAACAATATCGACCATACCGGGGGGCTGGAAACGGAAAACGAGGGCCAGCCCCGGGGGCTCTGGACCCGGTTCACCGAAGATCTGCCCCGGGACCTGCCGGGTCATCCGGCCCCGGGAGACACCGAGGGGCCCGAATGGAAGGGGCCTTATCTGAGGCCCCCAACGGACCAGGCCACAGCCGATGCAGACCACTATGCCGCCTCCGATGCAGACTATGCGGAACTGGAACCCCGGTGGACCAGCGCTCCCGTTCCGGAACCTGGGAGGAAGGGGACTACGCCCCGGTGGGCGGCCTGGGGGAAGGCTATGACGACAAGGAAAAATTCAGGCTCCTGAATACCGACGGAAGCCTGACCGACGGCTGGGGACGGGCCCTGCGGTTTTTCATCACCGCAGACAGGGACCGGCCCGGCTCCGCCATATTCTGGATTCTTTCCGAGGGGCCGGATTTCGACGGCCGGTATCCGGCCAAGGGCACCTGCAATGTCACGGTCTGGACCCCGGACCCCGAGGACACCATGGGGAAAAACTATGATGAAACCCTGCCGGAAAACAAGGATAATATTATCATGAAGATCTATTCCCATGAATTTGAAACGGTCTTCCAGGACCAACAGGCGGAAAAGGAAAAAGCCACCCAAGCCCTGCTGGACCGGATCAAAAAAGCCCTCATCGGGGAGGCCCCCCTGGGCCGGAATTCCGGTATACCGGCAGCCTTGGGACTTTCCCGGATCTATATCAATGGGAAACGGACCGCTGGGACAATGAAAACGAAATCCCGGCCCCCTATACCAAGGGCCGGCCCCGGGGGCTCTGGACCCGGACCCCCAACAGCCTGGATGCTTTGGATGATCTCGCCCCGGAGGCCTGGGGAATGGGCTGGCGCACGACTTATATCCAGGCTCCCGCCGGCACCGGGGCCGAGGAAGTCTTGAGGGACGCCTGGGGCCGGGAACTCCTCTTTTTCCATGATACCGCGGCCAACGCCATGATGGCCCTGTCCGCAGGAGCCGACGGGGCCTGTGTTTTCGGGGACCCGGCCAATCTCATCGAGGCCATGGACATATCCGCCTACAATCCCCTGGCCCCGGAAAACCTGGACAATCTTTATATCACCATCCAGGCCCATGAATTTTCCCCGGGCCATCTGAATATCGAAAACATCACGGTTTTCAACGCCACGGCAGGCGTCACCAAGGCAAGGCTCTTTGGGGGCGGAAGCACCATCGCGTCCCAGGTCCGCATCTCCGCGGCCCTGACGGACGAAGACGCCGACGGCTCCCTTGACGACTGGTCCGCCGGGTCTGCGGGTTTCCCCGCTTATCTTTACCATGGGGCTTCCGCCGAGGCCGTCCTGACCGGGCCCCGGTACCTGGTGATCTGGAATGATACCAACGGGGACAATGTCCCCGATACCGGGAACCGGCCCATACCCTGATCCTGAATATCACGGCGGAGCCCGGGTCCAATACCATTCCCGAAATAAAGGTCAACTCCGTTGGATTTATCCCCCTGCCCTAAACATGATATATCCTGAAAAAATACTGAGCGTAGAAGTTGCCGGAGACACCATCCGGGGAGTCCTTTTGGGGAAAAAGGCAAAAGCTTCCTGATCCGGGATTTTGCCTCCCTCAAACGGCCCCTGCCCGATGAGGACCTGCCCGATATCGACACCCTGAAGCAACTGGCCCGGCTCCTGAATTATACGGGCCGCCACGCCGTTTATGTCACGGCCCTGGCCCGGTCCTGCGGGCTTTTCATGAATAAGAAAAAGGTGGCGGGCATGGGGCTTTACAAGCTTTCCGAGGCCGCCAAATGGGAAATCGAGCCCTATACCGGCATCACCGGATCCAACGCCCTGGTGGGGGTGGAAAAGGAAACCCCGCAAAAGGCCAAGCCCGGTGAAATTGTCTATGAGGACGAGAGCGACGACATCCTGGTGAATATTTCCGCCATTGAAAGAAATGTCTATGTGGCCGTCAAGGAAAGGTTCAAGGCCGCCGGACTGAAACTGAAGCGAATCTATCCCCCGGAAGTCTCCTTTTATATGCCGCTCTTCCTGGAAAACCTGGACACACCCCGGGCCATCCTGGAAATCGGCCAGGACTATTCCAATTTCGCCATCTTCAAAGGCAAACACCCGGACCAGATCAATACCCTGAATTTCAGTTGCGATTCCATCCGGGCCTTCCTGGAAAACCAGGACCCCTCCACGGACCTGGTGGACAGCCTGAAATTCACCTTTTCCCAGGTCCCTCCCCATGAACCCGTGATGCTGACGGGCCCTGGGGCCTCCATCCCCGAGATTGCCGATTATCTCAGCCGCATGGCCCCCAGCGGGGCCGCCCCCCTGCTCATCGCCAAGGCAGCCGGGGTCACGGCCCGGGAGGAGGACCCGGCCGACGCCGTCTTCGGCACCGCCGCCGGGGCCGGGATCCGGGAACTGAGCGGGAAGCGGTTCAGGAGTATCGGGATCAATGATTCGGCCCCCCTTTCCGTCCGCATCAAAAAGAACGCCTATATCATGCCCCTCATCGCCACGGGCGTCATCAGCCTGGGGCTCCTGGGCCACAACCAGTATATGAAATACCAGGACCGGAAATACAAGGCCGATATCCAGACCTATACCGCGGAACTGGAAAAGAAAAAGGAAAGCCTTAAAAAATACGAGACCCTCCAGAAGGCCTCGGAAGAGATTAAAAAAGACATCCAAAACACCCGGAACAAGATCGATTATATCCGGACCGAGGCCGACAAAAAGCTGGTCCATCTGATCGGCTGCTTTGACGCCGTGGCCCTGGAAATCCCCGACGGCCTGGTCCTGGATTCCATCCTCCAGAAAAAGGAAAAGGAGGAACATTTCCAGATCCGGGGCCATTCCTTTGACCTGGATTCCATCGGGGCCTTTGCCGTGGCCCTCCAGGAATACCAGTGGGGGGTGTCCGCCATCATCAAGGGGCTCAAATCCGGGGACACCGGGCGGCTGGAATTCGAACTCACCCTGGAAACGGCCATGAAAAATGAGGGGCCGACCCCATGAGAACCATGACCAATCTTGAAAAATTCGGCCTGGCCGCAGCCCTCATCATTGCTTGCACCTTTTTTTACATGAAATACATGTATGACCCCCAGACCCGGGTCCTGAAGGACACCCTGGCCAAGCGCAACAAAATCGTCACGGAACTGAACCAGCTCAATGAAGTGCCCCCGCTGTTCCAGTTGGAGAAAATCATTGAAAAGGACAAGGCCGTCCTGGAAGACCTGAAAAAGGAAAGCGAGAATCTTTCCGTCAAAACCGGCAAACCTGACGAGATCACCAATCTGCTGGCCCGGATCAACCGGATCATCGAAACCAACCGGATGACGGTCCTGGCCATCACCCCGGGGGAATCCTCCAGGGGAATTTTTTCCG
>JAAUSZ010000036.1 GCA_012031875.1 Desulfobacula sp.
AAAAAAGGGTTCCGGGAAAAGACAAAGGCTGGCGGGGCCGGATTCGGCGCACAGGCCCCGGTTTTTCCGGAAAACCTGAGGGCGGAAGACCTTCCCGGCGAGTGCCTGGCTGTTTCCGGCAGGCTCAGGGTCCTGTCCCTGGGCAAGATCCACCATTTCGGAGAAGGCTGTGCCTGCCCATGGGGAATCTTTTCAGGCTCCTGTTTTCATCCCTTTCCATTGACACCCAAGACCTGGTGATAGTGGATACGGCGGCAGGCGTAGAGCATTTCGGCAGAAGCCTGGATGGATGCTGTGATCATGTCCTGTGTGTTGCCGATCCGTCCTATGAATCCCTCATGATGGTCCGAAAAGTGGATGCCCTGGCCAGGGAAGCCGGCCTGGGCGTGTCTGTGGTGCTGAACCGGGTCACCCCGGAAATCGAATCCGAAATTGAGGCCGCCCTTGAGGGATTGAAAATTATCGGGGAACTGCCTGACAGCAGGTCCGTCTTCCTGAACAACCTAAAGGGCCGGGCCCTGGACCCGGGCATGGCTGAAATCATGCCGATCTGCGATACGATTGAGAAGCTCTGCTTCTAACTGATAAAGGAGGCTTTGATGTCAGAACTTTCCAACCCGCATCATCTGGTCATGGGCACACTCAAGGATTTCCTGACCGGCCGGGAAATTCCCGATACCCATGACGAACGGTACCGCCAGAAAATCGCCCACCTTCTGGTTTCAGGCAAAGGGTTTGATAAAAAGGACATCAAAGCCGGCATTGATCTTGAGGTTGCCGTCAAAGGGAAAAAAGGGCGGCTCAAGGTTGATTTCCTGGTCCATGAGGGCGGGCATGCCGTCATGCTGGTCAAATACGGACCAGGCTCCCTGGTCACCCGGAGGCTTTCCACCCTGGCCCTGTCCAGGGTCATCCTGCCTTACCAGGTCCCTGTTGTGGTTGTAACCAATGGAGAAGATGCGGAAATCATATCCGGAGACACCGGGAAGGTGATTGCCGAAGGGCTTGAAAATATCCCGGATCTTGAGATGACCCTCAGGATGCGGCCTTTGTTTTCATTCAGGCCCATCACGCCTCTCATTTTTGAACAGGCCTCCGGAATCGTTCTTGCCTGCGAGATCGACGGCGCCTGTCCCTGCGATTCAGATGTCTGCATCCTGCCTGAATAACCCGGCAGCGGTCAGGGTCAGAAGCCGGTCCCGCCGGTTGTCGGTATTCCTCCAAGCCTGCACTCCCTGGCCAGGGCCCCGTAAAACCCGTCTGTATCCCAGGATGCTACCCGTTCCAGAAAATCAGGGGCCCAGGCATTCAGATGGCTCGTCACCAAATCCAGGTCAGGCCGGATTGTATCCCGGGCCTGGGGCGTTTGATGGATGAGGGTGGATAGTATGCCGAGAAATTCCAGTTCCACGGCAATATGATCCGCCGGTTCCTGGGTTTGAAATCCGTATTCCCGGTACAAATTGGAGAGCTGCACCGTGGAAGGCCCCATGAGGATGCCCTCCAGGTACCATGATCCATAGGGAACACAGGGCACCTCCGGCAGATAGTTGATGAACAGGGACACATACCGGTTCTGAAGCGTGGTCAGAGAAGCACGGGCCTGTCCGGTGTCTTTCTGCTGCACAAAAACCCGGTCCAGATCCCGGTCATCGGGCAGATGGCCGGGATAGGAGAACAGGCGGGACAGGGCCATAAATATTTCAGCATCCGCCGGGCGCGCCATCATGATTCTATCCTTTCTTTAAAACAGGCAGGTTGTGGACGGCCAGAATGACGACAAAACATACAAATGACAGCGCACCGGTAAAAATAAGGATCTCCACAAACGTGGGAAAATAGCTGTGGTGGGTGACAAAGGTGTCTGCCAGAGGATGATACCGGCCCGAGGCAATGGGAACGGACCAGTGGGTATTCGGGCTTCCCAGGGGAGTCAGGCTCAGGGGCATCTGGTTGAAGGCGGCCGGCATGAGCAGGACCCGGTGAACAAAGATACCTGAGATGATCAAAAGACAGCCGGTCATAATGCCGGATACGGTTTTACGCACCCGGCGGCTGAGAAGCAGCGCCACACCCAGCAGCGGCGCCAGCACCTCAAAGGCGTGGGCCGGGCCGTATTCCCGCAGTGTGATGGCCAGGATATCCTTTGCCTCATCCGCTCCATACCAGGCATGGATGACAAAATCGTTATACATGAGGAAGATATGAATGAGAAAGGCGGTGGCAATAAATACCGCAAGAATGCGAAAAGCAGCTTGAAATTTTTCATCCGTGCCGTAACACAGCACCGCCACACACATGACCACGGCCGTGCCCGAGGCCAAAGCCGCCGCCACAAAGTCCGGGGCCAGGACTGCGGTATGCCACCACCCCCGGGCTCCCTGGGTTGAAAAAATCCAGGCCGTCACCACATGGATGCCCACGGCCGCCACCAGGGAAACCGGTGCCAGCCGGTGGGCCCAGGTATCGGAAAACCCGGCAGGGTCATTCACCGGGATGGCGATTTTTTTCAAAACCCCGGAGCTTGCCGCCAGATCCGGCAGCATGAGCAGGTACAGATAGGTCAGGGACAGGAAGGCATAGAGGTTCAGCACAATCACGTCCCATACCAGGGGAGACATGATCTGGGGATGCAGCAGCAGGTTCAGCACCCGGAAGGGCCGGCCCAGGTCCGGCAGCACGATGAGCATGGCCGCACTCACATTGGCAAATGCGCAAAGCGCTCCTATTCTGGCAAAGGGTTTGAGGGCCGCCACCCCAAAAAGATAGATCATGGAGCTGACCACCAGACCGCCGGCGGCATTGCCCACAAAAACGCCAGGGCCGATATATACAGCCCCCATGAATACCCGTTGTGCATATCGGTAAGGACAAGGCCTTCCCTGATTTGAAGCCCCCATACGGCAACCCCGGCCGCCATGAGCAGGCCGAAAACGGCCAGACTGATTTTTTTACCCATTTTCATATCTCCTTTCGTTTGGGGGGCAGATAGTACACATTAGGCTTTGTGCCCTTTTCCGGCAGCAGGGTGAACCCGTTCATCTTTTGCACCATCCGGGACACCCGGCTCTCCGGATCATCAAGATCCCCCACATGCCGGGCCTTTCCCGGGCATGCCCGGACACAGGCCGGGTCCAGACCCTGTTCCTGGTAATGCACGCAGAAATGGCATTTTTCCACCACCCCTTTGATGCGCACCGGAGAATATACCAACCGGTTGTCCAGACGAAAGGGCTCGGGATATCCAAAGGTATATCCGTCCTGGTATTCATACCGCTTCATGGCCGTGCCGGAAGGCTCCCAGTTGAACTGCCGCACCCCGTAAGGGCAGGCAGCCATGCAGTACCGGCACCCGATGCACCGCTCATAATCAATGAGCACGACGCCGTCGTCGGTCTGATATGTGGCGCCCACCGGACACACCTTGACACAGGGGGCGTTCCGGCAGTGCTGGCAGTGGACGGGCAGAAAATACATGTTCCCGGTGTCCGGCGCCGTCAGGTGGCGATCACTGCCCGGGGTTACCACCCGGTTCCACCAGGTGCCGGCCGGCTGGGCATTGTGCTGCTTGCATGCCACGGCGCAGGACCGGCACCCGATACATTTTTCCAGATCAATAACCATTCCTCGTCTCATAGGGTGATCCTCCTTGCATCCACCAGGCATTCATTCCACACCGAAGTGGGGGACCAGATGCCCGGTACAAAATAAATTTCATGAAGGGGTTTGATCCAGGGCATGGTCAGGGAATTGTAGGACTCATCCTGGAGGTATCTGGCCCACCATCCCTGCTCAAAGATCAGGGTGCCCTCACGGCAGCCCGGGTCGATGACGGCATAGGCCCGGGTTTTTCCCCGGCCGTTGTATACCTCCACCAGATCATTGGCGGCGATATTTCTTTGCTTTGCATCCTTGGGATTCAGAAAAAGCTTGGGTTTATGGCCCTGAAGCTCATTGAGCCAGACATTGTTGGAATGGGTGGAATGGACCCGGTACAAAGAATTTTTGGTCACAAACCGGAGCCGGTATTTGGATCGGGCCTCCGGGTCCGCCTTATATTCAGTGTCCGCAAAGGTGGGCTTGGATACCGGCAGTTGCTCGCCTTCGGCCAGGAACAGGTCTTCATCCTTGTAGAATTCAATGCGGCCGCTGGGGACAAACCGGGCCGTTGCCGGGAGCGGGGCCGGATAACTGGGGGGCGGAAAAGGCACCCGGTCATGGATCTGCTCATAAAAAGGCACCTGGCGGTCCCCGGGGGCGGCGGAATGAAGCCGCACCGGACCTTTTTTCACCATGTCCAGGGTAATCCCCTTGGTTTCCATACCCCCTGTTTTCAACAGCAGGTCAATGATCTCAAGAGAGGCCTGGGTATCGTCCAGATCCGGGTAAAAATATTTTTCCCATTCAGGGTTCAGGCGTTTGGCCAGTTCCCGCATGACCCAAAAACCGGTGCGGCTTTCAAACAAAGGCGCAATGGCCGGTTCCTGCAGTTGCAGATACGGATGCAGAATGGTGGCGGTGAGTTCATAATTCTCATACCAGGTGGTGGCCGGGAACACCACATCCGACCACATGCAGGAGGTGGTCATGTTAAAGTCAAAGGTGGCCACGAACTCGATGTCCCCGGAGGCAGACCGGTCTTTTAAAGCATTGGCCATATTGTGCTGGTCAAAGGGGTTGCCCCATCCGCCGACCATGGCCTTGATCCCTTTTTCAGGATACCGGGGGCCGCCCTTGTTCAAAAAATGCAGGTAGGGCACCCAGTTGAGTTTCCCCTGTTTGGGAAACCACCATTCACTCAAATTAAACCGGACCCGGTACTGGCCGGCATAGGTGGAGATGCCGCCGCCGCTGACACCGATGCTGCCGGTGAGCACCGGCAGCAAAGACAAGGCCCGGCCCTTGAGATCCCCGTGATACCACTGGTAATTGGAAGCCCCGTAAATAATGTGAAGCGGCTTTCGGGTGGCGGCTTCCACTGCGATACGCGCTATGGTTTCGGCCGGCGCTCCGGTGATCTGGGCCGCGGTTTCCAGGGAATAATCCGCCAGCATCTCCTTGAGGAGTGAAAATACCGTTACCACCTCAGCAAAGGTGCCGTCCGTCAGTTCCACCCTGTGTGATCCGATCAGATCGGCATGGGTGGGGGCCAGGTGTTCAGGGTCCAGAACAATGAGCCGGTTATTGCCGTAAACCACAAACAGGGTCCGGTATTCCGGAATGTCCATCTGATCGGCCTCATTTTTCAGGGTCTTGACCTCCTTTGCCAGAAGCCGTTTGCCCGTGTCTTTCCGCACCAGCACGGGCATGTCTGTGAAATCCTGTAAAAAGGCTTTGTCATAAAGGCCTTGGTCGATGATCACCTTGGCCATACCCAGGGCCAGAGCTGCATCCGTATCCGGCTTGATGGACACCCATTCATCGGCCTTGGCGGCGGTTGCGCAGAAATCCGGGTCCACCACCACCACCTTGCCGGTTTTCTTGGCCTCAATAAGATGGTGCACATCCGGCAGCCGGGTCTGCACCAGGTTGGAGCCCAGCACAATGGTATACCCGGCATTGGGCCATTCCAGAGATTCCAGCTCTTCGGTCTGGACCCCGAAGGTCATGGGCCAGAACATGGGCAAATCCCCGTTCTGATCATATCCGTGGTGGATGGTCCATTGGGCCAGGCCGGCCAGGCGCACAAAGGCGCCCTTGTGCACATATCCGGTGCCGGGCACCTGAATCGTGAGGGCAACGGCTTCGGAGCCGTATTTTTCGTGACGGCCGTCAATTTTTCAGCAGCATAATCCAGGGCCTCTTCCCAGGAGGCGCGCCTGAATTCTCCGCTGCCCCGGGGGCCGGTGCGGATCAGCGGATATTTGATCCGGTCTTTGCCATATACCAGATTCATCATGGACAAGCCCCGCAGACAGCCCCGGGGATTATAGCTGTCTTCCGGATAATCCGCCGCCTGGATCAGGGTGGTGATGCGGCCGTCCTTGACATGCACCTTAAAGCCGCAGGCCCCGGTACAGTTTGGAGAACAGGTGGTCCGGGTGATGGTTTGGCTGCCTGAGGCGGCGGATGCGACCCCCTGCCCACCGAATTGCATGAATTTGAGGTCCAGGGACGCTATTGCCCCGGCAGCCAGACTGGTTTTGATAAATTCCCGCCGATTGATACCCATGACAGATTCTCCCTTGGTTCAGGTGATTGGTTTTCAATATCAAACTCTTAACTGCCTGCGTATCACATCCATGCGTCATTTAACTTGATTTAGATCAAGTTTCCGCCATTATCATCAATTTTGATCCATACTCCTTTTGCACCAGAATTCCAGCCGGTTTCCTTCAGGGTCGTTCAGGTACATCACATTCGCCCCCCATGGGTGGGTTTTAATGGGGGTAGGAGCCAGACCGTTATGGCACAACCGAGATCGAATCTCTTCCAGATCATGGACCTGAAAAGTGATGAGATGGCCCTCTCCCCGGCTGGAATTATTGGCGGTCCGGCAGGCATCGGCAATGCTCAGGCAGGAGGTGTCCGTGAGCCGGAATTCCACAAACCAGTCCCGGGCCACCGACACCGGCAGTTGGAGCCCGGTTTTATAGAAGGCCACCGTATCCGACCAATTTTCACAATATAAAATGGTGTTGACACAGGCCGTCTGTCCCCATAATCCCGGGATGAGACTCGGATGCCTGCCGGGGAACCGTCATGATTTCAGATTTTCGCCAATGGACTTTCCGAAATTGAAGCAGTTTTCCACCGCCTGGGTGTCCGGGTTCCATTTTTCACGCAATCCGTCATTCAATAGCGTAAACCCGGCCTGTTCGAATTTCTCGGATATCACCTTTACGGATTCCCCGCTCCAGCCGTAGGACCCGAATGCCGCAGCCTTCTTGCCTTTAAACCGCAGACCGATCACTTCCTCGAACAAACCGGCCAGGGAAGATAAAATTCCCTTGTTCACGGTGGGAGACCCGGCCAGGACCGCCTTGGATTTGAAGATCTCGGTAATGACATCGTTCTTGTCGGATTTGGACACATTGAACAGCTTCACCGTGATACCCCCGTCGGCGGCCAGGATCCCTTTGGCAATGGTTTCCGCCATCTTCCGGGTGCTTTCCCACATGGTGTCATAGATGAGGGTGACCTGGTTTTCCGCGTAGGTATCCGCCCATTGCAGATACCGGTTTACGATCTGCATGGGGTCCTGCCGCCAGATCACCCCGTGGCTGGGACAGATCAGATCCACCGGCACATTCAGCGCCACCACCTCCTTGATCTTTTTGGTCACCTGGGCGCTGAAGGGGGTTAGGATATTGGCATAATATTTAACGGCTTCCTGGAACAATTCTCCCTGATCCACCAGATCATTGTACATCAGCTCCGATGCCAGGTGCTGGCCGAATCCGTCATTGCTGAACAGGATATTGTCTTTGGTAAGATAGCAGAACATGCTGTCGGGCCAGTGGAGCATGGGCGCCTCGATGAAGATCAGGTCCCTGGCGCCGATATTGAGTTTGTCCCCGGTTTTAACCACCTGAAAATTCCAGTCCTGATGGTAATGCCCCGTCAACGATTTCAATCCGTTGGCGGTGCAGTAAACGGGGGTGTCCGGGATCTGCCGCATCAGTTCCGGCAGGGCGCCGGAATGATCGGATTCCGCATGGTTGGCAATGATATAGTCAATCCGGTCCAGGGGGATTTCTTTTTTCAGATTTTCGACAAATTCATGGGAAAACGGGGACCACACCGTATCGATGAGAACTGTTTTTTCATCCTTCACCAGGTAGGCGTTGTAGCTGGACCCCCGGTGCGTGGTATATTCCTGTCCGTGAAAATGCCTCAGTTCCCAGTCTATTTTTCCTACCCAGCGGATATGTTCTTTGATTTTAAAATGCATGGTTTCCTCCTGTTCATTCTATGTAAATATGGGTCAGCCGGTTGATCATTTCATGAAAGGCTTCATGCTTGCCTTTGCCGATTCGCTCCTGTTCAAGGATTTCAAAATCCAGGTATAATTTTTCATCGTTTTGGTATACCGGCCTGAACCATTGCCGGGAACAGCAGGTCTTCCTCTTTTCCATGGTGACATTTGTCCACGAAAATCTGTAAGAATTCCAGAATGCCTTCAAAATGGGTGGTATCCAATGTTTGTCCAAATCTGAGGGACTCACACATCTTCCTTAGAACACGGAATATGATTTTTATTCCCTCATGCTCATTTTTCAATTGTCTAATCGCTTTCATGCTGTTCTCCTTTAGGTGGGAATCCTTCGGCCCGAAGGCTCCTGATCTTATACAGGCGTCTTAGGCGCTGTTTGTATCGTTATCAGAAAAGCTCGAAAAAAGCAAAGAACCGTATTCAAACCGGATGTTCTGAACCGGATCGGCCGGCAAACCTGTTTGAGTCACTGATGATGAGGCTGCCGGAATCAATGAATCACAACGAACCCATTAAACGTATTTTTTATAAAATTGATTTAGATCAATGTATTCCGGTTCCCGTTGGGATATGGATACCGGCATGACCTATTTTACAGGGAATCAATGAATGAAACCATATCCTATCCAGGCAAGACCCTGGGTTCAAATCCTGTTTTTACTCGTGGTGGTGTTCATCGGGGCCAGGTTTTACCTCTTTGTTTCCTACATTGAAAAAGGAGAGGTCCCCGATTTTCAAAGGCCCGCCGGGGTGGAGGCTTTTTTGCCCATCGGCGCCCTGGTGAGTCTGAAACACCTGCTGTATACAGGGACGATCAACAGGATACACCCCTCGGGGCTGGTTCTTTTCCTGATGATAATTTTTACGGCCCTGGTTGCCAAAAAAGGATTTTGCAGTTGGGTCTGCCCCGTCGGAACCCTGTCGGAATATGTGTACAGGGGCCGAAGGCTCCTGTTTCAAAAGCATTTTCAGATGCCGGCCGTTGCCGATAGCCTGTTACGCGCCTTGAAATATCTGACCGCCGGGTTCTTCCTTTACCAAATCTTCTACAGGATGCCCGTTGACACCATCGAACAATTCATCCAAAGCCCTTACAACCGGTTCGCAGACATCCACATGCTCAAATTTTTCACCCGGATGTCTGCAACCGCCTTTACCGTTTTGACCTCCCTGGTGGTATTGTCCATCCTTTTCCGGCATTTCTGGTGCAGGTATCTGTGTCCCTACGGCGCTTTGCTGGGCGTCATCGGGCTTCTCAGCCTGGGCAAAATCCGCCGGGACCCTTCCCGTTGCACCGGCTGCGGCAGATGCGAAAAAATTGCCCAAGCTTGATCCCCATCCGTCAAAAGACCCTTGTCCATTCCCCGGAATGTTCCGCCTGCCTGACCTGTATTGAAAGCTGCCCGGAAAAAGGGGCCCTCAAATTTACAGGCTGCGCCGGCAGACCCTCTTTACCGGCGGCCGGTATCGCCCTGGGGTGGATCATCTTTTTCAGCGGCGGGATTACCCTTGCCATGATGACGGGTAAATGGCAGAATGAGATTCCGGTTCAGGCGTATATAGACTATGCCGTTTCCATGAACCGGGAGGTCACTCCCATGGATCGAATGGATGGAATCGACCCTGAAAAAATGCAAAAAATGATTCTTATGATGAAACAGCTTCAAAAGCAAAAGGCAGACATGCAGGATTCACAACAAGGGAAGGGAGATTAACCAATGCCGATTCCGGGCAACCTTTTGACCACCGCCATGGCCGTCATGCCGCATACCAATGTGGACAAGGCTTTGGAAACGGCCTTGAGCCTTGATATCCCCTTTTGGCCCCAACTGCCCAATTACAGCTATTATGAGGATATGTATGTCCAGGCGGCTGAACATTTTCCGGGGATCCTCCTGGATATGGAGAAAAGAACGGTGCGGTTTTCCATGGACAAATTTATTTCTGAATTTGAAGAGGTCATGGTCCGTTTTGACGACCCTGAATATTTTGACATCAGCCCCGCCTATTCATCGGTGTACCACCGGTTTCTCGGCATGGACCTGTCCGGCCGCCCGGCCGTCCGGGGGCAAATGGAAGGACCCGTCAGCTTTGGTTTCAATATCCTGGACCAGGACAAACGGCCCCTTCTCTTTGATGACAATGTCCGCCCCTTCATGTTTGAATTCATGGCCAAGCGGATCAATATCCAATTGGAAAAGCTCAAACAAAAGAACGGCAACGCCTTCATGTTTATCGATGAGCCGGGCATGCAGTTTATCTTTTCCGCCCTGTCCGGTTACAGCGATCAAAAGGCCAAACAGGACCTGGACGAATTTTTCTCAGGGATTGAAGGCCCGAAGGGAATCCACCTGTGCGGGAACCCGGACTGGGATTTCCTTTTAAACCTGGATATGGACATCCTGTCTCTGGACGTGCATTCAAATGCTGAAATATTCGGGTTGTCGGTCCCTTCCATCAAAAAATTTCTCGACAGGGGGGGCATCCTGGTGTGGGGGATCATTCCCACAGGCTTTGAAGCCTTTGGAAAAGAAAACCTGGGCCTGCTGGGTTTCCGGCTCGAAACCCTGTGGAAGGCCCTGGATAAAAAAGGAATCCCAATGGATCAGATCCTGGAGCAGGGGCTGATCTCTCCGGCCACCTGTTGCCTGGTGAATGAAGACGGCGATAAGACCGTTGAAAAGGCCTTTCAGATGACCAAGGCCCTGTCGGAAGCCCTAAGGGAAAAATATAAATTAAAGGAGCCCTGATGAAAATTCATTATCTGCAGCATGTCCCCTTTGAAGATCTGGGAATGATGGAACCGGTATTGACCAACGGCGGCCACACCCTGACAAGCACAAAATTTTCGGACCCATGAACTTCCCTCTATTCACGACCTGGACCGGCTCATTGTCATGGGCGGCCCCATGGGAGTCCATGACGAGGCGGTGTATCCGTGGCTGACCCACGAAAAGAAATTCATTGAAGAGGCCATCCAACACCATAAACCCGTCCTGGGCATCTGCCTTGGGGCCCAGTTGATTGCAGATGTTTTGGGAAGCCGAGTCCACCGGAATCAACACCGGGAAATCGGCTGGTTTGACATTGAAACCACCCAGGATATCCACACCACCCTTTTGTCGGATGTCTTTCCCCGGCGCACCCGGGTCTTTCACTGGCACGGGGATACCTTTGATATTCCCAAAGGGGCCGTGCACATCGCCAAAAGCGAGGCCTGTGCAAACCAGGGCTTTGTGTTTGAAAACCGGGTCATCGGGTTTCAGTTTCATCTGGAATCCACCCTGCAAACGGTCCAAAACCTGATTTCACATTGCGGGGATGAGCTTGACGGCTCGGAATACGTTCAGTCCGAAGCAAAAATGCTGGCCGAGGCGGATTTCCCCGGCATCAACCATCTCATGAACCGGGTATTGGACGTGATGACCAGGCAATATGCCGGATAGGAGAAGGGCCTCATATTTTTCCCCCCGGAAATGGATAGTCCGTTTTCTGCAGCGGTGTCAGGCCGGTGTCAATGGATCTTTGCAATGACAACGCTCATATTGTCTTTGCCTCCGGCGGCAAGGGCAAGGCCGGTCAGGCGGGCTGCCGCCCGGCGGATGGACTCTTCAGTTGCAAGGATATGGGTCATGGCGTCCTTTTCAACGGCGCCGTGAACCCCATCGGACGTCAGGACAAGGAGATCCCCGGCCTCAAGCCGGATCTCCCCGGTTTCGGGCCCCAGGTCCCGGCAGCCGATGCACTGGTCCGGCACGGTCCGGGAATAATGGGACTGTGCCTCATCCCCTGAAAGCTCCCCCTCATCGGCCAGAAAGCTTGCCAGGGTCTGGTCCTGGGTGATCTGGGTCAGATTCCCGGCCCTGAAATGATAGAGTCGGCTGTCACCGGAATGGGCAAAGACGGCCCGCCTGCCTTTAACAACCACCAGGATCAGGGTGGTGGCCATGCCGGACAGGGCCTCCTGTTCTGCCCCCATGGCGGCAATGTCCCTGTCCATCCGGATAAAAAAATCCATCAGGCTCGCGGTGGTGTTTTTGCCCTCGGGACCCGGCCAGTTTTCCAGGCTTTCCATGACATGGCGGGCCGCCATTTCTCCCCCCGGTTCGCCCCCCAGCCCGTCGGCCAGTCCCATGACCACGGTGCCGCCGGGAAATGACCTGATCCCGTAGCGGTCCTGATTGGTTTTTCGCACGGGTCCCATATCGGTTTGGGCTGAAATCGCCAGGTTTTTCGTTTCAAAATGATCCTGTTTCCTGTCCCAGGGGGAGATTTTTTGATTCTCGATGATGATTTGTCCTTGATTAAAATTTCCGGATTCTGCTGTCGATTTTTGCCAGCTTTTCTTCCAATTCATGGATGAGCCTTGAAAATTCCTCTTCCCGGCCCGGCCCGATGTCAAAGGTCAGGGTCCGGGCAAGAATTTCGCCGGGTAGATCCGGATGCGTTTTCTTCGCCGGTATTCCCTCGGACAGGAAGGTCTGGGCCTGTTTCGGAGTTTGAAACCGCTGGTCCGGGTCCCGGGAACAGGCCGTTAAATAAATTGCCGGAGAATTTCCGGAAGATCTTCCACCTGTTTCCAGGGTCGGGAATGGTCCGGGTCTGCATCATTTTCATCTGTTCTGCGGGATCTTCCGATAAAAAGGGAAGCCGGCCCGCGACCATATGAAAGGCTGTCAGGCCCAGGGAAAAAATATCGGTCCTGAAATCCGCAGGTTCACCGTCCATGAGTTCCGGCGCCAGATAATGAAAATTCCCCTCCGGCTGGAAATCATCGGTTCCAATGGGACCGGCCAAACCAAAATCAATGAGTTTGATGCGGTCATTTGGCAGGACAATCACATTGGACGGGTTGATATCCCGGTGTACCAGACCCTTTTCCGCCGCATAGGCCAGGGCCGACGCCGTCTGGCAAAGATAGGTCAGGGCCAGGCGGGGCGGTATCCGTTTGAGCCGGAGAATGAGATCGGCCAAGGGCTCCCCTTCAAGAAATTCATAGATGATAAAAACCGTTTTAAACCTGGATTCAATGTCAAACACACGGATAATGTTTTCATGGTTCAATCCGGCGATGATTTTGGCTTCATTTTGAAAATGGCGCATGAATTCCGGCTGCATGGAAAAATGATGGCGCATCATTTTAACGGCCACGGGCCGCTCCAGTTCCGAATGAACCCCCTTGTAGACAATGCTGTATCCCCCCTTTCCCAGGATGTCGGTAATGAGATATTTACCGATGGTCCGTTCGGCCATGGGGCCTTTGCGGTCCAGCCGGTCCGCAGTCAGTTCGGTCAGAAAGGCAAACAGTTCCGGGTCCTGGTCCGGCATGAGGTCAATGTCTTTTTTGCGGATCACCCAGACATCCATATCGGTTTCCGCTTCCACATGGAACCCGGACGGTTCCCCGGTCAGAAGGGAAATCATGCCCACGATATCCCCTTCTCCGCGATGGCCCACCGGATAAAGCGCTCCCTGCTTTTCCACCAGTAAAATACAGGAGCCCTGCTGGATGATGCAGGCGGTATCGGCGGGACACCCCTGGAGGACAAAGCGGGTCCCCTGCCTGATCCGTTCAGGACTCAAATTCCTGAAAAAAGAGGACTTTGAATAGGGCCGGACAAATCTCAGGAATTTTGTCCGGATGTTGAGGCTGCCTTCTTCGGCCCTGACCTGTTTGTAAAACGGGCATTGGGTGCAGGATTCCCGTTTTTCCGCAAAACTTCCCTGGACCTTTCCGCTGCACAGGGTTCCGGCCACGGCCCAGCAGAACCGGCCCCCGCAGGACCCGGAATTGATGCCGTCATGGGTGGGGTCCGAGGCTGCCGGGCAGACGCCGGCTTTTCCGGCATTCAGGCCCCCGGGCTCCCGGCCGCACTGCATATATTCCCAACAGTTTTTTTTCTTGAACATGGGCCGGCCTATTCCGCTGGGAAAATCCGGCAGAGGTCCTCTGCAAGGGCTTCGTATTTTTCAAACACGGCCCTCCGGCCGCCCTGCTGATCTTCCTCCTCCTCAAACTGCCGGGCCAGGCCCTCTTTTTCAAAGGGCAAAAGAACCTTTTCCGCCAGGGGAAAAAAGACCTTATCCTCTTCATGGATATGGCGCTGCAAAAGAGAGACATAAACAGCCAGGTTTTCCAGAAGGAAACTGGGGGCCAGGGCCTCCTTTTCCCTATACCCAGTCAGGGCCTGCCTGATCCCGGCAATGCTCCCACGGCAGCATTCATGCTGGTAGCGCAGGGCTCCCATGGCCGAATCCAGCTCCCCCTGCCGCTTATGGGAAAGAAGGCCGAAGAGGAGGAATTCTTCTTTAAAATGATGAAAGCGGTCGGCAAAACCGGAACAGAATTCCATGGCCGGTTCAAAAAAAGCCGCGGGAACCTTTTTTCCGTTTTCCATCCTTTTTCTTGCCCTCCGGAGAAGACCGAGGACCCTGAGAATCAATAGGTGTTCATCCATGAGACACTGAGTGACGCCCATCCTTTCCCTCCTTTATTCGTTTTAAAACCAGAATTCAGGATATTTCCTGGACCCGGCCAGATTATTGACCAGCAGGGCCACGATCAGCATGATGACGGCCCCGGTTGCCACAGGCAGAAAAACATATAAAAACCCCAGGTCATGGATGCTGTCCCCCCCGATGACGGCAATGAGGGCCGTGGCCCCGCCGGGCGGATGAAGAGTCCGGGTGGCGTGCATGACGGCAATGGCCGTGGCAACGGCAAAAGCGGCGGCAAACCAGGGAAAGGCATGAAACAATTGATAGGAGGCCACCCCGATGACGGCCGACAGGATATGCCCGCCCAGAAGATTCCTGGGCTGGGCCAGGGGGCTTCTGACGGCGCCGTAGATCAGCACGGCCGACGCGCCAAAGGACCCGACAATAAAGGTCAGGTCTCCCTGGGAAAAAATATTGAAATGCAGGACCGCCACTGTGGTAATGCCCAAAAAAGAACCCACCCAGGACCAGATGATTTCCGAAACATTCACCCCCGGCGGGCAGGAACTGCCCCCCTTCATTTTCTGAAAATATTTCACCATTCTTCCTTTCCTGGAAACGTCAGCACAGGGTTTTCACAATATCGGACCGGGCAATGATGCCCACCGGTTTGAGATCTTTGTCCACCACCGGCACCCGGTTGATATTCATCCGGTCCATGAGATCGGCAATTTCAAAACCGGGGTTTGGCCCGTGACCGTCACCGGAGGTGAGGTCATGATGTCTGCGGCGGTCAGTTTTTTAAGATCCCTTGCCATACACCCGCTGTTTTCAAAACATAGGAGGACCACCCGCATGAAGGACAGGGTCTTGTCACCGGTCATCCGGCGCAGCACATCCTTTTCCGAAATCACGCCGGACAGGGTTTGATCCACCTTTAATACGGGGACCCCGGAAATCCCGTGTCCGGCCATTGTCTTCACCACCTTGGGCAAAGGGCTGTGTTCATGGACAAAGATGACCGGCCGGGTCATGATCTCTTCCGCCCGGACGGCCGTCCTGAGACGGGACAGGGCATGATCAAAGGCCACCCGGTACACCTCCATGAAATCCGAAGGCGTGATGTCCAGGTAGCCGGGAATCTTTTTCATGGCCTCCACAATATCTTCGTCCGTCATGGGCAGGGCGCATTCATTGAATGAACTGATTTTCATGTTTCCTCTCCTCAGGGAAACCGGGCCGGGAAAAGACCCGGCCCGGGTGATCCCCCGGACCGTTGACCGGCCGGGGGAGGTCCGGTGTTTATGAAAAAGCCTCTCCGGATTGAACCGTGACCGGTTTCAGGTTCATCATGGCCTTGAGCATGAACAGGACCATGGCACCCGCGCCGATGATGATCAGGGTATCCGGTATCAGGCGGACCTGGCCCAGGAACTGGATGATTTCCCTGTTCCAGAAGGCGTCGGACCGGGCGTGCCAGAACCCGTTATTGATATTGTCCAGGACCTGGAGGATGCCGACGGGCAGCAGGGTCAGCAGGAACATGGACGCAAGCCCGGCATTGGTGCCCCAGAAGGCCACCTTCAGGAGTCTGACATCCCAGCCGCTTTCCCTGACAAGGGTTCGCATGGAAAAGAGCAGCAGCCCGATGGCAAGAATGCCGTAGGTGCCGAAAAGGGCGGTATGGCCGTGGTTGACCGTCAGATAGGTGGCATGCTCATAATAATTGACCACGGGCGTGGTAATGGACAGCCCCATGACGCCCGCACCCAGGAATTCCCAGAATACCGAAGCCATCAAAAACATCAGGGGGTATTTGTAAGGATAGGCGCTGCCGCCCTCCACCAGGGTTTTCTGGCCGTGCCAGACCTCGGAGAGCAACAGAAGGATGGGCACGGGCTCCAGGGGCGGAGATGGTGGACCCCAGGGCCAGCCAGAGGGATGGCTCTCCAAACCAGTAATAATGATGGCCCACTCCGATGATTCCGGAAGACAGGGCAAGGCCCACGGTAAAATAAACGGTCCTGAGCCCTGCTTCCAGTTTGACCAGCCCCAGGTTCACCGTCACAAAAACAATGGCGGCGGCGGCAAAAAATTCAAAGGCCCCTTCCACCCAGGTATGGACCACCCACCAGCGCCAGAAATCGGCAATGGTCAGATGGGAATTGGAATCATAAAACAGCCCGAAACAGAAAAACCCCACCACGGCAATGCCGGAATAGGCCAGAAAATGCGGCAGGCCCCAATGGGATTTGCCCGGGCCGAAATGGTCCTTCAAGGCCCGCACCACCAGGATGAGCCAGAGGATGAGACCCACCAGGAGCAGGATCTGCCAGGCCCGGCCCAGCTCCAGGTATTCCCATCCCTGGTGGCCCAGCCAGAACCAGGCGTCATTGATGAGGCCCTTGATTCCCAGGACTTCCCCGGTCAGGCTCCCCACCACCACAATAACCACGGCGACAAAGAGAAAATCCACTAGAAAGCCCTGGGCCCCGGGCTCCCTGCCCCCGACCCGGGGCGCCACAAACAGGGTCATGCCGATCCAGGCCGTGGCAATCCAGAAGACAGCCAGTTGGAGGTGCCAGGTCTTGACCCAGTTATAGGGAACCAGGCTTGCAATAAAATCAAGGCCGTAAAAGGTGCTGGGATGGACCGTATAATGGGCCATGAGGCCCCCCACGTTCACCTGGAGGAAAAACAGGGCCGTCACCACAAAGAAAAATTTTGCGGTTTTTCTCTGGCTGGCGGAAATACCGGCATTGGCCAGGGCCAGGGCCGGTTTATCGGTAAAGGGCAGATGGCCCTGGTTGAACTTGTATTTGTGGTAAATATAGATGAACACCCCCAGGCAGAGGCCGAAGGCCACCAGGGAAATGGCCGACCAGACCAGGGATTTGCCTGAAACAAAATTGCCCACCCGGGGATCGTGGGGCCAGTTGTTGGTATAGGTGTGAGTATCCCCCGGCCGATGGTCCCCGCGCACCAGGCTGTCCAGTAGAAAAAATCCGCCAGGGCCCTGATATCTTCCGGGTCCTTGATCACCCCCGCCCGGATGGGGCCCTTGTCATCCCCATGGGTAAACAGATTTAAATAAAACTCCCGGTTCTTTAAATAAGCCTCCTCCTGGATGGAGGAAAAGGTCAGGGTATCCGTGGCTTTATCATACCGGTTCTTTTTGATCTGCTCAATGACCACCGCATCCACGCTGCCTTTGGATTCCGTGGGCAGGGATGCATAGGCCGCGGAATATTTTTCCTTTGCCAGGGCCTCCCGCATGTTCTCGCCCATGTGATGAAGGGCCTGGGCCGTGAAATCGGGGCCCCGGTAGGTGCCGTGCCCCCATACGCTTCCCAGATCCATGAGGCCGTATTTCTGGAAGACCTTCTGGCCTGCCATGATCCGGTCCCTGCCGCTTAACAATTTGCCCGATTCCGTGATTATCCTGCCCGGATAGGGCGGCAGGTCCTTTTCCGTGTAATAATAGCCGATGAGTGCAATCCCTATCGCGGTCACCAGCAACCCTGAAAAGTAAATCTTTAATCGTGAGCTGATCATTGTCCCTCCTTTGGCTGAATAAGTAATTTCCGGAAATTTTACCGGCATTTATCAGACAGGATATCCTAGACAAAAGAGCAAATAATTGATTTAGATCAAGATCCTGGAAGGAATTCCATATATTCCATAAATAAACTTTGATTTTTATCTTATCATCACGTATTTATTATTAAAAGTTCAAAATCGGGCTGACACCATTAAAGATAAAAAAGAGGACATCATGAAAATAGATGATACCAATATCGATATCATAAGGGAATTGAAGAACGGGAAAAAGTCCTTTAAAAGAATTGCCGATAAACTCGCGATTACGGAAAATACGGTCCGGTCAAGGGTGAACAACCTCCAGAATGAAGGGATCCTCGACATCTGCGGACTGGTTGATCCGGCAAAGCTGCCGGGCCACCGGGTCGTCATTATCGGGATCAAGCTTTCGGAAATGAACCTGGTGGAAAAGGGTGAAGAGATCAGCAAACTCAAAGGGGTGATTTCCGTCAGTGTGGTAACGGGGCGGTTTGATCTCGTCGTCCTTGTTCTGTTCAAGCGGGACTTTGGCCTGCTTGAATTTTATACCGAAGAGATATCCAAAATCCAGGGAGTCCGGTCCGTAGAAACCTTTGTGGTTTATAAATCCTATAATCTGAAAGTCCCCTATATCTTTTAGAAAACACAGGATAAAACTTCTATCCCCGTCATGGATGCTTTTAACGGACAAATGATAAAATAATCTATCAAACGCTTGTCAAAGGCGCATTTTTTAATATACTATGACTCTTATGAAAAATTATAAACTCAAAGAACAGGAACGCCGGAAAAAAGAAATTTATAAAGTCGCCACTAAAACCCTGTGGCAGAAGGGATATGACAAGACCACCATCCGGGATATCGCCAGGGCAACGGAGATGACCACGGCCGGCCTTTATTATTATTTCAAAAGCAAGGAAGAACTGCTGTACCAGATCCTGGACAGCCATATGGATGATATGATCTCGGGCGTGAGGAAAATTCCCCTGGAAGGGGTTGACCCCACGGATATCATCAAAAAATATATCCAGTACCAGGTGGATAGCTTCTGCAACGACAAATACCGGACCAAACTCATTCTGAGCGATGATGACTGCCTGACCGGCGAATGGTATGACATGGTAAAGGAAAAGCAGAGGGCCTATCTGTTTTTTCTGGAGACAGGCCATTGAAGCCTATTGCATCCAAAACGGGCTCTCAACGGAGAATACCGCCATTGACGCCCATTGCCTGGTGGGCATGTGCGGCTGGATTTACCGGTGGTATGATCCCAAGGGAGAGATCAAACCCGAGAACCTGGCCCTGAAAATATTTGAGACCTTTCTTTTCGGCCTTGCCAATAAAGGGAAAATTTCTTCCCCTGAAGCCCGCTGATCATTTGCAATCTCTTGCAATCTCTGATGCAGTCTCTTTGTAATCCCTGAAATGAACATGCGGGAATCCGCGCCCTAAGGCCGTCGGAATTCCCGCATGTGTTATGAATCCACCGGATAGGTTATGATATCTTCAGGATCAAGGCCGCGCCGCAGTCGCCGGCTGCACAACCGGTCCACAGGCAATAGCCGCCGCCGGCCAGGACCGTCTCTTCTATACCTTCAATGATAAGCCGGGTGGCTGTGGGGCCCTGGGGATGGCCAAAAATCAAGGATGATCCGTAATTATTGAATCCAAAGGCATCCACTCCCATTTCCTTTGAAAGGAACAGGTCGTTCACGATAAAGGGATTATGGGTTTTGATCACCCGGATGTCCTTGATGGTCAATCCGGCATTTTTCAGGGCCATCCGGGTGGCCGGAACCGGGGCTGCCGGCATATAGCCTTTGCGTTCCCGGGCATAGCCATAGGCCACCACCTGGATGGTGATTTTGGGGTCCGCGCTCCATTTTTTGCCTTCTCTGCCGTGGTGACCAGTATCCCGGCATTGCCGTCGGCCGGGTGGGTCTGGGCGCCGAAGCTCAGGACCCCGCCCGGAATGGTCGGTTTCAGGGCGGCCAGCCCTTCTTTGGTGGAGGCCATGACGCCTTCGTCTTTTTCCACCAGAATGGTTTTCTTTTTTGAAATTTTGATTTCAGCCGGAAGCATATACCGTTTCTGGAAGGCCCGGTCATTTTCCGTACCCATGAGGTATTGCTCATACCGCCGCAATACCAGTTCATCGCACTGTTCTTTGGTGAACCCGTTTTCCCGGGCCACATTCTCAGCCGTTTCCACCATTTTTTTGCCGGTGTTGGGATCCGCGTTAAAATTGTCCATATTCCAGTTTTCAGAGATGACTTCGCCTCCGGGGCCGTTGGGATTGGGCCAGATGGTATGGGGGCCGTTGGAGGTCCGGTCCGTTGTCAGCACATAGGGGGTTTCATAGAGGCCGCTTTCAATGCCCATGGCGGCCAGGTTGATACAGGTGGCCCCGGTGGTGCAGGCCTGGCTGACGGCAATGGCGGGAAGGGAATTGGCTCCCAGGAGTGCGGCCGACCAGGGGGATGCATAGAACTGGCGGTGCTGGCCGATGGTATTGCCGAAGATGCAATAATCCAGTTGGTTCACATCAAAGTCTTTTGACGCCAGCCATTGCTTTGAAACGGAGGCGGCAAAGGAGATGGCGTTTTCATTGGCCATACTGCCCTGCCATTTGCAAAAAGGGGTGCTGTAATATCCTTTATAGGGAATAAATGCCTTTGTATACATGGTGAGTTTTTCCTTTTTTATCGGTTTAAATATAATCTCTTGCTGTTTTCTCTTTTCATTCTCCCTTGAACACCGGTTTTCTTTGGCCCACGGTGGACAGGCCTTCAAACGCGTCATGGGTGGAAAAAAGCCGGTCCAGGACGCCCAGTTCGCATTCGACGGCTTCGGGGATGGACATTTTCGCCTGTTTGTTCATGATCTCGTTGGCCATCTTCAGGGCAATCATGGATTTGGCGCCCAGGATGGCCGGGATCTTTTCGGCAAGGGCTTCCGGCAGACCCGTCATGGGCTTTCCGACTAGGAGACGGTCCATGTTTTCATCGTTAAAAATACCGGCAAAGGCTGAAAATTTTTCAGGGAGGGACCGCTTCTGATATTTATCCGCCTTGGCCCGGTCCGTGATCTCCCGGACGGCCTGGCCCACTGCGGAAGGCTCCACAATCTGAGTGACGATGCCGAGGTCCAGGGCATCCTGGGCGCTTAAGGCCCGGCCCGTAAAAACATAATATTTTGCAAGGGCAAGGCCCACCCGGCGTTCCATTCTCAGCATGCCCCCGAGGCCCGGCACAATACCGATGCCGGTTTCGGGAAATCCCATGGACCCGGCCTTGGTCGCGACGATATATTGGCAGGCCAGGGCCAGTTCACTGCCCCCGCCCAGGGAAAGGCCGTCCAGCAGGGCGATGGTTTTCTTGGGGCAGTCTTCGATTCTCAGAAAAAGTTCATGGCCTTTGCGTGTAAAGACCTCTATGTCCTTGATCCTGCCGGCCTTGATCCGGTCCACAAAAAACTGGATGTCGGCCCCGGCCACAAAGGTTTTCCCGGCTCCCTGGAATACGATGGACTTGACCTTGGGATCTTTTTCAGCAGTGTCGAATATCCGGGTCAACTGCTCCACCACTGCTTCATTCAAGGCATTCATGGCATCGGGACGGTTGATGGTGATCCAGGCCGTGTCTTCTTTGACCTCAAGATTCACCACCTTAAAGACAAAGGGCTTGCCGAGTTTTTTCTGTTCCAGCAGGATCTTGGGCATTTTAAAGCCGGGATATTTTTTTGTCATGGCGTCCACCACCTGACAGGTCTTGTCGATGCCGATATGATTCATGATCTCAAAGGGTCCCCGGGCCCATCGCAAACCGATCTTGGCCCCGAGGTTGAGATCTTCCATGGTGGCGACGCCTTCATCCACGATGGTGGCGGCTACACCCAGGCAGATGCCGTAAAACCGGTCCACAATGGCGGCAATTTTGTCTTCCTCGATGTCACCGGCCGTAAGATCCCAGTCTACATTTTTGTCCATCTGGGTCTTCATGATGTCCGGGGTGCCGTAAAAAAGGCCCAGCTCATCGCCCAGGCTTTTAGAGGCGTGAACCGCCAGGGGAATCCCGGTGACATTTAAAATTTCAAAGGAGCCCATACCGATGCCGAAGGCCCGCTTGCTTCCTTCTTCAACGGTGGGAAGGTTTCCCAGGCCTTCTTCCAGCATCCGGGCCGCCTCATTGGACGAGGGCACAAAGAACCGGTTCACGGCAAATCCGGGGGAATCTTTTACCACAATCGCTGTTTTTCCGTGGCGAGCGGCAAACCCCATGGCTTTTTCAATGGTATCCTTGCTGGTGGTGGTATGGGGGATGATTTCCAGCAATTTGTTCTTGGCCGGGTGGAAAAAATAATGAAGCCCGATGAACCGGTCCGGACGCTTGATCTTGGCTGCAAATTCAGCCACATAGAAGCTGGAAGTATTGGTGGCGAAAATCGTTTTCTCCGCACAGATCTGATCCAGGTTCTGAAACAATTGGGTCTTCACCTGCCGGTCTTCAAAAACCGCCTCTATCACCAGGTCTGCCTCGGTTACGGCCTTGAGGTCCGTTGTTCCCTGAATGCGGCCCAGGGTCTGATTCACCTGATCCTGGGTAAAGATCTTGCGCTTCATCCCGCCTTCGAGAAGGCTTTTAATGCCGGCCAGGCCCTTTTTCCACATATTCCGGTTTAATATCGATCAATACCACTTCCATTCCCTCTTGGGCTATCTTCTGGGCAATCCCGCTGCCCATATGCCCGGCGCCGATGACGCCGACCTTTGATATCTGAGACATCCTACCTCCTGAAATTCTTTTTTTGTTATTTCCGTTTTAAACAGGTTAGTTACGAGCAAATTCAAACAGGTCCGTTATGAGCAAAAAATCTACCACTTGAAAGATTTTTAGTTCTATCGTTTGTTAATATTCCATTGCATATCGCTCCCCTCATCAAACCGTGTCCTATCCCTTACATTTTTGAGGGAAGGAACAAGGCGATCTGCGGGAACATGATCAGGATGCCGATGCAGATTATTGCAGCGACCAGAAAGGGCCAGATCCCCTTGAACATGGTCGTCAGCGGGACATCGGGGACGGCCCCCTTGATCACAAACACATTCAGGCCCACGGGCGGTGTGATGAGCCCGACCTCGAGCACAATAACCATGATGACCCCAAACCAGATGGTGTTGAAATTCATGGCCTGCATAATGGGATACAAAATGGGAACCATGAGGATCATGATGGCAAAGCAGTCCATGACGCAGCCCAGGAACACAAACACCAGGAGGATTATAAAAAATACGACCATCCTGGGCATGGCCAGGGCCACAATGGCATCGGCCAGCATAAAGGGGATCTGGGTCAATGCCAGAAAGGATGAAAAAATATTGGCCCCGATGATGATCAAAAAGATCATGGCCGTCATATTGCCCGTGATGATCACGCTTTCAACAAAGGTTTGAAAAGTCAGCTTTTTCTTTCCCAGGGTGATGATAAAGGAGCCGAAGGCCCCCATTCCCGCGGCCTCGGTAGGTGTGAATATGCCGAAATAGATGCCTCCCATCACCAGGACAAACAAGGACAGCATGGGCCAGGTGCCGTATAAAGACTCAAATTTGGTTTTCCAGGAAGTGGGTTCCGCCTTGGGGCCCATTTCAGGACGGAAACGGCATTGCAAAAAGATGGCCAGGATAAAAAGCGTGGCCAGCAGAAGCCCGGGAAGGATTCCGGCCATAAAAAGCTTTCCAATGGATTCTTCCGTCAGGATTCCAAAAATGATGAACCCGATGCTGGGCGGAATCAGGATGCCCAAGGTGCCGCCGGCCGCGACACAGCCCGTGGCAAGGCTCAGATCGTATCCGTATTTTCGCATTTCAGGGACCGCCACCTTGGCCATGGTGGCGCCGGTGGCCAGGGAGGACCCGCAGATGGCGGCAAACCCGGAACAGGCCACGATGGTGGCCATGGCCAGCCCTCCCCGCAAATGGCCCATCCAGTTATGAACGGCCTTGTAAATATCCTGGCTGATGCCGGAAACAAAGGCGAACTGCCCCATGAGGACAAAAAGCGGGATGACGCTCATGGAATAGGATGAGCCTTCGGCCCAGGGAGACATGCCCAGAAGGTTCAGGCCTGCATCCAGGTTGACGATGAGGCTGACGCCCACAAACCCGATGAGGGCCATGGCGATACCGATATACATCCTGAAGGCAAGGAAGACAAACAACAGTAAAATTCCGACAACCCCTATCATTTCAGTACTCATAGACTACTCTCTTCCCTTAATTTTTTAAAAATGATTCTGAGGACATCCCTGGCCAGTTCAATGCACATGATCCCGCATCCAAAGGCCAGAAAAAGAACAAAGGGATATTCCGGGACCGGCAGGTTCATGGGACTATCCCCGGTGGCCATGCTTTCCATGGCCTTTTCAAACCCCTTCCAGGTCACAAGGACCATGAGGATCAGGCTGACCGAATAATTAAACAAATCAATGACGGCCTGGACTTTTTTGGGAAAGGCATTGACAAAAATATCCACGTTCACGTGGGATTTCTGGGACTGGGCATGCCCGATAAACGCAAAAATCAGGATGACGATGAGGTACCGGGTAATTTCAAAAGAACCCAGGATGGGGGAATTAAAGGCGTGTCGCTTGAACACATCCACCACTGTCAGGCCCATCATCAAAAAGAGCGCCAGGCACCCTATCCTTGCCAGGACATAACTGAAAATGCCCATTGTATTGAATAAATTTCTAATCTTCATATGGCCTCAAGATTTTTCCATGGTTTATTTCAGGATCTTCCTTGTTCCGGACCTCAGGGAGAATTCCTCCCCCTGAGGTTTCAGACTGTTTTTCTCGGCTGTTGTCCCAGAAGGGACATAAGAGGGTGTAATTATTTTCCTTCAAGAAAGCCGAGGGCCGTCTTGAGGATGGCCTTTCCGGGCAATCCCTTGGCTTCCATTTCCGCGGCCCATTCTTCCCTCAGGGGGATGGTGGACTCTTTCATTTTCTTCAACTCGGCCGGATCAAGGATGATTTCCTCGGTTCCCTTGGCAATGGTCATTTCCCTGGTGGGCTTTTCCGCGTCATCAAAGGCCTTGCCCGCAGCCATGGACATTTTCAGCCCCGTGGTGCTTTCAAGAAGGGTTTTGACATCCTCGGGAAGACCTTCCCAGACCCCTTTGTTGATCACAATCATCATGGGCATGGTGTACAGGTCGGCCACCGTGGTGAATTTAGTCACTTCATTGAGTTTAAAAGTGGCCATGCCTTCCCATACCAGAACCGTGCCGTCCAGAACGCCGAGTTGCAGAGACTGATAGGTTTCGGTAATGGGCTGGGCAACGGGTACGGCCCCCCAGAGAGTCAGGGCTTTACTGATGGAAGGATTGGCCGTTCTCATCTTCACCCCTTTAAAATCCGCCATGGTGCGGATGGGTTTGCTGACCGTATGAAAATGGCCGCCCGGATGGCCGAAGAGGGCCAGGACCTTGACTTTGCTGTATTCTTCCTGGTATTTGGGCTCCTGCTGAAAGGTTTTCCACATGGCTTCAGACACCTTTTCCCCGGACGGCACCATAAAGGGCAGGGAAAAGACCGTGGTCATAGGGAAGCGGCCGGGGGTGTAATCGGACAGGTGATAGGCCAGATCGGCAACTCCCTTTTCCGCCAGGTCAAATTGTTCCGGGGCCTTTCCCAGGGCGCCGGCGGGAAATAATTTGACGCTGACCTTACCTTCGCCGGCTTTGTTGATTTCTTCAATCCAGGGGATGATGATTTTTCCGGTAATGGTCTGTTGAGCGGGAAAAGGACTTGAGAATCTGAGTTCGATGGGTTTGGCGAATGCCGGGGAAAGCGATAAAAAGAAAATCCCGGACAGAACCATTAGAAAAAGACTCTTTGCTGAAACACGCTTCATGTTCATACCTCCATAAATGTGGTTGTTAATCCGATCCAACAGCAGCACCGGGACTTTCTCCCCAATCTGCTATCTCCCTCCGAATGAGGAATCGGAAATTCGTATTGCCGCACTGCATAAATCCATAATCGACGCCATTTTCCCCATGGTCACGGGTAAAAAACCGTTTATGAAAAATTCTGCAGATCTTAGCTGCCCTTCATAAAAATCAGCCTCTTTTCCCTCAATTCCTTTTTCACGTTTCTTTTCTGCAATGGCCGCGCGCCACAAGAGCATCCAGGCCATAATCACATCGCCGGTCGCCTCAAGAAAGGGGCAGGCATAGGCATAGGCCCTTAAAACAGCCTCCCCCTCGAACCGATTCATCCATTTTTTTCAGCCACCTGGCAGAGCATGTTCACTGCTGTCTCCACCCTGCTGCAAAGAGCAGACAATGAATTGATCATCTGCGCCTCGGCAAGGGTGTTTTTTATTTCATTGATGAGATCCAGAAATAACCCCATGTTCTTCATCTGAAGTTTCCGGCCCAGAAGATCCATGGCCTGGATCCCGTTGGTGCCCTCATAAATGGTCGTAATCCTCACATCCCTCAGGAGCTGCTCCACCGGGTATTCCGAAGTATACCCATATCCGCCGAAGACCTGGACGGCCAGGTTGCAGACATCCACGGCCCGGTCCGTAACATAGCCTTTCCCCACCGGGGTAAGAATTTCGATGAGGTTCTGATATCTTTCCTTTTCCCGGCTGTCGACGCTTACCCTTTTTTTATCTTCCAGGCTTGCGATATAGCATAAAAGGCTTCGCATTCCCTCGGTATAGGATTTCATGGTCAAAAGCATGCGCCGGACATCGGGGTGGTTGATGATGGCCACCGATGCCCTGTCCTTTCCGGCCGGAGGCGGGCCCTGGATTCTCTGCCGGGCATAGTCCAGGGCGTAGAGATAGGCCGACGACGCACAGGAAAGGGCCTGGGCCCCCACCATGAGACGGGCCTCATTCATCATGAGAAACATCATGGAAAGGCCCTTGTTCTCTTCCCCCAAAAGGGTTCCCGTGCATTTCCCCTTACTTCCCAGGGCCATGGAACAGGTGGGGCTGCCGTGGAGTCCCATTTTTTCCTCAATGCCGGTACAGACGATATCATTTCCTTTACCAAGGCTGCCGTCGGCATTGACATGAAATTTCGGGACGACAAACAGGGATATTCCCCGGCTGCCTTCCGGCGCGCCCGCGATTCTTGCCAGCACAAGATGGATGATATTCTCCGTCATGTCCTGGTCCCCGCCGCTGATAAAAATCTTGTTCCCGGTCAACGAAAAGGTTCCGTCCTCATTTTTTACGGCCGATGTGGACAGATCTCCCAGGTTTGATCCGCATTCGGATTCCGTCAGGGCCATGGTGCCGCTCCATTGGCCCGTATATATATTCTCAAGATAGAGTTCTTTCTGTTTGTCCGAACCAAATTGTTCGATGATCCGGCCGGCGCCCTGGTTCAGCCCCGCCACCATCAAAAGGGACATATTGGCGCCGATGAGGTAATTCTGGGCCATGACATGGAGGGCATGGGGCGATGCCCTGCCCTCCCCGATCCGGATTCTGGCAGGGAGCAAACCAGCCCCCCAGCGCCAACTGCTTCCAGGCCCGTTTAAATCCGGGAGGAACGGTCACCTGGCCGTTTTCATACCGGCATCCGGTCTGGTCGCCGATTTTCAGGGTGGGCAGGATTTCTTTGACCGCAAGGGTGCGGACCTCGGCCATGACCATGTCCAGGGTTTTCCGGTTAAATTCGGAAAAGCATTCGTGTTCACTGAGGCGGCCGACCTCAAACTGTTCGTGGAGAACAAACTCCATCTCTCTTCTGTCTGCAAGAACCTGGGCCATACGATACAATCCTTTGTTTTATCTGATAAAAGCCTGAACGGCTGCTTTTATTCTTTTTTATTTTCCGCAACCTGCCGTTTGAGTTCTCTTTTTAAAAGTTTCCCTGTACTGGATTTGGGCAGTTCCGATACGCTGATAAATTCCTTGGGCACCTTGAACGGCGACAACCGGGCTTTCAGATAGGCTTTCAGAGAGACCGGATCAATGGTCTTTCCTGCCTTGGGAACCATATAGGCAACGATTCTTTCTCCATATTCCCTGTCCGGCATCCCGATGACGGCGCATTCCTCTATATCATGGCAGGTATAGAGCACTTCTTCCACTTCTCTTGGGGATACATTTTCCCCGCCCGTGATGATCAGCTCCTTGATCCGGTCCACAATAAGAGGTATCCCTCATCGTCCAGATAGCCCACATCCCCGGAGAGAAACCATCTCCCCTGAAAGCGGCCTTGGTGTCTTTCTTCCGTTGATGAT
>JAAUSZ010000213.1 GCA_012031875.1 Desulfobacula sp.
CATCACCGGATAATCTGGATCAGTTTAAAATTGAGACTGAAAACGCCCATATCGCCTATATTAAAGAAAAAGCAACCGGCTCGTCCAGCATTGAAAACAGTTTGAAAAAAGTAGACGCAGGGCGGCTTGATGGATTCATCTTTGCTGATTTTGCCTGTGATCCGATTTTAAAATCCCAGAATTTAAAAAATGTGAAACGAACCTTGTATAAACGATTCGACGTCAAGATTGTCCTGCCCGAAGGCGGGAAAGGCGGTCCGGTAGATAAATTCCTGACGGAAACCCTTGATAAATTAAAAGCAAATGGGGAATTTGCAAAAATTCTTGACCCGGTTAATAAAGAATTTGACCCGTGGCAGATGTAATAAACCATACTAAAACAATATAGGATGAGTTATGGGTATCGACGAGTTAAGAAACAGCAAACTGGGCATAGGAGCAAGAACTGCTATTTTGTGCGGATCTCTGGTTGCAATTCTTCTCTTTGTGACAATGCTTATGATCTTGAACATGCAAAAGACCCTAATGAATTCTACCGTTGATCTGACCAAGGAAAAAACAAATACCATTGTGACGGATTTTTCCAATAAACAAAAAGAGGATCTTAAAGCCCGATACCAATCCATGAGTGATATTCTCGAAGGCGTATCGGCAAAATATGTTTTGACTTTGATGATGAGGCACTCCATAAAGTCTTAGAGAGCTTTATGACGCTTTCCGACATCATTGCCATCCAGGTTTTGGAAACAGGGGATAAACCTTTTGCAGCCGCCTGGGGCTCAGGCGGTATTGTTTCGGGAAAAGAACTTCCCAAGGATCTCAAACTGAATAAAGACTTTTCTTTTAAAAAGGAGCTGAAATTTGAAGGAAAATCACTCGGAACGGTTGAGGTGTTTTATTCCGATACTCACATAAAAAACCAAATTTCAGCAGCAGAACATAAAACCAAAATATCTCTTGAACAATTCGAGACCCTGGTATCAGCAAAACTAAAAAGTGCAACCGTTAAACAGGCGGCTGCAATATTAGGTGTCATCATTATTCTGATCCTTGCCATCTTGTTTTCCATAAAGGTATTGGTCATTACCCCCCTGAATGCCGCAACCGTAATTCTGAAAGAAATTGCTACGGGCGAGGGCGATCTGACCAAATCCATTCCCATCAAACGGCAGGATGAAATCGGTGAGCTTTCCAAATGGTTCAATGCCTTCATGACCAGTTTAAAGGAGATGATCATCAGTATCCGTCGGGATGCCGTTACCGTGAGTGACTCTTCAACGGAAATGCTGAAGGTATCGGATCTATTGTCAGGCGCTGTGAAAGATTTATCAGCAAGGGCGTCAAGTGTTTCCGCAGCTTCCGAGGAAATGAGTTCAAACATGAAATCCGTTGCATCATCTACGGATGAGACCACCTCCAATGTGGGAACCATTGCTGCAGCCGCAGAAGAAATGACGGCCACCATTAACGAAATCACCAGAAGTGCGGAAAATGCCAGGACAGTTACTGAGGATGCCGTTGTGCAGGCAAAAGCCTCTCTTGAGCAGGTGGGGGAGCTTGGGAAGGCAGCCGTTGACATTGGTCATGTCATTGAAACCATCCAGGACATTTCCGAACAGGTCAATCTTCTGGCATTGAATGCCACCATTGAGGCTGCCAGAGCCGGTGAAGCCGGTAAAGGATTTGCAGTGGTTGCAGGTGAAATAAAGAGCCTTGCAAGCCAGACTGCCCAGGCGTCTTCATCCATCAAGGACAAAGTCAGGGTGATTCAGGATACCACCCGGGAGACGGTTCACCAGATCAACTCCATCAGTAAGGTGATATCTGAGGCCAATGATTCGGTCAGCACTATTGCCGGCGCCATTGAAGAGCAATCTGCCACCACAAAGGAAATATCCAATAATGTTCACAGCATTTCTTCCGGATTAAGCACGGTCAATGATAATGTGTCCCAGAGTTCATCCGTGTCCGAACATATTGCCCAGGAGATTGCGGAAGTAAACAATGCTTCGGCCCAAATGAAGGAAAACAGCAATAAGGTGAACACCACTGCGAAATCCTTATCAAGCCTTGCTCGCAGCCTTGAAGGATTCGTAAGCAAATTTAAAATTGAATAAAAGCAATCGCGGCAGTCGAACGATAAGGCCTGATGAAATCTATAAAATTTCATCAGGCCTTATCAATTACCGGAACCGGTTAAAAGAGCCCTGCAAAAAAATCATTGCCCTTGTCATCCACCAGGATAAAGGCGGGGAAATCCTCTACGGTCATCATATATACCGCTTCCATTCCCAGTTCTTCATATTCCACCAGTTCAACCTTTTTGATAAAATTTTTTCCCAGGCGGGCCGCCGGACCGCCCGGGGACCCCAGGTAAAAACCGCCGTTGGCCTTACAGCTTTCGGTCACCTGGCGGCTCCGGTTTCCCTTGGCCAGCATGATGAGGGAGGCCCCCTGCTTCTGGAACACGGGAACATAGGGGTCCATTCTGGTGGCCGTGGTGGGGCCGAATGATCCGGAGGCTTCTCCTTCGGGGGTTTTGGCAGGGCCTGCATAATAAATGATATGATTTTTCAGGTATTCCGGCAGCCCTTTTCCGGCTTCAAGACCTTCCATGAATTTGGCATGGGCCATATCCCTGGCCACGATGATCCTGCCGGTGAGGGCCAGTCTTGTGGAAACCGGGTATCCGGACAGCTCGGCACGGATCTCGTCCATGGGCCGCTCCAGGTTGATCCGGACGGCGGGTTTCAGTTCAGGCTCCTGCTTGGGCAGGTAGGCGCCGGGATTTTCTTCCAGTTGTTCCAGAAAAATCCCGTCCTGTGTAATTTTCCCCTTGATCTGGCGGTCGGCGGAACAGGAAACCCCGATGCCGACGGGGCAGGAGGCCCCATGCCGAGGCAGGCGGATGATCCTGATCTCATGGGCGAAATACCTGCCCCCGAACTGGGCGCCGATGCCCAGCTCCCGGGAACGGCGCAAGACCTTTTCTTCAAGGTCCGTATCCCTGAAGGCATGGGCCGTTTCACTGCCTTTGACGGGAAGGGCGTCCAGGTAACGGGCCGAGGCCAGTTTCACGGTTTTCAGATTCAGGTCGGCCGAGGTGCCGCCGATGACAAAGGCGATATAATAGGGCGGGCAGGCCGTGGTGCCCAATCCTTTCATCTTTTCCACCATAAAATCCATCAGGTGGTTTTCCGATTTTAAAACAGCCTTGGTCATCTGGAACAGATTGCTCTTGTTGGCGGAGCCGCCCCCCTTGGCCATGAAAAGGAACCGGTATTCATCCCCCCGGACCGAGGCTATATCAATCTGGGCCGGCAGATTGGTCCGGGTGTTTTTTCCTCGTACATGGTCAGGGGCGCATTCTGGGAATAGCGCAGATAATTTTCCGTGTAAGCCTTGAATACGCCCTTGGACAATTCTTCTTCATCGTCGCTCCAGGTCCAGACCTGCTGGCCTTTTTTGGCCATAATGAGGGCGGTCCCCGTGTCCTGGCACATGGGATAAACCATTTGGGCCGAGATAACGGCGTTTTTCAGGAGTTCCAGGGCCACATACCGGTCATTGTCCGAACTCTCAGGATCATCCATGATCTTTCTCAGGTTTTTCAGATGTTCCGGCCTGTGGAGATGGGCCGCATCCTTAAAGGCCTGCCCGGCTATCAGGCTCAGGGCCTGGGGTTCGATCATGAGAACCGGTTTCCCCTCAAATTCCTTTACCCTGATATGGTCCTTGGTCAGCAGGCGGTATTCCGTCGTATCCGGACCCAGGGGGAACATGGGTTCATACATAAATCCGTCCATCATTTTCATCCCTTTCACAATGCAATAGGCAGCAGGATTACCCGCTGCCTGGATCTTTCTTTGATATCAGGCCGGTGCTATTTCACAAGGACCATTTTCCGTCTCAGATAGGCAATCTGGGTCTGGTGGGGCAAGTCCTTGGGGCAATAGTCTTCACAGCCCAGAAGGGTCATGCACCCAAACACCCCGTCATCATCCCCCATGATTTCATAGAATTCCTCGTCGGTCCGTTTGTCCCTGGGGTCCAGGGCGAATCGGGCCAGGCGCATGAATCCCACGGCCGACAGGAAATCGGGCCTCATGCGCTTGGTGGCGCAGGCCGACACGCAGCAGCCGCATTCCACGCACCGCTCCAGCTCATAGATCTGGTCGGCCACATCCGGGTCCATGCGTTCCTCCAGCTTGTTATAATCCACCTGGTCTGCATGGATATCGTGGATCCAGGATTCCACCCGCTCGGACATGGCCCGCATGAATTTTCCCGTATTGACGGACAGGTCGCCGATGAGTTCAAATCCGGGCAGGGGCAGGAGTTTGATCTCTCCGTCGTCATATTTGGAGGTCAGGGTCCGGCAGGCCAGGGTGGGCCGGCCGTTGATGACCATGGCGCAGGAACCGCAGATGCCGGCCCGGCAGACAAAATCAAACTGCAAAGACGGGTCCTGCTGCTCCCGGATCTCGTTCAGGGCAATGAAAACCGTCATCCCCGGGGCCTCTGTGATCTCATAGGTGACCATGCGGGGCTTGTCACCCTTTTTCTGCGGATTATATCTGAATATCTGAAATTTTAAGATTCTTTCATTGTCGCTCATTATTTAAACCCCCTGCCGATACGCTCGTTTTTGCCTTTGAATTTTTCAGGAATGGTGATGGGATTCAAGAGTTCCTGAATCTCAAACCGGTCTGCGCCGGGGTTGGCTTCCCGGATGGTGTCTATCTGGCTGATTCTTTTTTTCGTGTCCGGGTGATGGACAATATTGTCCACCCCGTACCCCCTTGATCCCGGAGGCATTTCCATCTTCATGATATCCAGTTCTTCATAGCTGACCTCGGGCAAATCGGCATTTTCATCCGTCCAGGTGGTCAGGGTCCGTTTCAGCCAGTCCCGGTCATTTCTTTCAGGATAATCTTCCCTGGCGTGGGCCCCGCGGCTTTCGGTCCGGAGGAGGGCCCCATAGGCCACGCACTGGGCCAGCTTGATCATTTTTGGCACCCGGATGGCTTCCACCACCTCAGGGTTGGAGGAGGAAATCCGGTTTCTCAAGGCAATGTTTCTGGCCCTCTGGTTCAGGATCTTCAATTCTTCCACGGCCTGCTCCAGATCCGGGCCGTTTCTGAAGATACCCACCTTATCCATCATGATCTTCTGCATCTGGGCCTTGAGTTCAAAGGGATTTTCCCCGAATTCCCTTAAAAGCAGGGTGGAAATTTTCTTTTCTTCCTGTTTCATGAAATGCTCAATGGTGGTGGTGCTGATATTGAGAGGATTTGCCGCGCAATAATCCGCCACATATTCCCCGACGATCATGCCGGCCACAACGGTTTCGGCAACGGAATTGCCGCCCAGGCGGTTGAAGCCGTGCATATCCCAGCAGGCGGCTTCTCCCGCGGAAAAAAGGCCCTTGAGGGCCGGGCTTTCTCCCGTGGCCCGGTCTTGACCCCGCCCATGGAATAATGCTGGGTGGGCCTTACCGGGATGAGTTCCTCCACCGGGTCAATGCCGAGGAAATATTCGCAGATTTCCTTGACCTCCCTTAAATTCTTTTCAATGTGCTTGCGCCCCAGGAGCCGGATGTCCAGCCAGAGATGATCCCCGTACCGGGAGGGCACGCCCTTTCCCTTTCTCATATGCTCGGTCATTCTCCGGGACACCACGTCCCTGGAGGCCAGCTCTTTTTTATCCGGTTCATAATCCGGCATGAACCGGTAGCCGTCCTTGTCCAGCAACAGCCCGCCGTCCCCGCGGCATCCCTCCGTGGTCAGGATGCCCACGGGCACAATGGCCGTGGGGTGGAACTGACCGCTTCCATATTGCCCAGGGGCGCAATGCCGGTTTCAAGAACAACGGCATTGCCGATGCCTTCGGAAATAACGGCATTGGTGGTCACCTCGTACAGCCTTCCGTAACCGCCCGTGGCAACGGTTGTGGCCTTGGCCACATAGGCGATGAGGTCCCCGGTGATCAGGTCCCGGACAATGGCCCCATAGCAGACCCCGCCGTCATGGATCAGGGCCAGGGCCTCTTTGCGTTCATGAACCGGAATCCCCATCTGGATGGCCTTGTTGTCCATGGCATAGAGCATGGTATGGCCGGCCCCGTCGGAAGTAAAGCAGGTCCTCCATTTCTTGGTGCCGCCGAAATCCCTGGCTGAAATCAGGCCGTGGGCCTCGGCCTTTTCCGTGATGGTGACCTTTTCCCCGTTGATGACCACTTCCCGGTCCCCGGCCCTGACTCTGGACCAGGGCACGCCCCAGGCCGCCAGTTGGCGGATGGCCTTGGGAGAAGTGTTGACAAAGGCCCTGGCCACATCCTGGTCGCATCCCCAGTCGCTTCCCTTGACCGTATCTGCAAAATGGATGTCTTCATCATCCCCGTCGCCCTTGATACAAGCCCCGAGACTGGCCTGCATGCCGCCCTGGGCCGCCGCGGAATGGGACCGTTTGGCGGGAATCAGGGAAAGGACGATGGTGTCATACCCCCTCTGCATGGATGCGATGGCCACTCTCAGCCCTGCCAGGCCCCCGCCGATTACAAGTGAATCCGTATATATGACTTTCATTTAGCTGTCCCCTTATTGGTTTGATTCTTCAATATACCGGGTCTGTGCGACCAACCCTTGAGGTATTTCGACCGATGTCACCTGACCGCGATATCGTTCCCCGGCCTTGTCCCGGTGGCCCATGCCGACGATGGTAAAGGCCAGGATGCCCAGAACGCCGATGACCAGATAAAAGATGATGATCCGGTTTCTCAGCAGTTGCAGTTTCAGCCTTGATTTCCTGGCATCCTTGCCGCTGAACCACCCCCATTTCAGGCAGAGCCGGTAAAGGCCGATATTGGCGTGAAGCACGACGCAAACCAGGAGAACCAGGTATAAAAACCACATATTGCCGGAGACCACCCGGTCCGCCGACAGATAGGGATCAACGCTGCCCGGATTGGCAAACATGGTATACAGATGAACCGAGCCTGCAAAAAACATGATAAAACCGGTGATGGCCTGGACATACCAGAGCCTGGTTTCCATATGGTCCATCATGATCACCTGGTCCGCCATGATCCTGTGCTGCCTGTAAGAATTGGGAAATTTTCTCATTCCCAGCAGGGCATGGGTGATGAACAGGATGGAGATGACCGTCACGGCGAAAAAGACGATGATGGGGTATCCATGGCCCGTATCCGAGAGAAAGGACAGCTCCAGCATTCCCGTAACAAAGGAAAAGGCTTTTTTCCCGAAAATGATGCTGCCGTCAAACAGCAGGTGCATCCAGATGAACAGCCCCAGGATCAGCCCTGTGGCGCTCTGGGCAAAATCCAACCGCGCCGGGAGCCTGCTCTTTTTCTTGTTTGATTCAATTGTATAACTCTCCAAATCAACCTCCTTTTTGGTTATCCTGAAAATACGTCCTTGCAGATCCGGCCGATGCGGCCCAGATTCTCGCAGACATGAATCCCGTTTTCCCTGAATGCCTCAATCTTTGCCGCGGCTGTCCCGCCGGACCCGGAAATGATGGCCCCGGCATGGCCCATGCGCCTGCCCGGAGGAGCCGTCAACCCGGCAATAAATCCCACCACGGGTTTGGTCAGGTGGGCCTTGATATAGGCGGCCGCATCTTCTTCGGCACTGCCGCCGATCTCCCCGACCATGACAATGCCCCGGGTTTCATCGTCCTCCTGGAAGGCTTCGAGCACATCGATAAAATGGGTCCCGTTCACGGGGTCTCCGCCGATACCGATGCAGGTGGACTGGCCCATGCCGTTTTTGTGAGCTGGTCCACGACCTCATAGGTCAACGTGCCGGACCGGGATACCACGCCGATATGGCCCTTTTTTATGAATAATTCCCGGCATGATGCCGATTTTGCATTCATCCGGCGTGATG
>JAAUSZ010000037.1 GCA_012031875.1 Desulfobacula sp.
TTTAGGTGCTTTTTCAGCTTCTTTAATAACAGCAGGCATTTTTAGCTCCTTGGCACAGAGCAAGATGAAGCATTTTTAATAGCTCGTTTCTCATCATTAGGGTGAATCCCAAAAGGAGCATCCATTCCTGCAAAACATCCAGGGATTAATTTTTCCAGTCTTTTTTATTCATGCCGACCTATGTAAAACAATTTATTATCAGGTCAGTTTACCCTGATATCCTGAAGGTTACCCTAAGATTAAAAAAATATTGTCAGGTTTTTATGAATGAGTCCTACCCCAGGGAGAAAGAAAAAGTCAAGTTCGAATAACAAGCTTCTGCCGGATGAATTCAAGGGTATCATTCTGATAAAATATTATTCCATCCTTATTGGCGGGGGTTAATGAATGGCTATATCAGGCATATAAAAGACGGCCTTTTGGCTGGGGGATGGGTCTGCCCAGTTTCACCGCGGTTTCAAGCCAGTCTTCGATAATTTTTTCGGCGTTGCTGAGAGCTTCATGATAACTCTTGCCGTCAGCCATGCACCCGGGAAGTTCAGGAACTTCAGCTAAATAGGCATTGTCCTCGGAACTCCAATAAATGATGATTTCGTATTTTTTGTCCATCGTCACTCTCCAATCTGAATATGGTATTTCAGGATTACATCCCTGACTTGTTTAACCTGGTATGGTTTCCCCTTTCCATCTTTTGGTTGAAGGTTAAGAATTTCCTCAATACCATCTCTGGTAAAATATGATGACCTCCTTTAATGCGCTCATCAAACCCAAGCCTATTGAGTAAGATGCAAAGCGTTTCGAACGGTACATTCGCATCTGACTTGCGCATTAGAATATGTTCGAAAAGCTTTTGAAATTTTATTCATAAATTATATTTTTATCCCAGGGGCGATAGAATGTCAAGGTTTTAACCGGCCGGCGTTTTGTCCTTGAAATATAAAGGATTAGCCATTAGTATGGATTTTCCCGTCGGCCGGGGAGGCGAAGGGGTTAAAAGAGGAGGAAGGGCGTGGATTCCGGTATCTGTGTGGACATAATGGATAATATATCCAGGGTGATTGTGGGCAGGAAGGAGAGCCTGAGGCTCATGCTGGTGGGCCTCCTGGCCGAAGGCCATGTGCTGCTGGAAGATGTGCCCGGCGTGGGCAAGACCCTCATGGCCAGGGCCCTGGCCGCATCCATGGGCGGGGTGTACAAGCGGATCCAGTTTACGCCGGATCTGCTGCCCTCGGATATCACGGGGTTCAATATCTATCACCAGAACGAGGGCCGGTTTAAATTCCAGGAAGGGCCGGTCATGGCCAATGTGCTCCTGGCCGACGAGATCAACCGCACCGTGCCCAGGACCCAGTCCAGCCTCCTGGAAAGCATGGAGGAGCGCCAGGTCACCGTGGACGGCCATACCTATCCCCTGCCGAACCCGTTTTTCGTCATCGCCACCCAGAACCCGGTGGAGCTGGAGGGGACCTTTCCCCTGCCCGAAGCCCAACTGGACCGGTTCCTGCTGAAGATCGACATGGGCTACCCGGACAAGCAGGAGGAAATGGAGATTTTAAAGCGGTTTCAGACCCGTGACCCGTTTCTGTCCCTGGAGCCCGTGGCCACGCCGGAACAGATCCTGATGCTCCGGCAGGAGCGGAGAAATATCCTGGTGTCCGAGCCGGTAAGGGAATATATCACCCTCCTGGTCCAGGCCACCCGGAACCATCCCATGGTCCGGTACGGGGCCAGCCCCAGGGGGTCCATGGCCCTGATGCGGTCGCCCAGGCCCTGGCGGCCCTGGAGGGCCGGAGCTTCACCCTGCCCGACGATGTCCGGGCCCTGGTCAGGCCGGTCCTGGCCCATCGCCTGGTCCTGAATGAAAACGAACGGATGCGGGGGGAAAAACCGGACCGGGTGCTGAAGGATATTCTGGACCGGACCCCGGTGCCGGACGGCATTCCCGGATAGGCGCCATGGCGAAGGATCAACCGGTTGTAAACCATTTCACTAGTATTTTCACCGCCGGGTTTATCCTCATCCTGGCCCTGGCCTTTCTTTTCATCGCCCTCCTGCTTCGGGAGACCCTTCTGGCGGTTCTGATTTTTCTGGTCCTGGGCCTTGTGGGCCTGACCCGGCTCTGGAGCCGCCGGGGATTTTGGCGCATGGCCTTTGAATCCAAATTTGAACGCACCCGGATGTTTCCGGGCGAAACCCTCCGGGTGGAATTCCTGGCGCAAAACAACAAGATCCTGCCCGTCTGGGTGGAAGCCGGGGTGACGGCGGATGGAAAGGGCCTGGTTTCAAAGGGGCCGGACCTTGAAACCGCATTCCTGCTGTGGTTCCAGGAGACCCGGTTCAGCTTTGACCTCACGGCCGTGAAGCGGGGGTGTTTTCCCATGGGCCGGGCCCGGATCACCGTGTCCGACCTTTTCCGGTTTTTCCCCAGGGAGAGAATCCAGGCGGATGCCGCGGATATCATTGTTTTTCCGAGGGTGTTTCCGGTGCGGCCCATTTTTTTGCCCGAGCACGGATTTTTCGGCGTTCCCGGCGCCAGAAGCCCGGTCCAGGACCCGGTGTATATCCTGGGCGTCCGGGATTATCAGAGTTTCACCCCGGTGCGGCATATCCACTGGAAAGCCGGGGCCCGCCAGGGCAAATTAAAGGAAAAGGTCTGCGAGCCCTCGGTCCAGGAAAAAATTTTGATTGTGGTGGATGTGGACCTGTTTTGCGCCCACGGGGCCGGGGATGATTTTGAAAGAATGCTGGAAGCGGCGGCTTCCATGGCCGTGTTCTTTGAAGACCGGGGCAGAAGCGTGGGGTTCATGACCAATGCCGTCATCAAAGGAAACCGGCCCGGTTTCATCCCCTTGCGCCGGAATTTTGAAACCCTTTCCCAGATCCTGGAAACCCTGGCCCGGATGGAAATGAAACCCCGGAAGCGGCTGTCTGAAATGTTTTCAGAGCATATCAGTGTGCTCTGGGGCATCAACTGCATCTTCTGCTCCCACAGCGTGGATGCCTCCATCCTGGAGATGAAGGCCTTTTACACCCGGAAAAGGATACCGGTGAAATATTTTGTCTCCCGGGCGGAGGACACGACCGGCCTGCCGGGTCCGGTCCTGCCCGTGGAATCCGTATTCCTGCAAAAGGCGGGCTGATCATGGCGGACCCCCGGCCCAGAGGCGTTTTTTGGACTTTTTCCGGCATGGAGCTGTTCTGGCTCTTTGCCTGGGCTGAATTTCTTATGGGGTCCACGGCCCGGCTTTCAGCGCCGCCGGTCGCCTTGACGGCCGCCTATTTCCTTGCCTTTGCCCTGGCTTCGGGCTTCAGGGCCAAAGGCCTGCGCCGCATCTGGGGGATCCTGGGGCATGCCCTGGCCTTTTCCGCCCTGGCCGCCCTGGCCCTGCACTCGGCCACGGGGAGGCTCCTGCCGCCGGGTCCCGGTATTTTGGACTGGTACGGGTCCATCCTGACCCTGGTCTTCACCGGCCTTTTCTGGTACAAGGGAACCAAGCTCTGTTTCCGGGAGATGTCCTATAAAATGGTCTGCAATTATTTTGACCTGGGCCTTGCTCTTTTTTTCGCCCTTCTCCTGGTCCGGCTCCTGGTGTTTTACCAGTCCGGGATCAGCCTTCCCGCCGGGCCCCTGCCCTATCTCATGACCGGGTTCTTTTTCACCGGCCTTGGGGCTATCTTTTTTTCCAATGCCCCCACCACCCGGAAAAGACACTATATGGAAGGGTTCCGGGGGATCGGGGTGATGATCAGTTTTTGCCTGGCCTTTCTCCTGTTCGGCCTGGGCCTTGTCTTTGTGCTCCTGCCCCTGATGACCAGCCTGGCGGAATCCGGGTACACAGCGTTGAAAGGGGTGTCCGGCTCCCTGGGCCCCTATCTGGTCCATATTCTCCGCTTCATCCTCCTGGTCCCCAAACCCCGGGGGGCCACGGAAGGCCCGCCGCCCGGGGACGGGGATAGCGGGGATTTCCATGGTATGGAAATGACCGGTGAGGCCGGGTGGTTTTCCGGCCTTATTTTTTACGGGATCCTGGCGGTGGTGGCGGCCGTGGCCCTGGTGCTGATCGGAACCCTGATCCTGCGGCTGCTGAGATTTCTCCTGCAACGGTCCCCGGCCGGACCTGTTCCGGAGAGGGGGCACTCCCTGTGGTCCCTGCTCAGGCGCTTTCTGGATGCAGCGCCGGGGTTTTTCAGAAAGCTCGCGGCCCTGTTTTCCGGCCGGATCAACACGGCCCAATCCGGGTTTTCCAGGCTCATGGCCTGGGGCCGGAGGAGCGGGGTGAAACGGCGCAACACGGAAACGCCGGGCGAATATGCCCGGCGGCTTCAGACCCTGTTTTCCCCCCTTGAAACGGAGATTTTCACCATCCTTAACGCCTTTCACCTGGAGACCTACGGGGAGACGGCCCTGTCCGGCCCGGAACTGGACCGGATGGCCGGAGCCGTAAAAAAACTTCATGCCCCCTCTTTCTGGAAGATGAGAATCAAGGTATTCTGGAAAATAAAATAATACACCTTCTTCCTTGCAATTTAAATAAGCGCCGCCGGCAGTCTTTGTCCGGCGGTGTTACAATAAATATCTGTCAAAACAGGAGGATGGAGGTATGGCGGGCGAAACTCGGAGCCGGAAAAATCTGGAATCCAGGATAGAAGCGCTGGAAAAAGAAAATGCCGTTTTAAGGCTTTTCAAATTCGGCATTGACATGATGCCGAATTCAAGATTTGCCATCGGCAACAGGGATTACCGTTTCGAAGCGGTCAGCAAAGGCTATGTTGAGGCCTTGCATCAGCGGGGCGATGAAATCGTGGGAAAATCAGCCGTTGAGGTATTGGGTGAAAAAATGTTTTACACCATTGTCAAACCCAATTTTGATAAGGCGCTGGAGGGTGAAACCATCAATTTTTCAACCTGGTTTGAATTGCCGGGTTCGAGCCGGAGATTTTTAAACATCCAGTATTACCCCGTTCCCGCCCGGGGCGAAATAAACCGGGTTGCGATTTTAATCCATGATCTGACCCGGGTCAAACAGGCTGAGGAGGCATTGACCTTAAGCGATGAGAATTGCAGGAAAGCCCAGCAGATAGCTCATATAGGGAGTTGGCACTGGAATGCCGCCGAGGACAGGATAATCTATTCGGATGAATTTTGTTTTACTCTGGGGATCCGTCCGGAGGAGTTCTTCCCCACCTATGAGGGCTATCTGCAATTCGTTCATCCGGAAGATATCGGGATTTTCAAGTATTTTGAAAGTGCACTGTCCATGGAAAAAACCCCTTATTCCAAGAAATACCGGATTGTCAGGCCCGACGGCGGGATCAGGATGGTCCATGAGCAGGGCGAGGCAACACTGGATCCCGCCGGAAGCCCGGTAAGGTCTTTTGGAACCATCCAGGACATCACGGAGCAGATTCAGGCCGAAGAACAATACAGAGCAATTCTCCAGACCGCCATTGACGGGTTCTGCATCGCAGACCGGCAGGGACGGCTGCTGGAGGTCAATGAATCATATTGCCGGATGCTGGGCTATTCCCGGGAAGAGCTTCTGAATCTTGGCTTTTCAGATATTGATGCGGAAAAGACAGTGGAGGAAATGGACCGGGAGTACGTGAGGGTCATTGCAGAAAAAAGATGCTATATTGAAACAAAACATCGCCGCAAAGACGGGACGCTCATCAATGTCGAAATCAGCGTCCAGTACTCCGGTATAAAACACGGGGTGTTTGTCTGTTTTATCCGGGACATTACGGAAATCAAGAAAAGCAGCGAGGCCCTGAAGCGTCAGGAACTCAGGTACCGCGAATTGTTTGAGGGCGCTCCCATGATGTATGTCATCATCAAAGATGACGAGGAAAAGCCGGTTGTGCTGGACTGCAACCGGCATTTTTTATCTGTGTTGGGCTATAGCCGGGAAGAGGTCATAGGAAAAATCATATCTGATTTTTACACTCCCGAATCAAAAAAAAAGATGATGGCGGAGCAAAATTCCAAGAAACTGAAGGAAAGGGCCCACATCGTATCCGACCGTGACCTGGTCACCCGTGACGGGCGCATTATCAATGCCTTGATCCAGGGAGATCCTGAATATGACGAAGGGGGCAATATCATCGGCGCCCGCTGCATGTACATTGACATCACTTCCCAGAAAAAATCGGAAGATCAGCTCAGGGAAAGCCATGAGCTGCTCCTGATGATTGTGGACGGAATCTCGGACCCCCTGATCATGGTGGATAAGAATATGTATCTCGTCATGATGAATAAGGCTGCGGAACAATATTTTCATAAGAACAATGAAGACTGTCTGGCCCGGCAATGCCATGAGATATTCAAGAATTATCCGGCGCCCTGTGAAGGGTGCATGGTGCCTTCGGCAATCCGTCACAGTCGGAAGGAGGTCTTTGAACGGAAGGGGCTGATGAACCCGGAGGATCTGGAGCGGGTCTCCATCTATCCGGTTCTGGAAAAGGATGCCGGCCTGTGGGCGGTCATCATCCGGATAAGCGACATCACAAAAATACGGCAAATGGAAGCAGAGCTGATCCAGGCGGATAAAATGATTTCGCTGGGGATACTTGTGTCCGGCGTGGCCCATGAAATCAACAATCCCAATAATTTTATCATGCTCAATACCCCTGTCTTGTGGGATGCGTGGAAAAGTGTTGTGCCGGTTATAGAAAAATATTATAAGGAGAACGGTGATTTCAGCCTTTCGGGCTTGCCCTACAGCCTGATGCGTGAGGAGATCCCCTTATTGTTTTCAGGGATAAAAGACGGGGCGGTCCGCATCCAGCGAATCGTCCGGGATCTGAAAAATTTTGCCCGGCAGGACAATAGCGACATGACCCAAGATGTAAATATTAATCAGGTGATTAAGAATTCCGTCCAGATGACCGAGAACCTGATTAAGGCAAAAACAAAGCATTTCAGGGTTGAGTACGGCAGTCACCTGCCCATGATCAGGGGAAATGAACAAAAGCTGGAGCAGGTCATGATCAATCTGATCCAGAATGCCTGCCAGGCCATCCCTGATATGGAAAAGGGGCTCTTTATCACTTCGTTCTTTAAAAAAACAGGGGAAATTGTGATCCAGGTCAGGGATGAAGGTGTGGGGATTCCGGAAAATCTTCTGGACCGTATCATGGACCCGTTTTTTACCACAAAAAGAGATGTGGGAGGAACCGGCCTTGGGCTGGCGGTTTCGTCAACTATTATCAAGGCCCACAACGGGAAAATAGAAGTGTCCAGCGAGCCGGGCAGGGGATCGGTTTTCAGAGTTCTCATCCCTGCCATCCTTGTCAATGAATGAAACAACAGGGTTTGGGCCTGACGGCGGAGGGATCAGGCCGTTTGATCCGGCAGCCCTGAAATAAAGAACAGATAAAATTTTGGAGATTGAACAATGACGGCATCCCTTTTTCCTTTCAACCCGATCCTGGTGGTGGATGACGAGCCCGAGACTCTTAAAGGCTTTCTGATGGCATTGGGCTCAACCGGGATAAACAATCTCGTGTTGTGCCAAGACCCCAGGGAGGTGATGCCCATTCTTTCGGAAAAAACCATGGAGGTGATCCTTCTGGATCTGATCATGCCCCATATTTCAGGGGATGAACTGTTATCAAGGATCGTTGGGGAATTTCCCGAAATCCCCGTCATTGTCATTACGGGGAATTCCGAAGTGGACAGGGCCGTCCAATGTATGAAAACCGGTTCATTTGACTATATGGTCAAGCCGGTTGATAAAAACCGCCTCATATCGGTTGTAAAGCATGCCATAGAAATCCGCAGGCTGAGAAATGAAAACAAATTGCTCAAGGAGCATATCCTTTCCGGAAACTGAAGGACCCCCAGGTATTTTCCGACATCATCACCCGGAACCGGTCCATGATGGGATTGTTTCAATATGCCGAATCCATTGCCAAAAGTCCCCAGCCCGTATTGATTACCGGAGAGACCGGGGTCGGCAAGGAACTCATGGCCGGGGCCATTCACAAACTCAGCGGTCGGAAGGGACCCCTTATTACGGTAAATGCGGCCGGGATTGACGACATTCGATTTTCAGACACCTTATTCGGGCATGTCCGGGGTGCTTTTACCGGTGCGGACAAAACCCGGAAAGGGATGATCGAAATCGCCTCCGGGGGCACCCTGTTCCTGGATGAAATCGGCGATCTGAGTTCCGATTCCCAGGTCAAGCTTTTAAGGGTGTTGCAGGAGCGGGAATATTTTCCGCTGGGCGCGGACCTGCCGAAAATTGCAGATATCAAAATCGTTGTGGCCATGAATGAAGATCCGGTAACCTTAATGGAATCCGGAAAATTTCGTAAAGATATGTATTACAGGCTTTGTTTCCATCACATCCATCTTCCCCCGCTTCGTGAAAGACTGGATGACCTGCCGCTTCTGGTGAACCATTTTCTCGGGGTCGCCGCCCGGGAGCTTGGCAAAAAAACACCCACGCCCCCTTCGGGACTGATCCATCTATTGTCCAATTACGATTATCCGGGCAATGTCCGGGAACTCAAGTCCATGATCTATGACACAGTGGCCGGTTATGATTCCAAGATCATGCCCATGCACCGGTTTGAGGCCCATATTAAAAAAAGAATGCCTGTGAACAGAACCATATCCGAAACATTCCCCTCTCCGCAACCGGTTCCGTTTCCCGATTCAAAGCCCGTTCCGACGCTGGAAGCGGCCACCCGAATCCTTATCGCGGCAGCCATGAAACGGTCCGGCAACAATCAAACCATGGCGGCGAAGTTCCTGGGCATATCCCGGCAGCGAGTGGGCAGATACCTGAAAGCCGGTGTCAGATAAGGCAAGCGGTCTCCTATTCACTTGCGACAAACTCACCCGGTTTAAAAGCGCCCGATAACCAAGGGGTGTAACCTTTTGTAACACTGCCCTGTTTTGTAACATCCCTTCCCATGGCCATGCCCGCAAGAAGCCCGTTGGTAAATTCATAAATGCCTGTTACAAAACAGGGCACCCTTCCATCTTCTTTGCATCTAACGGGAGATATCCAAATTATCTTTGAATATCGGCAGGATACCATCATACCTAAGGCCTGGCACAGTATTGGCATTAGGATTACGGCGTTTCAAAAGCATTCCGGTAAAGTTTTTTTAAGCGTTAATATTGAATTTCAACACCCAAAGGGAGGAGAGGCCCAAAGATGACAAAAGCATCTGTAACAATGGATCAGGCTGTTAAAGCCGTAACCGTTAAAACAGGTAAATACCTGACCTTTACGCTTGATGATGAAACCTACGGCATAGGCATCCTGAAGGTCAAAGAGATTATCGGCATGCTGCCGGTGACCTCGGTTCCAAGAACCCCTTTGTTTGTGAAGGGAGTCATTAACCTCCGGGGGAAGGTGATTCCGGTGACGGATTTGCGCTTGAAATTCGGCATGGATGCCATGGATTACACGGACCGGACCTGTATCATTGTGGTGGAGATAGACACAAACGATGCCACCGTACTCATCGGTATCGTGGTGGATGCCGTATCCGAAGTTCTGAACATCAAAGAAGAAGATGTCGAAAAAACCCCTGACTTCGGCACCCGCCTCAATACTGAATACATCCTGGGAATGGCAAAGATGGGCGGCGGTGTCAAGATCCTTCTGGATATTGACAAGGTGCTCAGTACGGAAGAAATGGAAACGCTTAAAAAAGCAGTTTAAAACATATGATTCATAAGGGAGGCAGGAATGTTTAAACAGATGAAGGTGGGAACAAAAATAATACTGGGGTTTTCAACCGTTCTTATTTTGCTGGTTGTTGTCGGTGTCATTGCCTACAGCTCGTTGGACAGGGCTTCAACCGGCTTTGGCCGCTACCGGGAAACGGCGCTCAGAACCAACCTGGTGGGGCGCATCGAGTCCCATATGCTCATGATGCGCCTGTATGTGAAAGATTATCTGGCCACGGGAAGCGAATCAAGCATCAAAGCTTACGAGGGATACAGGAAGAAGGCGGATGAATTTTTAGCCAGGGCAAAGGCTGAAATTAAGGACCCGGACCGGCTTGCCAAGATCAATAGTATTGAGGAGAACGTGAATGGTTATGGCGCCGGACTGGCCGAGGTCGTCAATTTCATGGTCAAGAGCCGTAATGATGTTAATGAGGTACTCAATACCAAAGGGATCCTTATGGAGAAGTCCTTGACCGAAATCATGGTTTCCGCCCATGCCGATGGAGATATGAATGCCTCCTTTTGCAGTGGCCTGGCAATGAGAGATCTGTTGCTGGCCCGACTGTATGTGGTCAAATTTCTTGAAACAAATGACCAGAAGTCCGTTGACAGGGTTCATGAAGAACTCGGCAAGATGCAGGAACAGCTCAATCTTTTGGATAAGGACCTGAAGAACCCGAAGCGAAGGGATTTGCTGGCGGCAGTTATCACAGAACGGAAAGTGTATGCCGTTGCCTTCGACGATGTCGTGAAAACCCTGCTGGACCGCAACAAGGTGGTCAGCGGGACCCTGGACCGGGTCGGACCGGAAATTACAAAGGATATTGAAGATGTCAATCTTTCCTATAAATCCGTTCAGGACGACCTTGGTCCGAAACTGACGGCGTCCAATCAGCAGAGTATCACCCTTATCCTGGTCATCGGCTCCATTGCCGTGATACTGGGTGTGGGGCTCACCTTTGTGATTACCAGGGGCATTACCAAGCCCTTGAATCTTGTGATCAACGGGTTAAGAGAGGGCGCTGAGCAGGTCACCAGCGCGTCGGGCCAGATCTCTTCTTCCAGCCAGTCCTTGGCAGAAGGGGCTTCACAGCAGGCAGCCTCCATTGAAGAGACCTCTTCCTCCATGGAAGAGATGTCCTCCATGACCCGGAAAAATTCCGAAAGCGCAGGCGAGGCCGACACCCTGATGAAGGCAGCCAACCTGGCCGTTAAAAAGGCCAGCGATTCCATGACCCGGCTTACCTTATCCATGGAAGATATTACCAGGGCCAGCGAAGAGACTTCCAAAATCATCAAAACCATTGATGAGATCGCTTTTCAAACCAATCTTCTGGCGTTGAATGCAGCGGTAGAGGCGGCCCGGGCGGGAGAAGCCGGAGCGGGCTTTGCCGTGGTCGCGGATGAGGTCCGGAATCTTGCCATGCGGGCCGCGGATGCAGCAAAGAATACGGCCGGCCTCATCGAGGGAACCGTTAGAAAAGTCAATGACGGGTCGGACCTGGTTGCAGCAACCAACGAAGCCTTTGGAAAAGTGGCGGAAAGTGCGGCCAAGGTCGGGGACCTGGTGGCGGAAATCTCGGAAGCGTCCAAAGAGCAGTCCTCCGGCATTGAGCAGGTCAACATCGCCATTGCCGAGATGGATAAGGTCGTTCAGCAGAATGCAGCCAATGCGGAAGAATCCGCCTCGGCTTCCGAGGAGATGAGCGCCCAGGCCGAGCAGCTCATGGAATATGTGGGAGACCTTGTCATGCTGGTGGAAGGGAAAACCCTCAATGGGGGAAACGGGAGGAAAAAAGCGCCGGCCATGCAAAAAAAAATAAAAACCATGCAGTTGGCTTCCGGGGCAAGTCTGTCAAGGGAAAGGCAAAAGCTTGCTTATAAAGGAAACGAGGTCAGGCCGGATCAAGTCATCCCCTTTGATGAAGACCGTGATTTCAAGGATTTTTAATAGTTTTCCACAGCCGGGCGATGGCAAAGAAGATCAGCGGATTGAAAAAAAGGAGACCTCCAGGGGAATGAACATGGCGCCGACGCGGAATTCCATTCTTGTCATTGATGATGAAGCCAGTGTTTTATCCTTTCTCAGGCTATGCCTGTCCAGAAGAGGATATCGCGTAGATACTGCAAAAAGCGGGGAAGAGGGAATCAAAAAGATCAGGGCCAATGGCTACAGCATGATTATTACCGATATCAAAATGGGGTCCTTGTCCGGAGATAATGTTCTCTATTATTTGCGGGATGTTCTGGGGGATCCCACCCCTGTTATCGGCATGTCCGGAACGCCTGGTTCCTTGACCATAAAAAATTTGACGGGGTCATTTATAAACCCTGTTCCGTGAAAGACATATTGAACGTGTTGCAACAGGTCGCTAAAACTTCTTTTTGAGAAGGTTAAGAATTGTTATGGCCTATGAATGTACCGGAAGTTTAATGGAAAGACCTCTTGTTCCCCCGGCATCGGGTACGGAACCGGGCAGTCCCGATTTTGAAAAGATGGATCAAAGGCTGGGCGATTTGTCAACGCTTGTCGGCGTCTTTTGCCCGGGCGAAATCCCTGACATAGACGCCATGCTGAATAATTTTGACGCGCTGGCCGAGGAAGCGAAAAATTGCAGCCTGGATCTGTTGGCCTCTACTGCCCGGGCCTGCATGGCCTATGTCAAGCATATGAGCAGGGATAAGATCCGTGACACAGCACCCATTGAGGCGGGATTGACCCTTTTGAAGGCATTGGTGAGCCATCTGAAAAAAGGACGGATTTTGTTTTTGACACCTCTGATATCATGGAATTGCTTTTAGTGAAGGATTCCCGGGATATGGACAGGTCCTTGCCGGAACATGAAGGCATTTTTGAAAAGCCATCTGTGGCGGATGAAAGCATCTCAGACGATGACATGGAAATCCTGAGAGATTTTATCTCAGAATCCGAAGAAAATCTGGATTCAATTGAAGTGCGCCTGATAGACCTTGAGCAGGACCCCTCCGGCAGGGAGATTGTCAATGATATTTTCAGATCCTTTCACACCATCAAGGGAGTATCCGGGTTTTTAGCGCTTACAAAAATCAATAGGCTTGCCCATGCCGTGGAAAATCTTCTGGACAGCGCCCGGAGCGGGGAGCTCTTAGTCGATGCCGCGGCGATTGATGCGATTCTGGGGTCTGTTGATACGCTTAAGAAACTTGTCTCCCGGGTGAAGAAGGGATTGGAAAACAGGGTAAGGCATAAGGATGATGATATTGATGTGGATGAATTGCTGGACAAATTTCAGTACCTGAGCATCAATCTCTCTCGGGAAAGAAAAATACCCTTAGGGGAGATCCTTGTCAGAAAAGGGGTTGTTGATCAAAAAAGCATTGAGCAATCCTTAAAAATCCAGCAGAACCGCCCGGATAAAAAAATTGGTGAAATCCTGGTGGCCGATAAAAAAGCAAGTCCAGGTGACATCGCCGAGGCCCTGGCCGATCAGAAAAATCCGGTTCAAAGGCCGGATACCCAGGTGAAGGTCAGCACTCAAAAACTGGACGACCTTGTGAATTATGCAGGAGAACTTGTCATCGCCCAGTCCATCCTCAGGCAGAGAACCTCCCTTGATCTCTCCTTGACCCACAGCGTGACGCACCTCGGGCAGATCGTAAGCCATATGCAGGCCATTGCCATGTCCATGCGGATGACCCCGATCAAGGCCACCTTTATGAAGATGATTCGTCTTGTCAGGGATCTTTCCCGGAAATCCGGAAAAGAGGTGACCCTGAGCATGATAGGTGAAGAGACCGAGATTGACCGGAATGTGGTGGATGCCTTGTATGAACCTATGGTGCATATGATCCGGAACTCTGTGGACCATGGGATCGAGCCCGGGCCGGAACGGATTCAAAAGGGGAAGCCTGCCGAAGGGAATATCATGTTGCGGGCCTACCATAAAGGCGGGGCCATTATCATTGAAATAGAGGATGACGGCAGGGGGCTTGATAAAGACCGGATAATTGAAAAAGCTGCCGCTACAGGCCTGATTCCGAAGCATGCGAAACTCAGTGAAGCCCAAATCTATGATCTGATCCTTCACCCCGGCTTTTCCACAGCCAAAGAGATCACCGATGTTTCGGGCAGAGGAGTGGGCATGGATGTAGTCAAGGCCGGGATTGAAAAGCTCAGGGGCCGGCTGAACATCGAGTCTTTAAAGGATAAGGGGACCAAATTCACGATCAGTCTTCCCCTGACCCTGGCCGTCATCGACGGCATGCTGGTCCGTGTAGAAGATCAACGGTATGTCATTCCCGCCACTGCCGTTCAAAGGGCCTTCAGGCCGAACAAAGAAGCTTGCTTTACGGTGGAGCGGCAGGGGGAGATGATCAGAGAAAGAAACCGCCTCATTCCCTTGATCCGGCTGAATGAAGTATTTGGAAAAAAAGAAACCTCCACGGCGGCCTGGGAAGGCCTGGTGGTAGTGGCGGAATCCAAGGATGAACAAAGAGCGCTGCTGATCGATGAAATTCTGGGCAAGGACGAATATGTGATCAAAAGCCTTGGACCGAACCTGGAGGCGATTAAGGGATTCGCCGGGGGAGCCATCCTTTCCGACGGAAGGGTGGGGCTGATCCTGGATGTACACGGGATTTTTGAGATTGCATCAAAGGAGCGACCCGGGATTTTTTAGGAGGGCTAAAATTTGAAAGATAAAGATGTTGAAAAATCCGCCCTGACTAAACTCTACAGGATCATTATTCCGGTGTGTCTCACCTTTATCCTGTTCGCTTTGAGTGTTTATACGATTTTTGTTCCTTCATTGAAAGAAAATATGATTGAGCAGAAAAAGGAACTGACCCGGGAATTGAATGACAGCAACTGCAGCCTGACCTGCAGCCTGCTGTCGGAATATAACCAGAGAGCGGCGTCCGGTGAACTGACCCTGGAAGATGCCAAAGCCAGGGCCGCACAGCGGATTAGAAATCTGCGGTATGGCCGGGACGGCCGGGAATATTTCTGGATTATTGATATGCAGCTTAAGGTTATCATGCATCCGTACATGCCCGGTCTTGGGGAGGAGGATCAAGCGGGGTTCACAGATTCCGGGGGGAAGCATATTTTTGAAGAGTTTGTCCAGGTGGCAAAAACGAATGGTTCCGGATATGTGGACCATATGTGGCCGGGGGGAGAGAACCCGGACAAACAAACTTCTAAAATATCCTATGTTAAGCTGTTCGAACCCTGGGGATGGATAGTGGGAACCAGTGTATATATGGATGACATAGACTGTAAAATAAAGGCTGTCACCCGTCGGCTGTTTAAAATATTTACAGGCATACTGGCCATTGCCCTGATTCTATCCTTTTATATCGCCTGGCAGGCGGTCAAGATTGAAAAAAGGAGAGCCAAGGCGGAAAAAGCACACCACCTGGATATCCTGCGCCTTAATAAGCTTAGGGAATTGAACCAGATGGCGGAAGCCTCTCTGGAAGATCTTATCCGGTTTTCTTTGGAAGAAGCCATTCAGCTTACCCAGAGCAGCCTGGGGTATCTTGTTTTCCTGAAGGCGGATAAGACTGAATTGGCCTTGTATACCTGGTCAAAGGGGATTTTTACGGAGTGTGATCTCTCCGGCAGGGAAGCAACTGATCCCATGAGATGGACAGGGCTATGGAGGAATGCGGTCAGGCAGAGAAATGCCGTAATGGTGAACGATTATAAAGATATGGAGACCCGGCAGGAAAAAAGGCCTCATGAAGATCATGCCGCCATTTTCCGGTATTTGGTTCTTCCCGTGTTGGATGGGGCAAGGATCGTTGCCGTTGCAGGCGTGGGCAATAAAAAAGAGGACTACGATACATCGGATATCCGGCAGTTAAGCCTCCTGATGGACTGCATGTGGAAAATCATTCATCGCAAACGGTCTGAAATTGCCTTGAGGGAAAGCGAAGAACGGTACCGGTTGTTGACGGACAATGTCACCGACAGCATCTGGACATTGCAGGTACCGGACCTGCGGCTTTTATATATCAGTCCTTCCATAGAGAACATCCTGGGATATACGCCGGAACACATGCAGAACCTTCAGTTCAAGGATTATCTGACTGAAGAGTCGATGAACAAAACATCCAGGATATTTTCCGAGGAATTAAAAAAGGAAGATGACCCCGGCATGGACCCCAAGAGATCCCGGATTTTTCAGATAGACCAGATCAGAGAAGACGGCTCAACCATCTGGACGGAAATTACGGTCTGCTTTCTACGGGACGAAACCGGAAAGGCGGACAGGATCCTTGGGGTGACCCGTGATATTACCGAACGCAGGCGCATGGAGCGGCAACTCAACCAGTCTCAGAAGATGGAGGCCATCGGAACATTGGCCGGGGGCATTGCCCATGATTTTAACAATATCCTGTCTTCTGTTCTAGGATTTACCGAACTTGCAAAAATGCAATGTGCCAAAGACACGGAAACGGGAAAATATCTGGATAGAATTTTCAGCGCCGGCATCCGGGCCAGGGACCTGGTTCGGCATATCCTGGTATTCAGCCGTCAGCAGGACATAAAAAGGGAGCCGCTGTCTATTGCCCCCCTGGTTAAGGAGTGCCTGAATTTTATCCGGGCATCCGTACCCAGAAATATAGACATTGTCCAGAATATTCAAGGGTCTGATTGCACTGTGATGGCAGACCCTTCCCAGATTCACCAGGTCATTATGAATCTTTGCACCAATGCAGCCCAGGCCATGAAAGGGAAGAGCGGCCGATTGGAAGTCTGTCTGAAACCGGTTCAGATTGAGGACTGGGAAAGGTTTCGTATAAAAGGCCTGAAACAGGGCAGATATCTTAAATTGACGGTGTCTGATTCCGGGTGCGGCATTCCTGAATCTGTTCTGGAAAGAATTTTTGAACCGTTTTTTACCACCAAAGAACGGGGAGAAGGAACCGGAATGGGACTTTCCATCGTTCATGGTATTGTAAAGGATATGGGGGGAGCCGTTTCCGTCTACAGCGAACCCGGCAGGGGGACGACTTTCCAGGTTTTTTTTCCGGCTCATTATGGAAAGACGGAAGAAAAAACCGGTTCAGACCCTTTGCTTAAAATAGGAACCGGCAGGATTCTTCTGGTTGATGATGAGGAAAATATTGTTGCTTCGGGACAACAGATATTAACGGCCATGGGGTATGAGGTTGTCGGAACGACCCGGAGCCCGGAAGCGCTTCATATCTTTAGGCAAAACCCTGATTTTTTCGATCTGGTGTTAACCGATATGACCATGCCTGAGATGACGGGGATTGAATTATCAAAGGAAATATTAAAAATCAGAAAAAATATTCCCATTGTCCTTAGCACCGGTTTCAGTGAAGGGCTGACATCAACTATGGCCCGGGATATGGGCATTTACCACATTGTCATGAAACCGGTGATTGCGGCCGAGCTTGCCGGGGTGATCCAGGCGGCCCTGAATCATACGGCTCTGTAAGGCATATCAAAAACTCTTCTCCTGCCCCCAAATTATTCCGTTCAGTCCGGGATCTTTATTCAGCCCAAATATTACGGGGTTGAAGTTTTGACTTTTCAAGGGAAAGTGAATATATTGAGTCCTATTTTTAAGGGTGAATAATGATGAAAGCACCGGACTATAAAATCGGCACAGGCCATGACGTCCACCGGCTGGCGGCGGGCAGAAGGCTTATCCTGGGCGGCAAGGACATCCCCTTTGAGAAGGGCCTTGAAGGGCATTCCGATGCCGATGTCCTGGTCCATGCCGTCTGCGACGCCATCCTGGGCGCCCTGGGATGCGGGGATATCGGGGAGCATTTCCCGGATACGGACCCGGCCTATAAGGGCATATCCAGCCTGGTCCTGCTGGAAAACTGCCGGGTCCTCATGGAAGAAAGGGGGTATGCCGTCAACAACCTGGATTGCATTGTCTTTGCGGAAAAGCCGAAGCTCAGCCCCCACAAAAAAGACATGGAAGAAAATCTGGCCCGGGTCCTGAAAACAGACAAGGGTCTTGTGAACATCAAGGCCACCACCACCGAAGGCCTCGGGTTTACCGGAAGACAGGAGGGCATTGCGGCCCATTGCACCCTCCTGCTCAAAGCCCGGAGCCATTGAAACACAAAACCATAGGAAAGATCAGCATGGGTTTAAAAGTCTATAATACACTGAACGGCAAAAAAGAAGAATTCATCCCCCTAACTAGGGGCAAGGTGAAAATGTATGTGTGCGGCCCCACGGTCTATGACACCAGCCATATCGGCCATGCCCGGTCCGTGGTCGTGTTTGACGTCATTTTCAGGTGGCTTGAGCGCTTGGGCTACGAGGTCACCTATGTCCGGAATTTCACGGATGTGGACGACAAGATCATTAAAAAATCCAATGAAACCGGCGAAGACTGCGCGTGATCACGGAAAAATACATCAATGAATTCCATGTTGAAATGGATGCCCTGAATGTGAGGCGGCCCACCATTGAACCCCGGGCCACGGGCCACATCTCCCATATCATCGATTTTATCCGGATGCTCATCGAAAAAGGCAAGGCCTATGGTGTGGAAGGCGGGGACGTGTATTTTTCCATTGACGCCTTTAAGGACTACGGCCGCCTGTCGGGCCGGAACCCGGAAGACATGAGGGCCGGGGCCAGGATCGCCGTGGACGAGAAAAAGAGAAATCCCCTGGATTTCACCCTGTGGAAACCGGCCAAGCCCGGCGAGCCCTCCTGGGACAGCCCCTGGGGAAAGGGGCGGCCCGGCTGGCATATCGAATGCTCGGCCATGAGCTATGAATACCTGGGCGAAGGCTTTGACATCCACGGCGGGGGCAAGGACCTCATCTTTCCCCACCATGAAAACGAGATCGCCCAGAGCGAGGCCCTGTTCGGCCGGCAATTCGTCAAATACTGGATTCACAACGGGTTCGTGGACATCAACAATGAAAAAATGTCCAAATCCCTGGGCAATTTCACCATGATCAAGGAAGTGCTGGCCAAATATCCGGCCGAGGTCATCCGCATGTTCCTTCTGTCCAACCACTACCGGAGCCCCATTGATTACAGCGAAGATTCCATGCGGGAGATTTCCCTGGGCCTGGACCGGGTCTATGCCTTCCTGGAAAGACTGGATCAGGCCGGGATCAAGGCCATTGAAGGCCGGTCCGGAAGCCTTTGGGCAGAATTTTCCGAAGCCATGAACGATGATTTTAATTCGGCCAAGGCCCTGGCCTGTGTCTTTGACGCCGTCAAAAAAGGCAACCGCCTTCTGGACGAGGGCGCTCTGGGGGGCAGCCTTTCCGAGGAACTGGGCCGGATGCGTTCTGATATCCGGTCTGCCGCCGGGATCCTCGGCATCTTCCTGCTGTCCCCGGCTGCTTATTTCGCGGCTAAAAAGGAAAAGGGCATGGCGGATTTGGCGGCCGGACCCGGCACCGCCACCTCTACTGAAATCGAAGACCTCATCCGCCGGCGGGCCGAGGCAAGGAAAACCAAAAATTTCAAGCGGGCCGACGAAATCCGGGATCAGCTCCAGGGCATGAAGATCGTCCTGGAGGACGGACCCGGCGGCACCACCTGGCGGTTTGAATAGAACCGGATCCGGTTTATGATCAGGAAAATAAATTTTCAGAGTTTAACAATCCGGCTCATCTGACCCTAACGAAATTGTATTAATCTTACCAGAGTCATAGGCATCGTCTTTTTATTTGAAAGGAATTAAAATGCTTCGGTTAAAAAACGTCAAAATGGGTGTTAAATTTGTTGCGGTATTTCTGTTGGTCGGGATTGTCCCCCTTTTGCTGATGGGAATTCTGTCGGTTCAAAAATCCAATAAAGCTCTGACCCATATGGCCTATCAAGAACTGAACCTCTTGCAGGCAGGTAAAAAAGCCCATATTGAAGAGTATTTCAAAGGCCTCTTTCTGCAGATGGGCGTTTTTGCCCAATCCCGGGACGTGTTTGATTTGTATCAAAAACTTGTCCAATACCACCGCGATACAGGGGTGACCGCCACCGGCAATTATGATGTGTCCACCCCGGAATACCAGGAAATCTGGAAGACATCCGGCGGGAAATTAAGAGAGTATCAGGAACAAAGCGGGGTCTACGATGTGTTTCTGATCTGTGCCGCCCACGGCCATGTCATGTACACCAATGCAAAGGAACCCGACCTTGGGGAAAACCTGGGTCACGGCCGGTATAAGGATACCAGCCTTGCCGGACTCTGGAACAAGGTTGTCAAAACCGGGAAAGCTTCCATTGTCGATATGGCGGCCTATGCTCCCAGCAACGGAGATCCTGCCGTTTTTGCCGGCTATCCTATTTTCGGCGGGAACCGTGAATTGGCCGGAATCATTGCATTTCAGATTCCGCTGGATCAGATCAATGCCGTCATGACATCCCGGACCGGTATGGGGAAAACCATGGAAACCTATCTGGTGGGGCAGGATAAGCTGATGAGGTCCGATTCGTTTTTATCTCCTTCGACCCACACCGTAAAGGCCGGCTTTGCCAAACCGGACACGGGGAAGGCGGATACCCGGGCCGTTCAGGAAGCCCTGGCCGGGAAGGCAGGCCATGCCATTATTCGGAGTTATCACGGGCATGAGGTGCTTTCTGATTACAGCCCCTTGAACATCATGGATCTGACCTGGGCCATCATTGCTGAAATTGATACAGAGGAAGCCTTTGCATCTGTAAGGGAATTGAAAACCCTGGCCGGCATCATCGCTTTTGCCGGGATTATTCTGATTGCCGGAGTCGCTCTGGCATTTACCCGTTCCATCACAAAACCGGTCCAAAAAGGGGTCTTGTTTTCCAAGGCGTTATCGGAAGGGGATTTGACCCAGGTGCTGGATATTGACCAATCCGATGAAATCGGTGACCTGGCCAAGGCCATGAATCAGATGCGATCCAATCTCAACCGGATGTTTACCGAGCTGTCTCAGGGAGTTGAGGTGCTTTCATCCTCTTCAACGGAGCTGTCCGCCATTTCCAGCCGGATGCAGGCCGGAGCGGGAGAGGTTTCGGAAAAATCCGTTACGGTTTCTGCGGCGGCAGAGGAAATGAGCGCCGGGATGGTTGGCATGGCGGCCGCATCGGAGCAGACCTCCACCAATGTGCAGATGGTTGCTGCTGCCGCCGAGGAGATGAGTTCCACCATCAACGAAATCGCCAGGAGTGCTGAAAACGGGCGTTCCGTAACCCATGAGGCAGTCATGAAATCCGGGAAGGCATCGGAAAAAATCAATGAACTGGGGGATGCCGCAAAGCAGATTGGAAAGGTGACCTCAACCATTGCTGAAATATCTGAACAGACCAATCTTCTGGCATTAAACGCGACCATTGAAGCGGCTCGGGCCGGAGAGGCCGGAAAAGGCTTTGCCGTTGTGGCGGCTGAAATCAAAGAACTCGCAAGGCAGACCGATGCCGCCACCCGGGAAATCAGTGGCAAGATTGAATTGATTCAGACCACCACCCAGGGAACGGTCCATGAGATTGAAGGAATCACCGGCATTATCAATGATGTGAATGAAATTGTCGCCACCATTGCTACGGCGGTCCAGGAACAATCCTCGGTCACTCAGGAAATTGCGAATAATGTGAATCAGGCTGCTTTGGGGATCCAGGAAGTGAACCACACTGTGGCCCAGGGCTCTGCCGTTTCAAAAGAAATTGCAAAAGACATCGGTGAGGTCAGCCGGTCATCCAAAGAGATGTCCGAGGCTGGCCGTCAGGTGAATCAAAGCGCAAAGGAATTATCCGCTTTGTCCGAACAGATACACGGCATGACCAAACGGTTTAAACTGAGTTGACCGGTTTGATGGAAAACAAAGTTTGCATCATAGCCTTAGCCGGACAGCTTGGCCCAGGAGTCCTTCAGGGTCACGGTGCGGTTGAACACCGGCCGGGCCCCGGCCTTTGAATCCAGGCAGAAATACCCCAGGCGCTCAAACTGGTAGACCTTTTCCGGCAGGGCCTCATCCAGGCTCTTTTCAAGCCTGCACCCCTTCAGTTCCTCCAGGGAGGCGGGATTCAGGTTTTCGATAAAGTCCTGTTTGTCCTGTTCCGGGTTTTCATCCTTGAAAAGCCGGTCATAGAGCCTCACATCCGCTTCCAGGCAGTCCTGGGCATTGACCCAGTGAAGGGTGCCCTTGACCTTGCGGCCGTCCGGGGTATTGCCGCCTTTGGTGGCCGGATCATAGGTGCAGATGAGTTCCGTGACCCGGCCGGTTTCATCCTTGACCACTTCCTTGCAGGTCACCAGATAGGCGTACCTGAGCCTCACTTCCCGGCCCGGCCCCAGGCGGAAGAATTTTTTGGGCGGATCTTCCATGAAATCGTCCTGCTCGATAAAGATTTCCCTGGAAAAGGTCAGGGGCCGTTTGCCCATTTCTTCTTTCTGGGGATGGTTGGCGGCCTCCAGGGTTTCGGTCAGGCCTTGGGGATAATTTTCAATGGTGAGCTTCAAAGGTTTTAGCACGGCCATGGCCCTGGGGGCCCGCTCGTTGAGATCGTCCCTCAGGCAGCTTTCCAAAAGCCCCATGTCCACCCGGCTGTCTTTTTTGGAAACGCCGATGAGGTCGCAGAAATTCCGGATGGCCTCGGGCGTATACCCCCGCCGGCGAATGCCCTCCAGGGTGGGAAGCCGGGGGTCATCCCAGCCGTCCACATGACCTTCTTCCACCAGTTTCTGGAGTTTGCGCTTGCTTAAGACCGTATAATTGATATTCAGGCGGGCAAATTCAATCTGCTGGGGGTGGCAGGGGGTGTCCAGGACATCCAGGATCCAGTCGTACAGGGGCCGGTGGTCTTCAAATTCCAGGCTGCAAAGGGAATGGGTAATGCCTTCCAGGGCGTCGGAAAGGCTGTGGGTGAAATCATACATGGGATAGATGCACCATTTGGTCCCGGTCCTGGGGTGGGAGGCCTTTTTGACCCGGTAGATGATGGGGTCCCTCAGATTGATATTGGGAGAAGCCATGTCGATCTTGGCCCGGAGGGTATGCTTTCCCTCCTCGAATTCCCCGGCCTTCATGCGGGCGAAGAGATCCAGGTTTTCCTCCACGGACCGGTCCCGGTAGGGGCTGTTTTTGCCGGGCTCCGTCAGGGTGCCCCGGTATTCCCGGATTTCCTCGGGGGCCAGGCTGCACACATAGGCCTTGCCCTTTTGAATCAGTTCCAGGGCAAATTCATAGAGCCGGTCAAAATAGTCGGACGCATAATAGGGGGTCCCGAATTCAAAGCCCAGCCAGGTCACCGTGGACTGGATGGAATCGATATAAACCTGTTTTTCCTTTGCCGGATTGGAATCGTCAAATCTCAGATTGCATTTGCCGCGGAATTTGCCGGCCATGCCGAAATTCAGGCAGATGGATTTGGCGTGGCCGATATGCAGATACCCGTTGGGTTCCGGCGGAAACCGCGTGGCGACCCTGCCGTTGTTTTTATGGTTCTTAATATCTTCTCTGATGATGGCTTCGATGAAATGCCCTTTACCCGTCTCTGTTTCCATTTATATCCCCAACCTGAGTGTTAAATTTAAAGCTCCTTTTTAACACAGTTTGGAAATCCGAGGCAAATATTAATGTGGGCCTGCCCCCCGGGAAATTTTATTTTTCATCCCCAGAATGGCCATTCGTTTCTGAGATTCAGATTGGTCTCCGATAAATTTGATGGGTGGGGTCACAACGAGGGATTTTAAGTATTTAATATGTTGGAAAAAAAGAATTGCATGCCGTCTTGATTATTGGTATGGATTTCCAGGTTGAGCGAACACTCATATCCGGATGGGATGGAATTCATTTTGCATGGTATCCGGTCAGATAGGTGGGCTTGGTCCTGGTGATGGACGGAAACACATATTAACCTGCTATATGCCAAGCACAACCATCTAAAGTGAATTTTTTAAATGACTACAGGATTTAAAAGTTTGTGGGCCTATTTTTATTCTCTCCAGCTTGAATGGATTCTCATCATACTTTCAATGCTTCTTACATCTCTAATTATTGGGCGGAAAGTTGATGAAAAACTTAGAAAGAATCCAATAGCTTTGGATCATGATATTTATTTTCTCCAAAGAATAAACTCAATAACATTTGTTACCAATTTTCTGAGTATTTACTGCTTAATTATTTTAGTTAACGAATGGTTTGTATTTAAAACTTCTACAATTTCCTGTTTCAATAGTATTTTCGAACTGTCTTTTGGCCTAAATATTATTTTTTACGTTTTTAATTTGTTACCAAATTTCAAAGATATGCTTCAAAAAATTCTTGAGAAAGCTGTAGTTCAAGAAAAGGAAATCGAAAAATTCGGTGGCAAAAAAACCACATATGATTTTGGAATGCATCTATTAAATAATTATAATAGCCATGTATCCTTTGCTAAAGCTATTTGTTGGTTTGGCACTTCTGTGTCCGCGCTTTTCCTTTTAATTTCTGGCTTTTATCCAGAAATCAAAGTTTACAACTGGATAATGCTTTCAATTATACTATCAGTAATTTGCCCTACTCTTTTAAGCATTATAAACGTTGAACGGGTTAAACGATGGGCAATGGGGTTTATAGAAAAAAGAATGATCTATAGAGACCATCTAAAATACGGCATGCCATATGAAGAGAATCCTAACGATTTTAGCTATGCAGGGATTGAGGATTATGTGAGATACTTTAAAAATTTATCTAAAGAAGATCAACAGGACTCAAACAAAAATAAAGAGTAGGCGACCTATTTCAATATTTTTAAAATGCATATAACGATGCTGCTGCACGGGACACACAAAAAGTGTACGTTTCGTGCAGCAATATGTTATGTGAATCGCAACAATAACCGAAAGGCTGATTGTTCTGATAATGGACGAATTGTTGGGGAAAATCTATATCGGATGCATCGTCATAGTTTGGGCTACGATAGTTTTTTATATGTTTAGGGTTGTTGCCATGAGAAAACCACAAGTTGATATGTGGCGAGATACGCTCTGGAACCCTTTCAACCTTATAGTAATGAGTTCGAAATTGACACAAAAAGGGTTGAGAGCGAGGAAGATGCTTTTTGTATTTGTAGTCATTTTTATTTTGATGTGCATAATCCCTTTAGCGGTAGGCATTTCAATGTAATGCAATATCTTGTTACATAAAAATGCGTTTGCAGTTAGGCGCGCAAAAAGTCATGCACCGCTCACCCACATCGTTCAATCCAGGCGTCGAAGATCTGCTTGATAGTATCAATGATACTATCATTGATGCGCTGCGAAGCCCGCCTTATGAAATAACCAACAAAGTCCTGCTCCTTTGCAGACGGATTACGGAAGCGCTCAGATGATATAAACGCCCGTTGTCCAAAAAAGGCTTTCCGGAAGTTCAGAATGCCGTTTCGGCCTCATCCTTTCTTTTGATGTCCGGGTGGACGGTTTTGATCTTGGGTTTGAGAAAAGACGGTTTTTCCTTATGGGGGATGAGCGTTTCGGCGGCGGCCCGGTCCGGTTTTTTGCGTCAATCTCAGCAACAGGCGCCTTTTCCGCCTTGGGCCCGGCAACCGGCTCCGGGGGCAGCGGATATTTTGTTTCTTCAACCGGCCCTGAATTTTGGCGGATCTCCGGGGGGGCCGGGGCCTTCATGTCCGGCGTGTCCCCGGACGGTTTCAGGAACCGGAAAAGAGCAGGATCAGGGCCATGCACAGGGCGATCACGGCAAGGCGCAGGAGCCAGGGGGGAATTCCCCGGCCCCGCAGGCTGCCGCCCGGCAAAAGGGGGTCCCTGTCTGCCGGGGCCTGGGGAGATTCTGCAAGGGAAGGGCCGGGGGCATTGTCCGGAGCCTGGAGAAAATGAAGGCAGAGGACATCCAGGGCCTTCAGGATGGAGGGGGCCGGAAGCCCCCGGGCCTGTTCCCTGATTCGTTTCAGGGTCTTGTCGTCCAGGCTGAGTTCCCCATGGGGGGAGAGCCGGGTCACGAAGGCCGTGAGGATCCGGGCCTGGGTCTCGCCGGAAAGGGCCCGGCCGTGGAGGCAAGATATAAAAAAGGCTCCCACATGGTGACTTGGTTCAGCATCCGCATGGCCACAATGCTTTTGATCCACCAGCGCACGGCTTCGGCCAGTTGGCCGGTTTCAAAGGCGAGGGCCCCCAGCCTGTCGTAGAGGAGAAATTTTCCCCGCCCGAATTTCAGCCCGGCCAGCAGGGTTTTTTCCGCAGCTTCCGCCTGGCCGTTTTTCTGGAGGATCAGGGCCTTGAAGGCATAGATGAAATCAAGATCCTTGATCTCCAGGTGGTGCTTGTCCAGGATCATCCAGGCCTCGTTCAGAAGGCCCTGTTTCACCAGCCCGGGGACCTCTTTCAGCCCTTCCATCCGGGAGCCTGAGCGGTCGTCGGGGGAGGGGAGAAAGTCCAGGGCGAAACAACTGTCGGCAAAACCATCTCCGGTGGAAGGGGGCGGTTTCAGGATCTGCTGTTCCGGCGAAACATGGGTTTTCTTCTGGGTCATGCCTGTATCCTAAGGGTTTTTTACCGGGATTTCAATATCATATCCCTGCCGAATGGCAAGCATTTTGTTTTTTTATCTGCGCTTTCCTGTTCCGCCTGCCCTTGACAAGGCCCTGGAAAGGGCCGTATATCTTTCTGTCATGACGTGTTTGAATATGGATACAAACAGAAAAAGACAAAGGATGTCCCATGAATTTTACGCGATTTCCAAGACGACACTATATCCCGGCCCCCACCTCCATTGAACCCATGCCCGCCCTGAGCCGGGCCCTGGGAAAGGGGGTCAACCTTTATATCAAACGGGACGATCTGCTTCCCGGTGCGGCCGGAGGCAACAAAACCCGGAAGCTGGAATTCTGCCTGGGCGACGCCCTGGCCAAGGGGGCGGATACGATCATCACCTGCGGGGCCGTGCAGTCCAACCACTGCCGCCTGACCCTTTCCTGGTCCGTGAAGGAAAACCTGGATTGCCACCTGATCCTGGAGGAGCGGGTGAAAGGCTCCTATAAAAAGGACGGCTCCGGCAATCATTTTCTTTTTGAACTCCTGGGTGTCAAAAGCCTTGAGGTAGTGGAAGGCGGAACCGACATGAAGGCCGCCATGGAAAAAAAAGCCGCCTCCCTGGCCGCCCTGGGCAAAAAACCCTATATTATTCCCGGCGGCGCGTCCAATGCCGTGGGCGCCATGGGCTATGCCGCCTGCGCCGAAGAAACCATGGGTCAGCTCAATGCCCTGCATCTGAATATGGACTGCATCATTGTTCCGTCCGGCTCGGCCGGAACCCATGCCGGGATGGCCGTGGGCATGAAGGGGGTCAATGCCGGGATTCCGGTCCGGGGAGTCAATGTATCCAGGCCCAAGAACATCCAGGAAAAAATTGTTTATCAACTGGCCATGGAAACGGCTGAAAAGCTGGGTTTAAAATGGGGGGTGGCCCCCGAGGACATTGTCTGTTTTGACGATTATGTGGGGCCGGGCTATTCCCTTCCTACGCCCGCCATGGTGGAGGCGGTCACCCTCTTCGCCAGGACCGAGGCCGTCCTCCTGGACCCGGTCTATTCCGGCAAGGCCGCGGCCGGGCTCATTGATTTTGTCCGCAAGGGGCATTTCAAAAAAGGGGCCAACCTCCTTTTTCTCCACACCGGCGGGTCTCCGGCCCTGTATGCTTATATGGAGTCCTTCAGATAGGGGCCGGGGATGACGGACACCCGGGAAAAAACAGCGGGCATCATCGGCGGCATGGGGCCCGAGGCCACGGTGGACCTCATGCGGCGCATCATCCGGCTGACCCCGGCCCTGGACGACGGGGATCATATCCGCTGCCTGGTGGACAGCAATCCCAAGATCCCGTCCCGCATCGCGGCCATCATCGAAGGCCGGGGGGAGGACCCCGGTCCCTGCATGGCCGCCATGGCCAGGGGCCTGGAGGCCTCCGGCGCAGATTTCCTGGCCATTGCCTGCAATACGGCCCATGTTTATTATGACGCCGTATGCGCGGCGGTCCGCATTCCCGTTATCCATATGGTGAAATCGGTTCTGGATCATTTGACGGAATTTCATCCAAACTGCTCTGACCTGGGTATCCTGGCCTCCCCGGCCATCCGGATCACCGGGCTCTATGAAAATATCCTGGGGCCCGCCGGAATCCGGATCATCCATCCGGACCCGGAGGAGCAGGACCGGCTTTTCCGGGTCATCCGGAAGGTCAAGGCCGGGGACCTGGGCCCCGGGGTTCACGAGGAATATGGCCGGGTCCGGGACCATCTGCAAAAAAGGGGGCGGGCCTGGCGGTCGTGGCCTGCACGGAACTGAGCGTTCTGGGCCGGGAAACCGGAGAAGCCCTGCCTGCCTGGATGCAGCCGAAATCCTGGCCAGGCGGATCGT
>JAAUSZ010000038.1 GCA_012031875.1 Desulfobacula sp.
GGATCAGGGCAAGCTTGGTGTGGGCGAAAAAGGCCGGGTGGTGTTTCAGGATCAGGTTCAGCTTTGCAATATAATCCACCTGGTTGACCCTGTCCCCCCCAGTTCAGACTGGAAGATTCATGGACATCAATCTTCTGGGTGGCGAACCATTCCACGCCGTTGGCGAATCCGAACCCTCCGCAGACGGAAAAAAGGGCGGAAAGGGCGGTCCTCATTTTGGCGTACTGCTTTGAAACCGAGGCCAGCCGGTTGTTGTCATGGGTTTCGGCAAAATGGATCAGATTCCCGCAGGTATCTGAAATCTCATGGACCAGGGGCAGGTACCCGGAAATCTCTTCCCGGGTATAATTCTGGAAGAGTTCCGAATAGGCCCAGTTGAAATTGGCCCGGCTCAAAAGGGTCTTTGTGGTTGAAATGAGTCCGCCCAGCCCCTCCAGGAAAAAAAGGGTTTCCGGATATTCGGTCCTGACCTTGGCCACAATATATTCCCAGGCTTCCACCGGCACCATATATCCGGCATCGCACCTGAAACCGTCCACCCCCCGGTGGCACCAGAGCAAAAACACATCGGCCATGTATTTCCAGAGGTCGATATTGGTATAATCCAGTTTGGTGAGATCGGCCCAGACCGTTCCCCAGGCGCCGGGGCCTCAATCCGGCCGTCATCCCCCCGGACCAGCCATTCCGGGTTGGTCTCATGGATGGACGCAGCCCAGCCGGTATGGTTGATGGCGATGTCCATAAAAATTATAGCCGTTATGAAAATGCACGGTGTCGGCCAGTTCCATGAACTGCTCCAAGGGGGTGGCCGAAGGATCGAATTCGGCCAGGGCCGGGTCCACTTCCGTAAAATTCAAGGCCGCGTAGGGGGCTGCCGAACCTTCCCATCCGGGCATAGGTGGTGGGGGTGGGGTGGATGGGCAGAAGATGCAGGACCCGGCACCCCAGGCGGGAAAAAATAAATTCCACTTCCCGCTTTAATCCCGGAATTTCCCGGATTCCGGGATCACCGTATATCCCTTGGCATCCATCTCTTTGATGATGGCCGACAAATCCCTGTCTTCCACGGAACCGGCTTTGGATTTGCCGAACTGCCGGACAAAGGCGTTGTAAATGATATTGGCGCAGCAGGTGCCCGGCGGCTCCACATTGATAATGGAATTCCCGCCCTGGGGCCAGATGGGGACAGCTGTGTTTTCCGGGATAAAAAAACATTTGGCCTGGAAATATCCGGTCTCATGCAGGGGCAGGACAATCTGAAAGACAAGGGTGTCCTTCCTCTCCATTTCAATATCATACCAGGCTTCGTCCAGCTTGATTTCATTTTTCTCAATGCGGGATATGACTTCCCGCCTGGAAACGGCCGCTGAGCCGAGATTGGTTCTGACCCAGGCCGGCCGGCCGTTTTTTTTGAAAGCAGGAGTTCAAACCGGATGCAATCCCCGCCGTACATGACCCGGGATTCTCCCGGCGCCAGTATTTGGATGACCGCGACATCCTTCATGGTTTTTTCCAGCCGCCGATCAAATGCAGGTGAAGGTGAAAGATCACCTGGCCCCCGCCCTTTTCCACATTAAACAGAAGCTTATATCCCGAGTCCCTGACCCCGCTCTGTTTTGCCATATCCCGTGCAATCAGAAAAAGATGGGAGACAATGCCCTTGTCCTCATCTTTCAGATCGTTGACGCTTCTGATATGTTTTTTAGGCACCAGCAAAAGATGGACCGGCGCGGCAGGGTGAATGTCCCTGAAAACCACACAGGCCTCATCTTCATATAAAAATTCAGCCGGCATCTCCCGGTTGACGATCTTACAGAAAATACACTCTCCCGGCATTCAAGACTCCTTTTATTCAACTGATTCATCATTCTTCATTCACTTTTTCCATCAACTGTTCCATAGCCGCTGCGGCCTTTTCCTTTAAAAACACATCCGTGACCGAATGGGTATATTCAGACACAACAGGGTTGATTTCAATGATTTTTGCGCCGTTGGCCCTGGCGGCCGGAGGTATCAGATTGGCCGGGGCCACCGTCCCCGTGGTGCCGATCAGGATGAAGCAGTCGGCATTTTGAGTTTCATTAAAGGAATTTGTCCGGGCAGGCTCGGGAATGGCTTCCCCGAAAAAATCACATCCGGTTTCAAAACCTTGCCGCATGCCTCGCATTCCGGCGGCAGGCGGGTCAGGTCAATCTCCGAAATCATGTATTTGGCCCGGCAGCCCAGGCAGACCAGTTTTTTCAGGGACCCGTGAAATTCATGGACGGTTCTGCTGCCCGCGTCATAATGAAGGTTGTCCACATTCTGGGTAATCACCGAGCCGAGCCGGCCCTTTGCCTCCAGCTCTGCCAGGGCATAATGGGCAGGGTTCGGCACAACCTTTCCGAAAAGATCGTAAAAAATTTCCCGGATGACTTCCCAGGACGCCTTGGTATGGCTGTGAAAATACCGGATATCAAAGGTCTCGGGGTCATATTGATTCCAGAGGCCCTTTTCTCCCCGGAAGGGAGGGATCCCGCTTTCAACGGAAATCCCGGCCCCTGTAAAGGCCACACAGCGTCTGGCGGATCTGATGATACGGGCCGCCTCCTGGTAGGAATCAGACAAGGTCCACCACCTCAAATACATTGGTCCACAGTTCTGCGATCAAAAGCTTGTTGCGAAGGATGTCCCCGCGGTTCAAAATAATCTTCACACATTCCGAAGCCTGGAGGGCTGCCGTGAAAAGGGCGCAATAGGCAATGTTGCCGGTCTTTGTTTCCACGCCCTTTCCCTGTTTCCGGCTTTTTTCCCCATAGATCAAGGCATATCCCCGGTCTTCCGGGAAAATGGCAAAGACCTGACCTGTGACCCCGGCTATGGCCCCGGACACAATGGGAACCCCGGCTTTTTTTGCCGCATCCTGAAGGCTGAACCGGGTGTCAATGGAGTCCAGGCAGTCCATGACCACATCCGAGCCTTTAATGGTGTCACAAAGGGTGTTTTCATCCAGAAATTCAACACGGTGGATCACCTCAACCTCCGAATTCACGGCTTTCACCCTGTCCCTTGCCGCTTCTGCCTTGGGGACCCCCATGAGGCGTTCTTCACAAAGCACCTGGCGGTTTAAATTACCGGCCTCAAACACGTCCCCGTCCACCAGGACAAGTTTTCCTATTCCCACCCTGGCCAGCATTTCGCAGACGCCGCCGCCCAGGCCGCCCAGGCCGATAATGGCCACTGTGGCGGCCCCCAGTTTCTTCTGGTCCCCGGGGGAAAAGGTGTTGAAATTGCGGTCGTAGCGCGCCTTAAATCTCGATGAATCCATTGCCTACCCGCCTCCGACGGGCGGGAAGAGCCCGACCCTGTCTCCTTGTTTTAATCTATAGGTCCGGTCCTGGCGCTTTCCGTTGATGAAGATCAGCTTGACAAGCTCATCCGGAATCCCCAGATCCCGGATCAGTTTTTCCACGGTTGTATCCCCATGAATTTCAAAGCATTTATGATGCTCCGGCAGGTATCCGGATAAAGTCACAAACAGGTTAAGATCGATGTTAATCATTGTTTTTAAGTTTACTCTTTTTGTTTGTGCTGTTATTTAGAGTCATGGAATAATGACATAAGTGAATTAATTTGTACATGAATTTAATACAGGGGAGGAAGTCATGGGCCAGGAGAAAAAACTAAGTTTAAATATTGAAAAAATGGCCCAAGCCCTTTCCGCCTTTGCCATTGACCGGGAGGATGTAAAAGAGCTTCTGGCCGCGGTCCCTGCCGGCGCCGGACTGAACATGACCACCCTTGAATATGAACTTCAATTGCTGAAAATTCTCAGCGTGGGATGGGCCCTTTCTTTTTTTATGCCCTCCGGGGACAAAAACAAGGGCTTTCTGACCCAGGCCTTCTGGGAAAACATCAGGGAAATCTCAGGCGGTATTTCCAGCCTGACCCAGACCACCACAGGCAAATCCATTGATTATTTCGAAATTCTGAAAGCGCGGCTCGATACCTATCTGAATGCCATGCGGGAAAACCCGGAAACCTCCCAAAACCCGGCCGTCATCATGGGACCTGCCTTTGCATCCACCTGTCACTGCGAGAACAACCCGGCCGCCATTCTGACCGGAACAAAAATGTTCACCCTGACCCTGGGGGCCGTCAAAGAATACTTGAACAGCGTCACGATTGATGATATCAAGCTGAACTGATGTTAATACAAGGAGACTGTTTCATGAAAAAACAAGGATGGGTGCTCTTCATTTTTTTGGTTTTGCTGGGATGTGCAACCCCCGGCCAGAAATTTATCGATATTTCCTATACCGCGGATCACGAAAAAACCCAGACCGGCTCCATGGGCCTGGCCCCGTTCAAAGACAACAGGGCCGACAGGAACGGCGGGTATGTGGGCTACCGGGTACTCATGGACCGAAGCCAGGAAACCTATTTTGTCCAGGGCATGAACCTTGCCGACACCCTGAATAAAGCCGTGGGAGATTATTTTGAGCAAACCGGGTTTGAAGTCATCCCCATGGCCCCCTGGGAGCTGTCTCCCAATGGGGTGAAGGATAGCCTGGGCGGGCTTAAACAGATCGTGGCCGGGCAGATCAATAAATTTGAATGCCGGGCCAAGAAAAAGGGGGCCACCACCGATATGGTTCTGGACATTGATCTCACCCTGTTCATCGGAAAAGCCGCAAACGGCAATGAACTGAAAACCATCCCCGTCTCCCTGACCCTGGAAAGAACCGAGATGACCTTTACTCCGGGAAAGCTTGAACACTTTGTCAACCAGTCCATGGAAGAGGTGATTCAAAAGGCCCTGAAACAGTAATCCAAAACCGAGACCCCCGGTTGAATTTCACCGGGGCATGAATCCACAGGGCTGAAAACAATGATGAAAAACAAGTCCGGCCCGACATTTCCGACCCCTGCCCTTGTCCTCAAGGCCATGATATCCGCCAATATCTTCATGTACGCCGTCAGCCTGATCTATAGCGGCAGGAATATGGTCTTCAGCCTGAATCCCTTCTATGCCCTGACTCCCTCCATGGATGTCCTGAATTTTCTCGGGGCTTCCGGCCGGTTGCCCATTGTCAAATTCGAGGCCTGGTGGTCCCTGATTACGGCCAACTGGCTTCACGGCGGGCTTCTCCACATCATTTTCAATGTGCTGGCCCTGCGCACGGTGGCCCCGCTGGTGATGCAGGAATTCGGCCTGTACCGGATGTTTTCCATCTATACCCTCACGGGGATTTCAGGTTTTCTCCTGTCCTATCTGGGCAATGTCTATCTGACCATCGGGGCTTCCTCCGGGCTTTGCGGCCTCATCGGCGCCCTGCTCTTTTTCGGCAAATCCAGGGGCGGGACCTGGGGAAAACTGGTGTACAAGCAAACCTCAGGATGGGTGGTGAGCCTTGTGGTCATCGGATTCTTAATGCCCAATATCAACAACTGGAGCCATGCCGGCGGGCTTTTTTCCGGTATATTCTTCGGCTGGGTCATGGGATATGACGAAAAGAGGAAAGAAAACCGCTTTGACCAAGGCCTGGCCCTGATCTTTTTCAGCCTTACCCTGTGGCTCCTGGCAAGATCCGTTATCAAAGGGTTCTTCCTGATTTTTACCTGATTTTCAGGCGACTTAGCCCCTTGCAAATCAGGCAGACCAGCGGCATTTTACACAAATTTTACATTGCCTCCTTGTAATCGGCCGGGGTATCCATTATATCAGCCCATATGAAAAAAATGAGCGGAAAAACAGCCGTTGTCGCCATGGCCGGGGTCTTCCCCCAGGCCGGGAACACCAGAATTTTCCTGGACCATATCCTTGACAAAAAAGACTGCATCATCCGGGTTCCGGATCATCGATGGGCCGGGCCGGTTCAGGACTTTGTCTCCAAGACCCCGCTTCCGGACAGGGCTGTCTCAGACAAGGCCGGGCTCATTGAAAATTTTGAGTTTGACCCTTCCGGTTTTCTGATGGATCCAAGCCTTCTTTCCCTGCTTGATCCGGTCCATCAACTGGTTCTCCATGCCGGCCGGGAGGCGTTTTTACAATGCAGCCACACCCGGGAAAATACAAAACGGACCGGGGTGATTCTTGCGGCCATCGCCCTTCCCACGGACCGGTCCTCGGATTTTTCCCGGCAGCTTCTGTGCGGGAAAACGTATAAAAGCCCCGGCCCTGAAGATTTTTTAAATACGGGCATGGTTTTTCTTCCCGCCGCCATCCTGGCCAGGGCCATGGGCTTTGAAGCCGGATGTTTCACCCTGGATGCGGCCTGCGCCTCCTCCCTTTTTGCCGTCAAGCTGGCCTGTAAGCACCTGCAGTTAGGAAAAGCGGATATCATGGTGGCGGGCGGCGTTTCCAGGCCCGACGCCCTGTATACCCAGATCGGATTTACCCAGCTCCAGGCCCTGTCGCCCTCGGGCCGGTGCGCGGCCTTTGACAGGACCGCGGACGGGCTGGTGGTGGGCGAGGGCGCCGGCATCGTGGTCCTGAAACGGCTGGAAGACGCCCTGGCATCCGGCGATACCATCCATGCCGTGATCACGGGGGCCGGAGTATCCAACGATATCGAGGGCACCCTGGTGGGACCGGCCTCGGAAGGCCAGGTCAGGGCCATGGTCCGGGCCTATGAACAGGCCAAATGGTCCCCGTCCCACATCCAGTACATGGAATGCCACGGCTCCGGCACCCCTGTGGGGGATGCGGTGGAGATTGCCGGCATCCATGAACTTTACCGTATTTCCGGCTGCTCCGGGGCCCCGCTGTCCATAGGCTCCGTAAAATCCATGATCGGCCATCTTCTCACCGCTGCCGGGGCAGCAGGATTCATTAAGACCCTGCTGTCCATGAACCGGGGCGTCCTGCCGCCCTCCCTGAATTTCACCGAACCTTCGGCCCAAAGCCCATTAAACCATTCCCGTATCCGGGTCCAGACCGAGGCTGAGGAATGGAAACCCTCAGGCCCCGGCCTTCCCCGCAGGGCCGCGATCAGCGCCTTTGGATTCGGCGGCATCAATGCCCACCTCCTTGTCGAAGAATACAGGCCCCCTTCCCGGCCCGGGGTCAAACACATTTCACGACCGGAAAAGACGGAACGGGTTCAACCGGTTCCCTGCGCGGTTATCGGCATGGGAACCCTTTTAAAGGACTGCGATTCCCTTTCCGGTTTCACGGATCTTGTCTTTGGCAAAAAGCAATTGACCCCGGAATTTCCCGGAGCCCGGTGGAGAAGGGCCGATGCCGTTCCGGCAAAAAAAGGCTTTTTCCTGGATGAGTTTTCCATGGATTATGGGGAATTTCACATCCCCCCCCTTCAGATGGAGGATATCCTGGCCCAGCACCTCCTTTTGCTCAAGGCCGCCAAAGGCGCCCTGGAAGATGCGGGCATCAGCCCCCGGCCCCTGGACGGAGAACCGCCCCGGCATCGCATGGGGGCTGCCGTGGGCATTGAATTTGATTATGGGGCCACGGATTTTCATTTGAGATGGACAGCGGGGCCGGCAGAAGAAAAGATTAAGGATCAACTCTCCCCTGCCCTGACCTTTAACCGGACCCTGGGCGCCCTGGGCGGCATCGTGGCCTCCCGTGTGGCCCGGGAATTCAAACTCGGCGGCCCCTGTTTCACCCTTTCCTCGGGCGCGGATTCCGGCATGAAAACCATTGAAACAGCCATTCACTCCCTGGGAACCGGCGAAACCGATGTCTTTCTCTGCGCGTGTGTGGATCTGGCCGGGGATGTCCGCCAATTTGCCCTTCAGGATGGGGCAAGACCCCATTCCAAAGATATCCTGCCCTCTGAAGGGGCCGCGGCCCTTGTTCTGAAACGCCTGGACCAGGCCGTTTCGGACAAGGACCGGATTTACGGGGTAATCACCGCTGTTTCCGGAGCCTCGGGCGGGCCTGTCCCCGGTGAAACACACCCTGACCCCGGAGTTCTGGAATCCCTTTACCTGCGGTCCCTGGAATCCGCCATGGGGGATTCCAGCACCGGCCTTTCAGACATGGGCCGCTATGAAGCCGCGGCCTCCGGGGTCCCGGACCATGACAGAGCCGAAGGCAAAGTGCTGACCTCCCTTTTTCCCAAATCCTCTTTTCCGGATTTTTCCATTACCTCCGCAACTTCCCTCATTGGAAACACCGGCGCGGCCGCCTCCCTGTTTTCCGTCATCAAAGCGGCCCTGGGCCTTTATCACCAGGGACCTCTGAAAAAAGCCGGTGTCGCCTCGGTCTCCCTGGCCGGCACCGTGTCCCATGCCGTTCTTGAGGCATACAACGGCCAACAGCCCCCGGCTAAACCCTCCTTTCCGCTCCATGGGAACCCGGGCTCCCTTGACGGTCCGCGGAAAAGGAGGGTTCTGAAAACCAGCCGGGGGCCGGTTCCAAGACCGGACCCCGGGTTTCATTCCGGCCCCTTCTTCCCTGGAAATTCTGAAACCGCTGTTGCCCATGAAAAATTCCTGGAATTCTCAAAGCAGAATATGCTGGAAATGGAAAAACAGTTTGAGGCCCTGACCCGCCTTGCCGCTCACATCATTCAAAACCCGGAAGGACACCCTCCGGCCCCTTTCCCGGCCCGGATACCGGAATCATCCCCGGACGGGATACGCGGCAAAGAAGGGCTGCCGGCCCCCTTTCTCAACCGGGAAGACTGTCTTGAATATGCCGTGGGAAAGGCCGGCAAGGTCCTGGGCAAGGCCTTTGACATCATTGACACCTATCCGGTGAGGGTCAGGCTTCCGGCGGAGCCCCTGATGCTGGTGGACCGGATCATGGAGATCCGGGGGGAAATGCTGTCCCTGACTTCGGGAAGCATCGTCACCCAGCACGATGTCAAAGCGGGGGCCTGGTACCTGGACGGCGGCAGGGCCCCGGTGTCCATTTCCATTGAAGCCGGCCAGGCCGACCTCTTTCTCTGCGCCTGGCTGGGCATCGACCATGTGGTCAAGGGAAAAAGAAAATACCGGCTCCTGGATGCCAAAGTGACCTTTCACCGGGACCTGCCCCGGCCCGGAGAAACCATTGAATACCATATTGAAATCGACCGGTTCTTAAAGCAGGGGGAGGTTTACCTGTTCTTTTTCCATTATAAGGGCTATATTGGCAACCAAGTTTTGATGTCCATGAGGGACGGCTGCGCGGGGTTTTTTACGGAAGCCGAGGTTGAAAATTCAGGGGGGATTATCCTGAAAAAAGAGGATACGGAAAAAACAGCTCTCCTGCCTGAATTTTCCCCCCTGGTCCCGGTGTTCAAGACCGGATTTTCCAAGGACCAGGTCAATGCCCTGAGATCCGGGGATCTGGCGCTTGCCTTTGGACCCGATTTTAAGGGCAAACGCCTGGGGAGCAAGCTTTTCCTTCCCCGCGGCCGGATGCACCTCATTGACCGGGTCCTGGAATTTGACCCACAGGGCGGCCGGTTCGGCCTGGGGTCCATTATTGCCGAAGCCGATATCCGGCCCGATGACTGGTTTTTAACCTGTCATTTTATTGATGATCCGGTCATGCCCGGCACCCTCATGTATGAATGCTGCGCCCATGCCCTGAGGATTTTCACCCAGAGAACGGGCTGGGTGAGCGACCGGGAGGATGTGTATTATGATATTCTCCCGGGCAATGAAAGCGATCTGAAATGCCGGGGCCCGGTGACCCCCCTGACAAAAAAGGCCCGGTATGAGATAGACATAAAAAAGATGGCCTATGGGCCTGAACCCTATGTCCTGGCCGATGCCCACATGTTTTCCGACGATCTGAGGATCGTTCTTTACCGGAATATGGGCATGAAACTGACGGGGCTGACCCAGGATGACCTGGAATCTTTCTGGAGACGAAAATGAAATATTCACGTGTATGTATTGAATCCTTTGGATATGAACTGCCTTCCCGGGTGGTCACCACCGCGGAACTGGAACAAAGGCTTCTGCCCTTTTACCGGGCTGTCGGATTTGCGCCGGGCCAACTGGAAGCCCTGACCGGCATCCGGGAGCGGCGGTACTGGGACAGGGATCATACCCTGGCCGAACATGCGGCCGCGGCCGGGCAAAGGGCCCTGGACGAAGCAGAGATCTCTCCGGATGAGATCGGGGCCCTGGCCTTTTGCGGGGTCTGCCAGGACGGGTTTGAGCCTTCCACTTCCTGCGCTGTGGCCGCCGGCCTGAACATCGGGGAAAAGGCCCATGTCTTTGATGTGAAAAGCGCGTGTCTCGGCATGATCACGGGCATGGTCCAGATTGCCAATGAAATCGAGCTGGGCAATATCAAGGCCGGCCTGGTGGTGTCCTGTGAAACGGCCCGGCAGATCGTGGATGCCACCATTGATGAAATCAACGCCCATAAGAGCATTGAATTTTACAAAGACACCATTGCCACCATGACCGGGGGCTCCGGGGCCGCGGCCGTCCTTTTGACCGACGGCACCCTGGGAAATCCGGAGAACCGGAAACACGCCCTGAAAGGCGGGGTGGTGAGAAATGCCGTTCAATATCACGATCTTTGCCGGTGGGGATTTGAAGACAAGGGCATGCCCACCCATTCCCGGGTCATCATGAGAACCCGGGCCCAGGATGTCCTGGAGCAGGGGGTGGCCCTGGCCCGGAACACTTTTATGGAATTTAAAAAAGAATTCGACCTCTCAGACCATGAGCCGGATAAATTTATCGGCCACCAGGTGGGGGCCATCCACCACCAGAAATTCTATCAGGCCCTGAACCAGGACATCCAAAAGGATTTCTGCACCTTCCCTTTTCTCGGGAATATCGGTACGGTTTCCCTTCCCATTACCGCGGCCATTGCCGATGAAAGAGGCTTTTTAAAGCCGGAGGACCTGGTGGCCTTTATCGGTGTGGGCTCCGGCCTGAACTGCTATATCCTGGGTGTCAGATGGTAGAAAAATCCATCAACGGAACCCTGACCTCCACCCGGGCCTTTGCGGAACTTTTTCCCTTTGAATCCAAATTCACGGATATCGGGGGACAGGCCCTTCACTATGTGGACGAAGGCCGGGGGACCCCCGTTCTCATGGTCCACGGCAATCCCACCTGGTCCTTTTATTTCAGGAATCTCATCGCGGGCCTGTCCAAAAATTTCCGGGCCATTGCCCCGGACCATATCGGGTGCGGCTTTTCCGACAAGCCCGGCGCCGAGGCGTATTCCTATACCCTTGAATCCAGGGTCAGGGACCTTGAAACCTTTGTGGCCGGGCTGAAGATCACGGAAAAAATAAATCTGGTGGTCCACGACTGGGGGGGCATGATCGGCTTGGCCTTTGCCCTGCGCCACCCTGAAATGGTCGATAAAATCGTCATCACCAATACCTCCGGGTTTTTCCTGCCCAAGGAAAAATCCTTTCCTTTTCTTTTGCGGCTCATCAAAGGCCTTCCTTTTTTTGCAGTCCCGGCCGTTCTCGGGCTCAATGCCTTTGCCCGGGGAGCCCTGTATCTGGCCGCTGAAACAAAACTCCCCCGCCAGGTGAAGGCCGGCCTTGCGGAACCCTATAATTCCTGGAAAAACCGCATCGCCACCTTAAAATTTGTCCAGGACATACCGATATGTGAAAAAGACCGGAGTTATGCCCTGGTGGATCATGTGGACCGGCACCTGCATCTGCTGTCCGAATCACGCCTCCTGTTTCTGTGGGGAGCAAGGGATTTTGTATTTGACCTGACCTTTTTAAATGAGTTCAAACGGCGGTTTCCACGGGCCAAAACCCATGTATTCCATGATGCAGGCCATTATTTGTTTGAAGATAAACCCGCAGAGACCCTGGGTCTGATCAACGCCTTTTTAACACAATAGGGCGGGTCAGGGTGCGGGTCTTCAGCCGGGTCAAGGAGGGACGATATGCTTAAGCTTTTGAAAAAAAAGAAAAAGGACGGCGACGCAGAAGAGTCTTCAAAAAAAGACAAGGAAAAAGACAAGGGGAAAAAGCCTGAGGATAAAAAAGATAAAAAAAAGGCTTCCAAGATCTCTGAGACACCTGGAGACGGAACGCCTGAAAAAAAAACAAAGAAAAGAATCCAAATCCCCAAAAAGCTTATTTTTATTGCCGTCCTCGTTCTCATTGCCCTGGGCGCCTCCTCTTTCCTGGTCTATAAACTGTATTTCGCCCCCAAGGACCCCGAATCCCTGAAAGCGGTGTATCAAAAAACGGAATTAAAGCATATCAACCTCCCGGAAGAAATGATCCGCTTCTGTTTTGACCATTTCCCGGATCTCTATGCCGCCATCCTGACCTGTAATGCACAAATCACTTTGATGGACAAGGAAATCGCAAGGATCGACGCCATTGCAAAAAAATACCCGGAACAGGGGAAAATAGCGGAAAAGGAAAAAGCCGTCTTTGAAAAAGCAAAAATAAATCTGCAAAAAAGCTTTTTAAAAATCGAAAAACCGGTTAAAGAAATCTACGTTCTGTTCCGTGTCAACCCGGAACAGGCCATGATCCAGATAAATGAAAAAAATAAGGAACTGACTGAACTTGCAGGCGCGGCCCTTGCCCCCGCCCGGGAACTGACCCAAACCATACGACCGGAAGAGACGCCTCCACAGGGCCTGATCAAGGGAACCCTGTATATGCTGAAAAAGAAATTCTTATGACATCCTATACCAATATTGCCCTGGGCCTGAAAAAATCCCGGGAAGCTTATCCATACAAAAGAGCCGTTGTTTACCCCGCCGGAAGAGACAGGGCCGGCCGGGTCCTTTACAGCCAGATGACCTTTACCCAACTGGACCGGGAATCGGACCGCCTGGCCTTCGGCCTTGAGCGGATCGGCATTATCCGGGGGACCCGGACCATTCTCATGGTCCGGCCGGGCATGGAATTTTTCATCATTGTCTTTGCCATGTTCAAGGTGGGCGCCATCCCGGTGGTGGTGGACCCGGGCATGGGGCTCGGGAGGATGCTCCAATGCCTGGAAGAAGGACGGCCCGTGGCCTTCATCGGCATAGAAAAGGCCCACCTTCTCCGGAAAATCAAACCCCGGTATTTCAAATCCGTCAAACACTGGGTCACCGTGGGCAACCGCTGGTTCTGGGGCGGCTATACCCTGGACCAGTTGCTGGCCGGCCCCTATAAGCTCTATTCCCATGCCAAAACCACCCGGGATGAAACCGCCGCCATCGTCTTCACCACCGGGTCCACCGGCCCGGCCAAGGGCGTGGTCTACACCCACGGCAATTTTGAGGCCCAAATCCGGCAGATCCAGGAGTATTTCCGGATCGAGCCCGACGAGATCGACCTGCCCACCTTTCCCCTGTTTGCCCTGTTTGACCCGGCCCTGGGCATGACCGCCGTGATCCCGGACATGGACCCCACCAAACCGGCAAAGGCCAATCCGCGCAAGATCATCGAAGCCATTGAAAACCACGGGGTCACCAATATGTTCGCCTCCCCCGCCCTGCTCAACCGCCTGGGGAAATATGGACGGGAGCACCAGATCAAACTGCCGTCCTGAGGCGGGTCATCTCGGCCGGGCCCCGGTGAGCCCGGCCAATATCGAGCAATTCTCCTCCCTGCTGACGGGTGAGGCCCAGGTCCACACCCCCTATGGGGCCACGGAAGCCGTTCCCGTCATCTCCATGGCTTCCAATGAGATCCTGGCGGAAACCAAATCCCTTACCGAAAAAGGATTCGGCCTATGCATCGGCAGGCCCATCGGCAATACCCGGGTGGAGATCATCCGGATCACGGACAATCCCATCACCCAGATCCACGACAATATCAAGGCCCCGGAAAAACAGGTGGGAGAAATCATGGTCCAGGCCGACCTGGTGACGGAACATTATTTCAACAATCGGGAGGCGGACCTGCTGGCCAAGATCCCGGATGCCAACGGCAGGATCTGGCACCGCATGGGGGATCTGGGCTGGCTGGACTCCAAGGGCAGGATCTGGTTCTGCGGCAGAAAAAACCATCGGGTGGTGACCCGCAAGGAAACCCTTTTCACCATTCCGGTGGAAGCCATCTTCAACAACCATGACAAGGTGTTCCGCAGCGCCCTGGCCGGGGTGGGCCCCAAGAACGACGAAACCCCCGTCATCTTCATCGAGCCCCATGCCGGAATAGCCGATGAAAAGGCCTTTATCCGGGAACTGCTGGCCCTGGCAAAGGCCAACCCCCTGACCTCGGGCATCGAGCATATTTTCATTGAAAAAGCCTTTCCCGTGGACATCCGCCACAATTCCAAGATCTTCAGGGAAAAGCTGGCGGAAAAGGCCCGGAAAAAGCTGAAGCTTCAATCGGGCAGAAGATCATAAAAATACATCATGGCGTCGGACCGGGTGATGATGCCGATGAGTTTGCCGTCCTTCATGACCGGCAGCCGCCCGATATCATGCTTGATCATGAGCTTGGCCGCTTCAATGGCGCTTCTCTGGTGTTCGATGGTCACTACCTTCCGGCTCATGAAAGCCTTGACCGGGGACTGCATATCTTTGGTTTTCCGGACCTTCTTGAAATCCCTCCGGGAAATGACGCCCACCACGTTCCCGTCCTTGTCCACCACGGGCACGCCCGTGCAGCCCATATCCCTCAGGATCATGGCCACTTCCTCGATTTTGGTGTCCTCGGTGACGGTGACCACGGGATAGGACATGATGTCTGAAAGCCGGATGGAAGAATACTGGTTGCCTGAAATGAGTTCCACGAGCATTTCTTCGATGGTATCGGGATTGACGCCGTGCAACAGGGCCGAACCGGCTCCGGGATGCCCGCCCCCGCCCAGGCTCCGCATGAGAAGGCCGATATTGATGTCATCCACATTGCTCCGGCCGATGACCATGCATTTGTTGCGCTCCACATCCTTGAAAATCCCGAAGGCCACATCCACATTGACAATCTCCCGGTACATCTGAAGCACCATGGCCAGGTTCTGGATCCGGCCCTCGATATCCATCCGGGAAATACTGATGGAAAACCCGGCCACCTCGCTTCTCTCGGCCTTCTGGATCATTTCAAAGAGGATGTCTTTCTGCTTTTTGCCGTAGGCCTGCCGTAAAAAGGTGGAAAGGATGTTCAGATCGGCCCTCCGGTCCAGGAGATACCCTGCGGCATAGGCGTCCTCGGCAAGGGTGGACGGAAAGGTCAGATTGCCGGTGTCCTCATAGAGCCCCATGAGAAAAAGGGTGGCCTGGATGGGCGTGATCAGGGTCCTACGGTTTTTCAGTTCATGGACCAGCATGGTGACCGTGGCCCCCATTTCAGCCACATGCTTTTCCGAAGCCTCCATATCGCCCTCGGTATGGTGGTCCCAGACCACGATTTCCAGGTCTTTTTTCCCCTTCAGCTTGTCCAGGCCCTCCAGGCGCTCCCAGGAATGGGTGTCCACCACCACCAGTTTTTTCACATGGTCCGGGGTGATGTCGGCGGGCGAATAAAAATCAAACAAATCCTTATGAATGGATAAAAAGGTTTTCAGATTTCCGTTGATGGATGTCGGCAGAACCGGCCTGGCGCCGGGGTACAGCAGGTCGCCGCCACCAGGGAGGCCATGGCGTCAAAATCAGAGCCCTTATGGGTGGTCACAATAATCATGATGATCCTCATTTAAATTAGCGATAGGCCGAATATAACGGTCTCCGGGGCGTAAATCAACCGTTTATTGAAATTCCCAGGGCTGAAAATTTTTCCCTCATATTCTCCACATGGGACCCCCTCCAGAATATCCGGCCGCACTCCGGGCACTGGAAAAACCGGTGAAAATACAGCCGGGTCTTGGGTTCCAGGAGATGAAGAATTTCATCCTTGGCCCTGGGTTCAAGCAAAACATTGCAGGCCGTGCATCTGGAAAAAAAGGCGGTTCTCTGCTCCAGGCCGAAAAAATGAACGACTTCGGAAACCTGGTCATAGGGCAGGTCGGCCCGGACCCGCCGGGCAAAAGTGATCATTTTGCGCTTCAAAAGAGCCGTGTCCCGGGTCAGCATGATCCGGCCCCGGGTTTGGGCCTGACGGGCGATATCCCCATCGCTGCCCCTCCGGCAAAGGGCCGTGTCAAACCCCAGGATCAGCATCAGCCGCCCCAGGCGGATCACATTGGCGTCGGCAATGAACCGGAGGGCGGAAAGGGGCTCGGGCCTCAGGAAAGACGGGCGCTCCACATCAAAGGGCGGGCTGATGCCCCGTACCGTCAGACGGCCCGGGGACCGGGGAATATGGGAAAAACCCACCGCTTTCCCATCCATCCCCAGATACCCGATTTCGGTGTGGGGAATGCCGCAGGATTCCACCAGGTCCTTGACCGAGGCCCGGCGGTCCAGGGAGGCCCGGATCTCCGTCCCGGCCCTGTCCCCGGGACGGAAAAATCAAAGGATGGGTCCAGGTCCAGGATGATTTCATTGCCCATCTTTTCATGCCCCGGAAGAGGACCATTTTTGCCAATCAAGATCATAACCGGCGCTCCTGCCGCCTCCCGGCATTTTGATCAAAAGGCCTTTATTGACAAGGTCGGCCAGTTCCCTCTGGGCCGTGGCGCGGCTGGTATGTGCGATTCCCATATATTTTTTGTTTTTCAGCCCGCCCTCAAAGCCCCCGGCCCCCTCATCCAGAAGCCGGTTAATCACTTTGATCTGACGTTCGTTCAGCCTTGTCCGGGCAAATTCATGCCGGAACCGTTCTTTATTCATGACTTTTTGCAATACTGCGCCTGAATTCAGTATGGCTCTGTTCATACATTCCAGAAACCATTTCAACCACCCGGTAATATCGCCCTCCCCGGCCTGGGCGGCCTTCAAAACCGCATAATACTCCCTTCTCTCGGCCATGATCTGTGAAGAAAGGCTGTAGAATCTTTCCGGGCCGTCTTCATCCCTTGCCAGCAGCATCTCCGTCAGGGTTCTTGCGATACGGCCGTTGCCGTCATCAAAGGGGATGGATGGTGACAAACCATAGATGCGCCAGCCCGGCCTTCAGGATGCCGTCCAATTGATCTTCCGTATTGATCCAGGATATGAAGGCCTCTATTCCTTATCCAGTTTTTCCGCAGGGGGGGCTTCAAAATGAACGGTTTCCTGCCCGATGGGCCCAGACACAACCTGCATGGGCCCCCTGGCGTCATCCCGCCATTGACCGGCAGATATTTTTACCATGCCGGAGTAACCCGTCGGAAAAAGAGCGGCGTGCCAGCCCCGGATCCGTTCCAGGGTCATTTTTTGTGAATAATGAACCGTTGCATCCAATAAGATATCGACAAGGCCTTCGGCTCTTTGATCTCTTACAGCCTTCAGCCCTGCTTCGGGCAGGCCCAGCCTTCGCCCGACGGAAGACCGGACCGCATCGGGATTCAGGTTTTCACCCTCGATCGCCGACGTCTTCAATGCTTCCTCCACAAGAACATCAGCCCGGGCCGTTTCCCGGATTTCAAATCCCAGGGCCCTGATCCGGGCGATTAAGTCCCCCTGGCTGAACCGGACATTTCCCAGAGGGGTTAGCAGTTCTGCACTGTCCCATTTGAGGATTGGCCAGGATTTGTGTTGCCAGATGTATTTCATCGGATGGGTCCCACCCCTTTTTGACGGAATTAATAAACTCAGTATTTGAGTCGATTATTATCTTTAATCGACTCAAAGTCAAGGGCAGCGGAATCCCGATCAGGTGGAGCAGATTGTCCGGTGATTAATTCAGGGATTTCAACTGAAATTTTGCCATTCACCCAATAGGGCACTTTATAATTGTTCATCTGGGCCTCCCTGGCTGCCTGTACCGCAGCTCTTTTTAAAGCCTGAAAACCCAATAATGAATATTCATGATGTTTTTTCATCCTTCATCCCTCTGATTCGTCTAATATTATCGGGAGCTTTTCCGAATTATCAAAAACCGTCCAGACATCGGCTAAATGCTTATATATCTGCTGAAAATTAAACCAACCTCTTTCATATCGACGCCTGATAACATCTTCGGGTATATTATGGCCGCCTTTAGATACTCTAAGCTTCACACGCTCAATTGCTAACTCAACCGATTGTAATTTCAGGTAATAGACAATGATAAAATAGCCTGATGATTTCCAATTATTGATTCTGCCAATATAATCCTTGCTGCTGAATGTGGTTTCAACTGCAAATGATTTGCCTTTTGAAGCCAACTCATTCATCTGCTGGATCATCAATTTCCCGGCTTTAAGTGCGACCTTCTCAGGCTGAAACGGAGAAAGACCTTTTGCTATTAAATCAGCATTGATAAAATTGAGGCACTCCCCCTCAATGGGAAGAAACTCATTGGCAAAAGTTGTCTTGCCGGCGCCATTCGGACCGGCAATTATATAGCATTTTTTTTTATACATGGGTCATATTATTTCTTTTTCATCTTTTTACGCTCGGCATCAGCAGGCGCGCGTTTTTGGCGATCCGCCGTATGCCTTGGTTATGTTTCCAACATACCGATTCCACAACTCAATCAAATCAACACCGAATCCACAAAAATTCGGTTGTAGAATAATCCATCGATTTGTCAGTTGTGGTTTTGCCGCTGCAATTTCTTTAAATGCCAGTTCGAGATAGAGATTGTTCTTTTTTATACAGCGTTCCATTTTTTCAATGAACATTTGCTCTATATCGCCTTTCATTTTGCTGTTTGATAGAGATTGTTCAATTGGTTTAACAGAAGATTCATAGAGATTTTTCATTCTACCTTGTTCTGAAAGTGAAAAACTTTCAAAAATTGTTTTTGCTTCAGTAATGGTATCAACATCATTTTCTTTATTGAGTAGCGTCGAATGAGAACAAATAAAATTTTTTAGGAAATCGCACCGTGCAATAAATTCAGCAGCAAAAAAATCTGCTACTGTTGTCAAGGTGATGCTTGAATTCAAAAGACCTCTGGCGTTCATCGTATTCTTTTGCTTAGCAACCAATTTTGGTATTTCAATATTTCTTTCTGAAAATTCGCATTCAGATATTTTCTCTAAATAATGCTTTAACATTGATTATTGTCCTCAAAAATATAACCGCCGATCCGCAGCTACGCAAACAAATTTTGCTGAAGGTACTGGCGTTTTCCTCCGTCTGTTGAATTGGCAAGGTTATGTGTAGTTTTTATCTTCTTAATGGTATTGACGATTTTTCAATTTTTATATTTTCATAACCCTGTTTCTGTAGAAAAATCTCTAACTCTTTTTCTCAAGATCGAAATCGTGGCAGGGGCTAATCATAATGCTTTTCAGAGGAACAAACTTCGGCTTCAAAAAGTTAATTTCAACATAGGGTGTCAGCCCAAAGCGGCCAGATTTAAAACAAGGTGGTAAATTTAATTCAGTTTTATCTGGTTGATAGATATGCCTATATTCCTTTTCTTCTTCAAATCTTGGATGCTTCGTAATACACGAGATACTGTTCAACATGGCACTTACTGTGCCTAATACGTGTCCTAATTCGATTTCACCAAATGTTGGGTTATTAATGAAAAACTCATTCACTCGTGCAAGCAAACGGTCTATCAAATCTTTAACTTGATGTTCTTTATAAATAACGGCTTCAAGTGGAGGCAGTTTATCGTCAATGGTTGCCATTTGGCTTGTTTCGAAACCCAAACAATATCCTACCCGACTTCCTGTATATTCACGCCATTGGCTTAATTGGTCTTTTTCTGTTGAATAACATGCAACATATGTATCAACACTATGAAACTCCGAAAGAACTTTATCAAATAAGGGCTTTGATTCTTTTGGCATGTTTCGGCTCACATGCTCATGCACCAACTCAAATCCATGTATATTTTCACTTGTATCATTTAATCTATTTACGTGAGTGGCCCGGATGCAACCAGATGTAATAATACCGATTAAACCGTTAACATCTGTATAATGGTAAACGATTGAAGCTGGATCATTTGTAATGAGGCTGACTAAATGTTTTCTCAATTCATCAGCCCATATATTCATTTTCGCAATTTTCTTTTCAAACCCTTGATCATTCATGTCGAGCAAATATTCTAATATATTTCAGGAATAAATTAGTATTTTATTTCAAACACATATGTGGATAACATGATGAATTTAAGAATCTCCAATAAAGACAATCCATTATCCTGGTTAGAAAATCTCATATCACTGTTTTTATCCATATGCAAAGCTTAAATTCAGCATGGCCGATGTCCGGACCAAAGCCTGTGCAACCCGGCGTCACGGACCGGCGTCTTCATCGGTTTAAGGTAAATTTACGGTATTTCGTAAAAACTCCCGCCTGTAAGGCATTTCCATTTCTGATGCAAGCTTCTGATTTTAATAGGATTTTGTTAGGGCCGCCTTCCCGGCACGGGTTTTGCCATAGAGACACAGACCGCCCTTTGGTTAAGGGCCATTGTTGATTAACCTGAAACCGGCGCAAACAACCGCGCCTGTAAACGAACATTTTGGAGGAACATGGAACCCCGGAAAAAAACCCTTAAAAAATCCGTCATCAACCTGTACGGATTACCCTCGTTTGGATTTCAGCTCTTTGTGAATATGGAGATCTTTTTCTTTGCCGCCTTTCTGACGGACTATGCAAAGATCCCGGTGGCCATTGCCGGCACCGTCCTCATGGTCACCAGCATCTTTGACATCGTCTGGGTGCCCACGGCCGGCGTGATTCTTGAAAAAAGCAGCATGCGCTGGGGAAGATACCGTTCCTGGCTCCTGGTGGGCCCGCCGCTGGCCGCTGTCTTCTTTGTGCTCCAGTTTTCAAAAATCGGCGACCCCACCATTAATGCCGTATTGATCTCCGTCGGCTTTATCATTTCCCACCTGATCTGGAATATTTTTTATGCCGGCCACATCGCCATGAACAATTCCATGACCATGGACAGGGAGGAGCGCATCTCCATGGCCTCCAACCGGGGGATGTTCAATTCCCTGGGGTCCATCTGCTTTTCCATGGTGGGCGCAAAGTCCATCCAATTGCTGGGCGGCGGGAACCAGGCCCTGGGCTGCACCCTCACGGTGATTGTTTCGGGCATCCTCATGACCCTGTGCTACTGGACCCTGTTTTCCATCACCAAAGACTATGCCTATCACTCCGCGGGCCAGCCCCAGGCGCAAGCCACGGACAAGATGGGCATCGGCGAGATGTTCAAGCAGATCATCGTGAACCCGCCCCTCATCGGCCTGATGCTGGCGGAACTGGGCCGCTACCTGGGCCGGTTTGTCATTTTCGGCATGGCCTTTTATTATTTCAAATATGTGGTGACCAACCTGTCCGTCATTGCCGTATTCTTTACCGGCCTGAATGTGGTCTGCTTTTTCGGGGCCATGGCCACGGCTCCCCTGGCCAAAAAATTCGGGGAAAGAAATATCTATGTCCTGTCCCTGTCGCTTTTCATCATCGGGCTTTTGACGGTCTGGGCCCTGCCCATGAATCATGTGTCCTTCATGGTCGTGATGTTTGTGGCCTATCTGGGCTACGGCATGCCCGACGCCCTGGGGGTCGCCATGTATTCGGCCACGGTGGACTACGGGGAATGGAAAACCGGCAAAAACGCCAGGGGATTCATCATGTCCCTCATCAGTTTCCCCATTAAGACCGCCATCTTTGTCAGAAGCGTGGTCATTACCGGGGTCCTGGTTTCGGCCGGATATGTGGCGGATATGGCTCCCACGCCGGAGCTGATTTCCGGCATTAAAAACGGGATCGCCCTGATTCCGGCCCTGTTCATCGGCGCCGGCCTGATCATCATCCTGGCGCTGTACCGCATCACCCCGGAAAGCCAGAAGCGGATGCAGCAGGAAATCGCCGCGCGAAGCTGATCATAAAGGAGATGAATATGAAAGACCCCAGGGAATCCCTTAACCGGGAAAATATGAGCGCGCTCCAGGTCATTGTGGTTATCATCACCATCCTGCTGAACGCCATTGACGGGTTTGACGTCCTGTCCATCAGCTTTGCCGCGCCGGGGATCGCCAAAGAATGGGGAACCCCCCAGGCGGCCCTGGGCATTGTCATGTCCATGGAACTCATCGGCATGGCCATCGGCTCCTTTTTCCTGGGCGGCGTGGCCGACCGCATGGGCCGCCGGCCCACGCTCCTGGGGTGCCTTATGGTTATGACGGCCGGGATGCTCCTGGTCACCACGGCCACCGACGCCATCCAGTTGTCGGTGTGGCGGGTCCTGGTGGGGCTGGGGATCGGCGGCATCCTGGCCTGCGTCAATGCCGTGGTGGCTGAATTCTCCAACGTGAAACGCCGGGGGATGTGCATTTCCCTCATGGTCATCGGCTACCCCCTGGGGGGCGCCTTTGGGGGGATGCTGGCCTCCCACCTGCTCCAGACCCACGACTGGCGGGTGATTTTCTATGCCGGGGCCGTCATGACCGGCGTTCTGATCCCGGCCGTGTATTTTCTGGTGCCGGAATCCGTCCACTGGCTGGTGAAAAAACAGCCCAAAAACGCCCTGGAAAAGATCAATGCCGGGCTCAAGCGGATGAAATTTCAGCCCATTGACAGGCTACCGGAAATCGACGGAGCCGGAGAAAAAAAACCGGCTTCCGGCATTTTCTCCTCCGGGCTTTTTTCCGTCACCCTGATTCTGACCCTGGCGTATTTCCTGCACATCACCACCTTTTATTTTATTTTGAAATGGTCCCCCAAGATCGTGGCCGACATGGGGTTTGCCCCCTCCCTGGCGGGCCGGGTCCTGGTCTGGGCCAATTTTGGCGGAGCCTTGGGGGGGTGCGGTCTTCGGTTGGCTGACCACCCGGATGGCGCTTAAAAAACTCACCATACTCATCCTGGTACTGACCTCGGTGTTTGTGGCCGTCTTCGGCCGGACCGGGGCCGATCTTGCCCAGATCAAACTCTTGGCCGCCTTTGCCGGTTTCTTCGGCAATGCCGGGATATCCGGCCTCTATTCCATCCTGGCCCTGGCCTTTCCAACGGATGTCCGGGCCACGGGAACCGGCTTTGTCATCGGCATCGGCCGAGCCGGGGCCGTGATCTCGCCCATCGTGGCCGGGGTCCTGTTCCAGGCCGGGGCGGCCCTGCCTTCCGTGGCGCTGGTCATGGGTCTTGGCTCCCTTCTGGCGGCCCTGACCCTGCTGTTTGCCAAGACCCTGGCCGCGAAAGAGGATTGCGCAAGCCCCGCAACCTGATGTATGTGTAATGTATAACCCTTCCATTTTTATTTTTCAGGAGGTCAATTTTAATGATCATTATCGGAGAAAAAATTAACGGCGCCATCCCTTCCGTGGCCGAAGCCATTGCCGGCAGGGATGCGGAATTTATCAAAGACCTGGCCAGAACCCAGGCCGAGGCCGGAGCCCATTTCATTGATGTCTGCGCTTCCACGGACACCACCGTGGAGCTTGAAACCATGGAATGGCTCATCAGCCTGGTCCAGGAAGCCACGGACACGCCCATTGCCGTCGACAGCCCCGACGCCCGGATCTGCGCCGGATCCATGAAATTTTGCAAAAGGCCGGGCCTCATCAATTCCGTGTCCATGGAAGGCGACAAAACAGAGGTGATCTTCCCCCTGATCGCGGGCACAAATGGGAATGCGCGGCCCTGCTCTGCGATGACACCGGAATTCCCAAAAGCTATGAGCAGCGCATGGAGGTGTTTGCCGCCATCATGCAGAGGGCGGCGGAGTACAAGATCGAGCCCTCCCGCCTCCATATCGATCCTTTGGTTGAAATGCTGTGTACTTCCGAAGACGGCATCCATACGGTGTTAAGGGTGATCCGGGAGATCAAGCGCCAATACCCGGCCATCCACATCACCGGCGGGGCCAGCAATATTTCGTTCAACCTGCCGGCCCGGAAATTCGTCAACCAGGCCTTTCTCGTCCTGGCCATGGGCGCGGGAATGGACAGCGCCATTATCAACCCCCTGCACAAACACATGATGGGGCTCATCTACGCTACCGAGGCTCTGAAAGGCAACGACGAATACTGCATTGAATATATCAATGCCTACCGGGAAGGGCTTTTCGGCCCGGTAAAATAAATTTGAATCTATTATTATTCTAAATAGGGAAAGGATATCTTATGTCTAAGATTGAAGAAGTCAGAGCAAATGTGGAAAAGGGAAAAACCAAACTCGTTCCGGGGCTGGTCCAGGAGGCCCTGGATGAGGGCGGCTCGGCCATGGACATCCTCCAGGCCATGATTGACGCCATGGGGGTGGTGGGGGATAAATTTTCAGCCGGGACCATTTTTGTGCCGGAAATGCTCATCGCGGCCAAGGCCATGTCCCTGGGCGTAAATGTACTCAAACCCCATCTGGAGGGAGGGGCCGCCGCCTCCCTGGGCACCTGTGTCATCGGCACGGTCAAGGGAGACCTGCACGATATCGGCAAGAACCTGGTGTCCATGATGGTGGGAAGCGCCGGATTCAATATGGTGGACCTGGGCGTGGATGTGCCCGCGGAAAAATTCATCCAGGCCGTCAAAGACCATAAGGATGTCAAAATCGTGGCCTGTTCCGGGCTTTTGTCCACCACCATGCCGGCCATGAGGGAGACCCTAGCCGCCCTCAAGTCCAGCGGGCTGTCCGGATTCAAGATCATGGTGGGCGGCGCCCCCGTCACCCCGGAATTCGCCTTTGAAATAGGGGCCGACGCCTATGCCGCCGATGCCGGCAGCGCCGCCGTCAAAGCCAAAGAACTGGCCCTGTCATTATAGGACTCGAAAAGGAGAACAAACATCATGCTTACCAAACGGCAGAACCTCATGGAAACCATCAAAGGCGGCAAACCCGACCGGTTTGTCAACCAGTATGAATTTCTGGAAATCATTATGGAAGCCCCCTTGCGAACCCGGCCCAAACCCGGTGAAACCATCACCAATGAATGGGGGATCACCTACAGTTGGCCCAAGGACCAGTTGGGCGCCTTCCCTGTCCATGATGAGGCCCATTTGCTGCTCAAGGACATCACCCGGTGGCGGGAAACGGTCAAGGCCCCCTCCGTTGAATTTTCCGATGAGCGCTGGGCCCCGGCCGTCGCCCATGCCGATGCCGTTGACCGCAAGGACAAATTCGTCACCGTATTCTTTGCCTCGGGCACCTTTGAAATGACCCATATGCTCATGGGCATGGAGGCGGCCATGATGAACCTCTATGAAGAACCCGAATACATGCACGAACTCATCGATTTTCTGACGGACTATGAGATGCGTTATGCCGAACAGATCATCCAACGGATCAAACCCGACGCCCTGTTCCACCACGACGACTGGGGCGGACAAATCGCATCCTTCATGTCGCCGGACATGTTTGCGGAATTTTTCCTGGAGCCCTATAAAAAAATGTACGGCTTCTGGAAACAGAACGGGATTGAACTCATCGTCCACCACAGCGATTCCTATGCCGCCAACCTGGTCCCCCATATGATCGACATGGGCATTGACATCTGGCAGGGCGTCATGACCACCAACAACACCCCGGAGCTGATCAAACAGTACGGGGGCAAGATTTCCTTTATGGGAGAGATTGACAGCGGCGTGGTGGATTGCAGGGACTGGAAACCGGAAATCATTGCCGAACATGTCCAAAAGGCCTGCACCAGTTGCGGAAAGCATTATTTCATTCCCTGCCTGACCCAGGGATTGAATCTCAGTTCCTTTCCCGGGGTCTATGAAGCCACCTCCAGGGCCATTGAGGAAATGAGCAAAAACTGTTTTAAACCCTCCCTGACCGGACGGGCTTGGCGAAAGCCCCCTGGTCCCGCATCCAACGGGGCTAGGGGGCTTTTATCCGGTAATCCTCCCTTTGAATCTGAAGCCGCTTCATCTTTGAATACAGGGTCGTGGGCCTGACGGCCAGGAGTTTCGCTGCCCCTCCGGCGCCGCTGACCTTTCCGCCGCAGGCGGACAAGGCCCTGAGAATATGCCGGGTCTCCATGTCCCTGAGGGTCAGAATTTTTTCATCCCCACCCGGGTCCTTTCCCGCAAATTCCGCCGTATTCAGGGGCGGGATTTCCAGTTTCCCGTTTTTGCTGAGCAGCACGGCCCGTTCAATGACATGGCGCAGCTCCCGGATATTGCCCGGCCACCGGTAGCTGATCAGGGCCTGCACATCTTTTTTGGATATCCGGTCAAAATCCTTTCCGAATTTTTTTGCAAATATTTTCATAAAATACCGGGCCAGGCCGGGGATGTCGCCGGCCCGTTCCCGCAAGGGAGGAATTTTAACAGGAAAAACATTGAGCCGGAAATAGAAATCCGACCGGAAAAGCCCCTGTTCCACCAGGTCTTCCAGATTCCGGTTGCTGGCTGCGATGAGCCGGAACCGGGTTTTCAGGGTCCGGGCGCCCCCCACCCGTTCAAATTCCCGGGTTTCCAGCACCCGGAGCAGCTTGGCCTGGATATCCAGGGAAAAGGCGTCGATATCATCCAGGAACAGGGTTCCTTCGCCGGCCAGTTCAAACCGGCCCTTCCGGGTCTGGGACGCCCTGTAAAGGCGCCTTTTTCATGGCCGAAAAGCTCGCTGGCAATGAGTTCCGGGCTCAGGGAAACCACATTCACGGCAATAAAGGGCCCCGAGGACCGGCCGCTGTTCTGGTGGATGGCCTGGGCCACCAAATCCTTGCCCACCCCGGTTTCCCCGGTGATCATGACGGTGGTGTCGGACCCCGCCACCTGATGGACGAGATCCAGCATTTTTTTAAAGGGCTCGGACCGGCCGATCATCTGGGAATGAAAGGCTCCGGCCTCATAGTTTTCCCGGTAGAAATGGGTTTCCGCCTCCAGACCGGTCTTCAGATCAATGATTTCTTCATAGGCGTCCATGTTCTCCAGGGCCACGGCCGCCTGGTTGCTGATGATCCGCATGAGGCAGATTTCATCCTCGGGAAGCTGAAGCCGGGTGGACCCCCTGTCCATGAAAATCACGCCCAGGACCTTGTTTTTCAGCCGGACCGGGAAACAGCCGGTCCATCCGGCGGCTTCCGGATTGCCGTCGGCCCGGCCGCCCTCCGCCTTTTTGACCACCTGGGCCCCGGATTCAACGACCTTTTCAATCATCTGTATCTGGGCGGCAAAGGCTTCGGAAAAGACTTCGGGGGCTTCAATATTCCGGCTGGCCGCCATTTTCAGCCCGCTTTCCTGCTTTAAAAAGATGCAGCCCCGTTCAGCCCCGGCAATGCGCATGGCGTGTTTGATGATCCGGCTCAGCAGGTCCTCCCGGGTCCGTGTTTCGCCCAGGTCATCCCCCAGTTCCAGCAGGGATTCCACCCAGAGGGCGTTTTTGGACCCCCGGTCCAGATAGGGTTTCAGGTCCCTGGGAAACAGGTCCGGATTGATCTTGGAAAAGACTTCCCAGGCTGGTTTGAGCAGTTTCTCAGCCTTTGGGATATGATTCTCCCTGATCCATACCCGGGCCAGCAACACCCGGGCGTGGGAGAGCTCGATCATGGCCCCGGCCCGGGTCAACAGGGCGATGCTTTCTTTGAGGTCCGCCCTGATCCGGCCTGGGTCCTGGTTTGCGTTAAAGGCCTTGAGGGCCCGGAACCTCAGAGCCACGCCCTTCATATAAATATCGGGCCAGTCCAGGAGCCAGGAGATGTCCGACTCAAAATTCCATTCCGGGTGGACCATTCCCCTTTCCTCCAGGCCCAGCATGACCTCGATATTGTCCGGTCCCCGGTGGTGGGGGGTGCCCAGGATCTTGGAATTTTCCCAGGCCCGGCTCAAATGGTGAAAGGCCTTCTCATAGTCGCCCTTAAGATAGGCAAAATAGGCTTTTTTCCCGTTGCCGGGCCAGAGCGTATAGGGGTCCAGGAATTCTTCAGGCGTACTGAACACCTCGTTGAGAAAGGCTTCCGCCTCCTCAATCCGTCCGGCATCGGTCAGGATGATGACCAAGATCAGGGTGGCGTAGCGTTCCAGGTCCGGGGCATTCAGGGCCCTGGCCTTTTTTTGGACGGCCCGGGTCAGCCCCACCCCCCTGGCGGTCTCGCCTGCGGCCCCGTAGGTCCATCCGAGGCGGACACAGCTTTTCAGGGTCTCCACATCCGGGGGCAATTCCTCGTGGTTCCCGATCACCGACTCGTACCGCTCAATGGCTTCAT
>JAAUSZ010000214.1 GCA_012031875.1 Desulfobacula sp.
GTGACGGGACCCTCATGGCATCCAAGAGAATTGCCGAAGAAATTGAAAAAGAAATCTTAAAATATCCGTCATCGGGATTCCAAAACCATTGACAATGATATCCATCTGGTATCCAGATCCTTTGGGTTTGATACGGCCGTGGACGTTGCCACCCTTGCCATCAAAGGAGCCCATAATGAAGCCGAAGCCTATCCCTACGGCATCGGGCTGATAAAACTCATGGGCAGGCACTCCGGGTTCCTGGCCGCCACCGCTGCCCTGGCCCAGCAGGATGCCAATTTCGTTCTTATCCCGGAAGTGGACATTTTTTTGTATGGAAAAAACGGATTCTTACAAGCCCTGGAAAACAGGCTTCTGCATCGGCAACACGCGGTGGTGATCGTGGCGGAAGGGGCCGGCCAGAATCTTTTTGAGGACCAGGAAAAACAATATGATCCTTCCGGCAATGTGGTTCTTATGGATATCGGACTTTTTCTCAAGGACAAGATATCCCAGTGGTTTAAAGCCAAGGATATTCCCATCTCCTTAAAATATATTGATCCCAGCTATATCATCCGGAGCCTTCCGGCCAATGCCAATGACAGTGTGTTTTGCGGCTTTCTCGGCCGGGAGGCCGTCCATGCCGGAATGGCCGGGAAAACAAAACTTCTGGTCAGTTTCTGGAATAATCATTATGTCCATGTTCCCATGGATGCCTCCGCAGGAAAGAGAAAACATCTGGACCCCAATGGAAGACTCTGGCAATCCGTGCTGGAAGCCACAGGCCAGGATGCCTATTTTACGGAGTGATTTCAAAAAATTCCCCATCTTTAATGGTCATCAGAAACAGGGGCCTGTGGACCATCCCCTGTTCATCAAACAGGGTCGGGCCCGTCGCCCCGTCATAGATGCGTTTCCCTTTGAGGGCGCTCTTTAGAGATTCCCGTGAGTCCACGGCTTCATCCATGGCAGTTGTAAAAAGGATGGAGGCGGTATCATAGGCAATGGCTTCCAGAAACTGGGGCTTATTCTGAAACAGGGTTTGAAATTTTTTTGTAAACTCTTCAGTGACCGGATTTCGGCTGCCGGCCAGGAAGCCGTCCGGGATGATGACTTTTTTGTTATGCCCTTTTACAGCTTTTAACAGGCTTTCATCATGCCAGAGATTTGTTCCGATCAGATATATCCCCCCTGCATCGTTAAAGGCGAGCTGGGGAAGGATCAGATTGATCCTGGATGGAGAATCCGGAATGAACAGGGCCTGAAAATCCACCCTTGCCTCACCGCCTTGGGTTTTTCTCACCGGCAGTGGGGTTTCATCCTCATTTTCTTCAGCATCTTCATTCTCATCGTTTCCTGAATCATCGACGGCCTCAGTATCGGCCGGCGCTGACCAAACAGATTCCGGGGCTGAGGAGAACTTCTTTGTAATCTTCCGGATCGGAATGGTGAAATCTGTTTTTTTCCCGTCATAGGGCTCAACTCCGGCAATCTCAATCTCATATTTTTTGCCATATCCCGGAAGAGTTCCATATACCGGATGCCGTATTTTTCATCCGGATAGAGAATGGCCGCTTTTCTAATTCCAAGGTCGGCAAAAAGATGGTTACCCAGGGCCTGAACCTGCATCTCCGGGGAAATGAAATTGGCAAACAGATACTCCCCCTGTAACGGGAAATCATTTTTCTGGGTTAAGGCGATCATCGGGATTCTTAATTTTTCAGCCTCTTTACCGGCCTCGCCTTCCATCAACAACGGCCCCATGACCGCGGCAACATTTTTCTGATGCAATCTTCTGACGCCTTCAACCGTCATTTCCGGATCAGCCTGGGTGTCCATGACAATCACCTTGAATTCCCGGGAATATTTTTTTGATAATTCCTGAACCGCGAGCTGGATACCCGTCAATGCCCTCTGGCCGAAGACGGCATATTTGCCGGTTAAAGGCAGAAGACAACCCATGGTGTCCCGGTTGAAAAGCGATTTTTTGATGGTTTCCAGAAGGTCCAAGGCCTCATAGTAACGATAATGATCCGCATATTCGGATATGAATATTTCAAGAACTTCCATGGATTTTTCAGGATTATTTTCCAAAGCATGGTTTAACCCAAGGGAATAGAGCAGGAGGGCCCTTGGGATATGAGTCTCCTTGATTTCAATCCATTCCCCTAAAACCTCTGTAGGCGTTTTTGCCAGAACCGATTCAATCTTGGAGAGGAGGGCAAGTTTTTTGTCTTCTTTGACCGTTAGAAGCAACTGGTCATAAATGGACAGGGCATCCCTGAAATTCCCCTGCGAAAAATGCTTGTCCGCCTCAGCAGATAATACCTGAATTAAGGCGGAGGTTGATAATGGCTCTTCTTTTTTCTCAATGGGTTCTAAAGGTTTGGATTCTGTCTTGTCTTTTTCAGGAAGCGGTTTGGCAGGGGGAAGCGCACAAGACATCAGAAAGGAAAGGCCGATCCCAAAAAGAAGGATCATTCTAAAATAATGTCGATATTCAATTTTCATAGATTCAATGATTTTTAAATGTTATGGCTATAATATTTACAGGGCCTTCGAGAGATGGACTATATGTAAAATCATGCCTTATGTCAAAAACTCTTTTATCAGCTTTTTTGACGCCTCAATCTCTGAAGGGGTCAGCCAGATGATGTCCTTATCTTTACGAAACCAGGTCAACTGCCTTTTGGCATATCTTCGGGTGTCCCTTTTTAGAAGGCGGACGGCTTCCGCCGGGTCCACTTCATTTCGAATGAGCATGGCCATGTGTTTGTATCCTATGGATTGCATGGATTTCAAGTCCAATGAATACCCTCTTTCAACAAGGGAGGCGACTTCATTTAAGAGCCCTTTATCCAGCATGGCATCCACCCGTTGGTTGATGCGCCCGTATAATTTTTCCCGGTCCATATACAGACCTATTTTAAGCCCTTCATACCGACGGCCGCTAAAGCCATGCCTGCCCTGATGATCTGAAATCCTTTTTCCAGTAGTTTGAAACACCTCCAGGGCCCTGATCACCCTGAAAGAATCATGGGGATGGATTTTATCGGCAGCCGCTGGATCGCATTCCGCCAGTTTTTCATGAAGGGCATGGGCTCCCTTTTCTTCAAACTCCTTTGTCAACCGGGACAGGGTTTGGGTGCAAACCGGCTCTGAACGGAATAACCCATCCAGAAGGGCTTTGATATAAAGCCCTGTCCCGCCGGCGATGATGGGGATTTTCCCCCGGGACAGGATATCCTCAACCGCTTCATCGGCCAGCTTGACGTACCGGCCGGCATCAAACTCTTCTCCCGGATCAACAATATCAATCAGATGATGACGGATCAGGTTTGTTTCTTCCGGGTCAGGCTTTGCCGTTCCTATATTCATATGCCGGTATATCTGCATGGAGTCGGCGCCCACAATTTCACCTTGAAACTGTTGGGCCAGCCGGATGGCAAAAGATGTTTTTCCGACCCCGGTGGGTCCGCAGATAATAATAATCTTCTTCATGGACAATATCTTCTTTAGCTTGATAATTGTTGACAACTTTAATTTGATGGCTTTATAACATAATTTTTTGGTTAAGAGAATCCAAGCTTTTTAAGCCATACTGGATATATCATGGCTGAGCAGTAAGAATGTCATAAAAACAGGAGAACTCATATGAATAATAAACTGACCGGATCTGTCGTAGTGATCGGTGGCGGTATTTCCGGCATGCTGTCGGCACTGGATCTTGCAAATTCCGGGTACTATGTTTATCTGGTAGAAAAAGGGCCTTCCATCGGCGGCGTCATGGCGCAATTGGACAAGACCTTCCCAACCAATGACTGCGCGATGTGAATTATCTCACCCACACTGGTCGAGGTCGGCCGGCACTTAAATATAGAACTTTTAACACTTTCGGAAGTTCTGGATGTCAAAGGGGAAAAAGGTAATTTCCACGTCGAAATCTTAAAAAGACCAAGGTATGTGGACGTCAACCTATGCGTGGGCTGTGGCGCCTGCGCAGAAAAATGTCCGGGAAAATTCGATGACGGCTACAATGCGAATCTAAAGCAGCGCACAGCCATTTATGTCGAATATCCCCAGGCGGTTCCGCTGAAATATGCCATCAACCCCAAGGTCTGTTTAAAACTGACAAAGGATAAATGCGGCCTCTGCGAGGAGATCTGTCCGGCAAAGGCCATTGATTATACCCAGAAAGAAGAAAGAATCACCCTGGACGCCGGGTCCATAATCTTCTCGCCCGGATTCAAGCCCTTTGATCCCTCCAGGTTTGATAATTACCAGTATACCAATTTTGCCAATGTGGTGACATCCATGGAATTCGAAAGAATTCTGTCTGCCACAGGCCCGACCATGGGCCATGTCGTCACCTTCCCCAAACTGCCGCTGAATCCGAAGAAGAAACAGGATAAGCTTCTGGTGGAAAAGCGGAAAGACCCGAAAAAAATTGCCTGGTTTCAATGCGTGGGGTCCAGGGATATCAATAAATGTGACAATGCCTATTGCTCTTCAGTCTGCTGCATGTATGCCGTCAAGGAAGCCATGATCGCCAAGGAGCATGCCGGCGGAGACCTGGATTGCTCCATTTTCTTCATGGATATGAGGACCCCGGGCAAGGAATTTGAAAAATATTACGAGAATGCCAAAGAAAAACACGGCATCAAATTTATCCGGTCCAGGGTCCATTCCGTGACCGAAGACGCCGAGACCCATGATCTGAATATCCGGTACGTGGATGAAAAAGGCGGGATCATTGATGACACCTTTGATATGATCGTGCTTTCCGTGGGTCTTGAAATATCCAAAGAAACCAGGGAACTGGCGGGAAAACTCGGCATTGAACTGACACCCTCCGGGTTCTGCAAGACCAGTTCCTTTGAACCGGTGACCAGTTCCAGGGACGGGATCTATGTGTCCGGTGTGTTTAACAGCCCCAAAGATATTCCCGAATCCGTCCTGGATGCCAATGCCGCGGCCTCTGCAGCAGGGGATGCCTTAAGCGCGGCCCGGAATACCCTGACCAAGGCGGTTGAAAAAATCCCCGAGATCAATGTCGTGGGGGACCGGCCCAAGATCGGGGTCTTTATCTGCGACTGCGGGTCCAATATCAAAGGGGTTGTGGATTGCGCCGGGGTTACCGAATATGCACGGTCCCTTCCCTATGTCGAGTTTGCCGATGAGGCCATGTATGCCTGCAGCCAGGATGCCCAGAATAAAATGGTTGAATATATTAAAGAAAAAAATCTCAACCGGATTGTGGTGGCCGCCTGCACCCCCAAGACCCATGAGCCGCTATTCCAGGAAACCCTTACCAATGCAGGGTTGAATAAATATCTGTTCGAAATGACCAATATCCGGAATCATAATTCCTGGGTCCATAAGAACAATCCAGACATCGCGACCCAGAAGGCCAAGGATTTGGTCCGGATGGCCGTGGCCAAGGCCGCCCTTTCCGAGCCCTTGAAAGAGGAAAAGATAAACGTCAATGATACGGTCATGGTCATCGGCGGCGGGCTGGCAGGCATGACCGCTGCAAAGAGCCTTGCATCCCAGGGCTATCAAACCCATCTCATCGAGAAAAAGGATAAGCTGGGAGGAGAAGCCCATAAATTGTACAAGACCGCCCAGGGCGAGGATGTTCAGACCCATCTGGATCAATTGATCAAAGAGATTGAGACCAACGACAATATCACGGTGCATTGCAATACCACCCTTGAAGCGGTGGACGGCTTTGTCGGCAATTTCAAATCCACTCTGAAAACCAAGGACACGGCCTTTGAACTGGACTACGGGATCGCCGTTCTTGCCACCGGTGCCAAAGCCCTGGTCCCGGTCGAGTATGAATACGGCAAAGACCCACGGATCATCACCTCCCTTGACCTCGATAAAATGTTCAAGGAAAATGATGCCGCCCTTGCCAAACTGAATTCTGCGGTTTTTATCCAGTGTGTCGGGTCAAGGCAGCCGGATCGCCCCTACTGTTCAAGGGTTTGCTGCACCCATTCCGTGGATAACGCCATTGAGTTAAAAAGGCGAAACCCGGAGATGGATATTTTCATTCTTTACCGGGATATCCGGACCTATGGGGAAAGAGAACTCTTGTATAAAAAGGCAAGGGAGCTGGGGGTTATTTTCATCCGCTATGACCGGGAACACAAACCCAAGGTCAGCCTCCAGAGCGGTAAACTTCTCATCTCGGTGAATGACCATGTCCTGAACCAGCCCGTTGAGATCGAGGCCGATCTTCTAACCCTGGCCACGGCCCTTGTACCCAGAAGAGATGAGCGGCTGGCCAATTTCTTTAAGGTCCCCTTGAACGATGAAGGGTTCTTTGTAGAAAAACATGCCAAGCTCGGGCCTGCTGAATTTGCCACAAGCGGGGTCTTTGTCTGTGGTTCCGCCCATTATCCGAAGCCGGTGAATGAGGCCATTACCCAGGGAAGGGCCGCTGCATCCAGGGCCCTGACCCTTCTGGCCAAAAAAGACAATTTGTTTACCAGCGGAACCATTGCCGGTGTTGATTCCATGAAATGCAGCCAGTGCGGTGTATGCGTGGCCATCTGCCCCTATTCCGCTCCAAAATTTGCAACAGAGGGAAGGTTTGCCGGAAAAGCGGAAATCAACGCGGTTCTCTGTAAAGGATGCGGACTCTGCGTGGCCTCGTGCCGGTCCGGAGCCATTCATCTCAGAGGATTTGACACCAATCAGATTTTTTCACAGATATTTGCCCTGGGTGAAGTTGTTTAAAGGAGATATGTCATTATGAATGATCAAAATATTAAAATCGTCAGCTTTCTATGCAACTGGTGCAGTTATGGCGCAGCAGATCTTGCAGGGGTCAGCAGGATGGAATATCCCGCGGATATCCGCGTGATCCGGATCCCCTGTTCCGGCCGAATGAGCCCCAAATTCATTCTTTCCGCCTTTAGAGAAGGCGCTGATGCCATATGGGTATCCGGGTGACATCCGGGTGAATGCCATTACCTGGACGGTAATTATTATGCGCGAAGAAAATTTGGACTCATGGGAAATCTTCTGGAGCACATGGGCATCGAAAGAGACCGGATCCATTTTTCATGGATTTCCTCGGCCGAAGCCACCAAATTTGTGGATGTGGTCAAAGAGATTTCCAATAAGGTTCGGGCGCTCGGGCCCAATACAAAACTTGTAAAGGACTATAATTAATAAAGGTTGGTTTATGGATACCTGTATACAGAAAATCAGGGAAATCGCTTTCCGGCTTCTGGACAAAAAAGAAGTTGAAAAAGTGATCGGTTTTTCAAACGGAACCATTCCCATGGCAACAAGTCCTATTACCATAGCATCCAAACAGGATACGGAAAAACTTGTTTTTAATTCAACATGCGGACTTAATCTTGCCAATTATATCAGACAGCAGAAGGGTAAAATTGCCGTCATCGCCAAGGGTTGTGACTCACGGAACATTGTCACTCATATCATTGAAAACCAGGTCAAAAGAGATCAGATTTATGTCATCGGCGTGCCCTGCAAGGGAATGATCAATAAATCCAAAATCAGGGCCCTGTTTGAAGATGAGATCCTGAAATTTACCGAGGATGGAGATACCCTGACCGTAGAGTCTTCGTTAAAAAAAAGAAAAATTAAATAAAAAAGACTATTTAAGGGACAATTGCAGGCTCTGTCAGCATAGAAACCCTGTGATTTACGATGTCCTGGCGGGTGAACCGGTTGAAGAACAGGTTCTTGACACGCCCTACCCGGATGTCGAAAAAAATAGCAGCCTTGGATGCAGATGCAAGGTGGCTTCATTTCCAGGAGCTGACAAAGAATTGCATCCGCTGCTATGCCTGCCGAAATGCCT
>JAAUSZ010000039.1 GCA_012031875.1 Desulfobacula sp.
GAATACCAGGCCGAGCTGGCCGGACTTTCTGGGATACCGGTCCAGAAAACGGCAGCCGGATGTGGAGCGCTTTTCTTGGGGACCTCCATACCCGCATGGATTTTTTAAAACAAATCCACCAGATTACCTTTGAAGATATCTTTGGAAGTTTTCGCCTGAAAAAAGACAGCGATACCGCCCGGCCTACAAAAACAGAAGGCCTGGTCATCAAAAAAAGGAGGCTGTATTTTTCCAATACCGTGGTCATCTTACAGAAGCCCGATCTTCTGATCAAAATCTTTCTTGAAAGCGGCCGGAGAAGAATCCCTTTGTCCATTGAGGCAAGAAGGGTGGTCAGTGAATTTCTGCATCTTGTGGACGATGACCTTAAAAAAGATCGGCAGTGCATAAAAACATTCAACAAGATCGTGACCTTATCCCATTCGGAATTCAATGTTCTGAACGTCATGCTCGTAACCGGCATCCTGGGGAAATTTATCCCTGAATTCACTCCGATCATCAACAAAATCCAGTACAACCATTATCATCTGTTTCCCGTGGACAAACACTCTATCCGGTGTGTCCAGATTATCAACAGTTTTAAAGAACCCGGCGAATCCATCATGGGAACGCTTTATTCATCGGTTTTCAAGGAAGTCAGAAATAAAAATCTCCTGCTCTTTGCCGCCCTTCTCCATGACATAGGGAAGTCCGACCCTGCTAAGGAACACTCAAAAACCGGCGCCAGAATTGCCAGGCCCATTTTTGAAAGATTCGGTTTTAATTCAACTGAAATTCAGGATGCCGTTTTTCTCATCGAAAACCATCTGGTTCTCATAAAAACGGCCACCCGGAGAGATATTTCCGATGAGGAAACCGCAGTTTTCCTGGCCAATAAAATAGTAAAAATCCGGCTCCTGAGAATGCTCTATCTCTTAACGGTTGCAGATTCCCAGGCCACCGGCCCCAAGGCCTGGAATGAATGGACCGAAAACCTGTTAAAAGACCTTTTTCTGAAAACCATGGGCATCCTGAAAAAAGGGGAGCTGGCTTCCAAAAAGACCCAGCGGCTCATTGACAAAAAGAAAACTGAAATCCTGAAAGCCCTGAATGAGCCCGGGAATAAAAATGAAACCGCCCTTCTGCTGGAATCCATGTCCCGGAGGTATCTTGTTTATATCCCGGCCCAAAGCATTGCCGAGCATATCCATTTATACCGGAAACTGGATGACGCGGAATTTGTCTGGCAGATATCAAAGGAAGGGGGGGCGGAATTTCGTACCGTCACCATCTGCGGCAGGGATATACCGGGTTTTTATTCAAAAATCGCGGGGGTGTTTTTTTTAAACGGCCTGGATATAGTGGGTTCCCAGGCATACTCCCTGGGAAAAGACCACGTGCTGGATATATTCACGGTCAAACCCCCCAAGGACAGGCTCTTTGAAGCACAAAAATGGGAAAAGGCGGAAAACGACTTGCTTCTGGCCCTCCAGAACGATCATTTCCTGGACAATGTTCTTGACCGGATCCCCCGGACCCTGACGGTATCCTCGGGCAAAAAACCTGAGCCCAATACTGTCCGAATCGACAATGAGACGTCCAGCTTTTTCACCATTATCGAGGTATTTACCTATGATTTTCCAGGGCTTTTATTTTCCGTGACCAATGCATTATACAGAAACCGGGCCAATGTCAATGTGGCCATGGTGGCCACAAAGGTGGATCAGGTCATTGATATATTTTACGTCAGAAGCATTGACAATGATGCAAAGATTGAAACCGAACAGGACCTTGAAAAAATTAAGACCGCCATTTTAATCAGTCTTCCACAAATACAGGCAAAGGAGATGAGCAATGAAAAAAATTGAAGCAATCATAAAACCGTTTAAACTTGATGATGTGAAAGAAGCATTGAGCGAAATCGGAATTTACGGCATGACGGTTACCGAAGTCAACGGGTATGGCCGTCAAAAAGGGCATAAGGAGATTTACCGGGGCGCTGAATATGTCGTTGACTTTGTACCCAAGATCAAAATTGAAATTGTCGTCAGTGATGAAAGGGCTGCTGAAACCATTGACACCGTCCGGAATGCTGCCAACACAGGGAAAATCGGAGATGGGAAGATCTTCGTGATCCCGGTGGAGCAGGTCATCCGGGTGAGAACCGGCGAAACTGGAACAGAAGCGCTATAATATACCATTAATAGTTAAGAAAGGAATGAAAATGACACCCAAAGATGTAATTGCAATGGCAGAAAAAAATGATGTAAAAATGGTGGACCTCCGGTTCATGGATTTTATCGGCACCTGGCAACATTTTTCAGTTCCCTTGAGTGAACTGACCGAGTCTTCCTTTGAGGAAGGGTTCGGCCTGGACGGATCAAGCATGAGGGCTTGGCAGGTCATTAACAACTCGGACATGATTGTTATCCCCGAACCCGGAACCGCCAAAATCGATCCTTTTTTCAAAGTCCCGACCCTGGCCATTATCGGGAACATTTATGATCCCATCACCCAGGAACCTTACAGCCGCGACCCCAGAGGGATTGCCAAAAAAGTTGAGCAATACATCAAAAGCACAGGCATCGCGGACACCATTTATGTCGGCCCGGAACCTGAATTTTTTATCTTCAGCGGCATCCGGTATTCATCTGAACCCCACGCCTCCTTTTTTGAAATTGATTCCTGCGAAGCCCACTGGAACAGCAGCTCCGATGAAATGCCCAACCTGGGCTACAAAATCCGGCCCAAACAGGGCTATTATCCGCTTCCTCCCAACGATAAATACCAGGACATCCGGACCGAAATGCTGCTGACCCTGGAAGATCTCGGGATCGCCATGGAATGCCAGCACCACGAAGTGGCTGCCGCGGGCCAGTGCGAGATCGATCTCAAATTCGATTCGCTCTTAAATATGAGCGATAAACTGGCCTGGTTCAAATATGTCCTGAAAAATGTGGCCGTCAAACACGGACAGACCGTCACCTTCATGCCCAAGCCCCTGTTCGGGGACAACGGCACCGGCATGCACACCCATATGAGTTTCTGGAAGGGCGGGAATCCCTTGTTTGCCGGCAACAAATACGCGGGACTGTCCGATGAGGCCCTTTATGCCATCGGCGGGATTATGAAGCATTGCAAGGCGCTCTGCGCCATCACAAACCCGACCACCAACTCCTATAAACGCCTGGTTCCCGGCTTTGAAGCCCCCATCAACCTGGCCTATTCCAGTAGAAACAGAAGCGCGGCCATCCGTATTCCCATGTATTCGGGCTCACCCAAGGCCAAGCGCATCGAATTCAGAACGCCGGACCCCTCATGCAACGGATATATGGCCTTTGCCGCCATTGCCATGGCCATGTTGGACGGCATCCAGAACAAAATCGACCCGGGTGACCCCATGGATAAAAACATCTATGATCTTCCTCCTGAAGAGCTGGCTGAAATGAAATCCGCCCCCGGCACCCTGGAAGAAGCATTGAACGCCCTTAAAGAAGACCATGAATTCCTGCTGAAAGGTGATGTCTTTACCAAGGACGTCATTGAATACTGGATTGACTATAAGATGACCAATGAGGTGAAACAGGTCATCAGCCGGCCTCATCCGCACGAATTCTATCTTTACTTTGATATTTAACCTGATCCCAAAACAGGAAACATGGACACCCGGTCGCCAAGCCCTTGGACCGGGTGTTTTCATTTCGGAAAAAACACAGTTGCCCCGCCTTTTTTTTAATGCAATGTGAAAAAAAATACGCTATAAGAAAAAAACTATTACCAGAAGGGAGCAGACCATGAGCATAAAGATACCGCCTTTCCGATCAAAGCTGATCCCTTTCCTTTTCTTTTTTCTTGTTTGCTTCAGCCTGCCTGTTGCCGCACTCTGTGAAGAAACCGCCAAAGGCAGTGAATTTGAAAAATTGATTCAAAAACTGGCCGCGGATGGATTTGACAGGGGAAAAATAGAACAGATCTTCTCCAGCAAAGAAATCTCGTTTGCCCCTGAAACGGTTTCCCTTTTTTTATCCATAGCGAATCCAGCCTTGATTATGACCAGTTCACCTCTCCCAAAGCCATTGAAAGCGCCGTAAAATACCTGGGCGACAATAAAGAGATCCTGGATAGGGCCGAGGAGACCTTTGGCGTGGACAAAACCGTTATTACGGCCATCCTCCTGGTTGAAACCCGCCTGGGATCCTATCTTGGGACCAAAACCGTCATCAATACCCTTTCCACCATGGCGGCCCTGTCTGATGAGACTTTGAGGGAAAGGATCTGGAATTCCATCCCGGATGATAAAAAACCGGCAAGGGAGGCTTTCATAAAAAAGCCCGGGACAAAACCGACTGGGGATACAGCGAACTCAAGGCCCTGCTCCAATATACGGAAAAAGAAGGGGTTGCTCCGGAAAGCATTAAAGGATCCTATGCCGGAGCCCTGGGAGTTTCTCAGTTCATGCCTTCCAATGCCTTGAGACTGGCCAAGGACGGAAATAGCGACGGCAAAATCGATCTGTTCAACCATGCCGACGCCATTTTCAGCGTGGCCAATTACCTGAAGCACCATGGCTGGCAATCGGGCATCACCCGGCAGAGGCAACACGAAATCCTGTTCCTTTACAACCACAGCAATTATTATGTGGATACCCTTTGAAAATCTCGGACAAGCTCAAGGGATAGGCAATTCGATTATGGATCAAACCCTTTTATTTATTCTTCTTGTTTTTACGGTATCCTTTTTTTTAACCATGCTGGCGTTAAGGGATATCATCCTCAAGGATTTCGGTTCGCTAAAAGCCAAAATCATCTGGCATTTCATTGCCGTCGTGCCCTTTGTCGGCTGGATTATCTACCTTGCCTTCGGGTTTAGAAAGGGACGCCGAAAGCCTGTCTGAACCGCCAATTTCATTTGACAACAGCTTCGCATTAATATAAGTATAGATACTTTTTTTGTGGTCCCATCGTCTAGTGGTTAGGACGCTGGCCTCTCACGCCGGTAACACGGGTTCGAATCCCGTTGGGATCACCATGATTGAAGGTCCGTTAATCCCAAGCCGGCCGGTTAATTCCCCTGGAGACGCACAGGCCATATGAATATCCTTTCAACCATCGTTCCGGTCTTTGTCATTATTCTTCTCGGCCTCTATGCCCGGCACCGGGGATTTTTCACGCCGGAGTTTTTAGATCAGGCCAACCGCCTTGTTTATTATATCGCCATTCCGGCCATGATTTTCAGTTCCATCGCAAAGGCCAGCCTGAAAACGGAAACCAATATGGCCGTGATCCTGATCACCTTATCGGTTCTGGTTGTTGTTGCCGCCATGGCCTTTGTCCCGGCCCGGGTTCTGAACATGCCCAAGCCCTCAAGAGGATCATTTATCCATAGCTCTTTTCACGGGAATTTAGGTTATATCGGTTTTGCCGTGGCCTTTTACTATCTGGGAAACCAGGGCTTTGTCAAAGCCGCCATTATTTCAGGCTTTGTCATGATCCTGCAGAATCTCCTGGCCGTTCTCGTGCTGCAATTTCACAGTGAAAAGAACGAGGGCGGTATCAACCTTGCGGATACCCTGAAAAAACCATGGCCAACCCTGTTATCGTGTCGGCTCTGGCCGGTATCCTGGTTTCCTTTTTCAGCATTCCCCTCCCCGAAATCCTTGACCGGTCTCTGGATATATTAAAGGGCCTGGCCTTGCCCATGGCTCTTTTAATCATCGGAGCGTCCCTGTCGTTCCAAAATTTGAAGCCCAGACTCATCAATGCAGGAATCGCTACCTTTATCAAATTGATGCTCACCCCGGCCATTGGGTTATTCTTGTTCAAATTATTTTCCATCCTTCCGGAGGATTATCTTCCGGCAATGATTGTTCTTGCCTCTCCCACCGCGACCCTGACCTATATCATGGCCAAGGAAATCGGCGGCGACCCTGATTTTGCCGTGGCCGTTATCTCCATCTGCACCCTGATCTCCAGCGCGACCTACGGCTTCTGGCTGACCCTGGGGTAAAATACAGCCTTTTTGTGCTGCAATAAAAAAAATGCAGTGCATATCTTTTATTGCATATCTTAATCCCAAACTTGATGGCCTCCTTCATCAAAATTCAGGGCCGATAATTTTTGCATATAAATTTTTGCTATGATTCAAATCTGTTATGATGAATCGAATAAAAGTCGGCCGTATCGGATCTCTTGGCATGAATATCGCTATATATTCCCGGAATACAGGGGATAAAAATTTGCCAAAGGAGATAATGTATTATGGATAAAGAAGTTTTCAGTTTATGTTTCATGTGTTCCGTCCGTTGCCCCATCAAGGTCAAGGTCAAGGACGGCCATGTGGACTGGATCGAAGGAAACCCGCATGTGCCGGGAATTGACGGAAGCCTGTGCCCAAGAGGGTCGGCAGGGATTTCCATGCTCTACGATGACCAGCGGGTTCAGTCTCCCCTCATCCGGGTCGGGGAACGGGGATCGGGGAACTGGAGAAAAGCATCCTGGGAAGAGGCCATTGATTATGTGGCCGCCCGGCTGAAAGATATCAAGGATAAAAACGGCGGGCACAGCATTGCGCTTTGTGAACGGGCCCAGCTTGCCACCCATGTCAGCAAGGCCTTTTTAAAAGCCCTGGGCTCCCCCAATTATTTTTCCCATGACGCCCTTTGCAAGGGCAGCGTCAATACGGCCTGCCGGTCTCTTTTTGGCTATACGGATGCCGAGGTGGGGATCCATTACGGCGAGACAAAGCATATTGTCCTGTATGGCCGGAATATTTTCGAATCCATTGCGTTAAAGGAAGTCAACACCCTGATGAAGGCCCTGGAAAACGGGGCCAAGCTAACCTATATCGACCCCAGGGTGACGGTGACGGCCTCCAAGGCCCACCGCTACTGGATGATCCGGCCCGGAACCGACCTGGCCTTGAATTATGCCCTGATGCATGTCATGCTTAAGGAAAGGCTCTATGATGCAAATTTTGTCGAAAAATGGGTTCACGGCTTAAATGAACTCCGGGATTTTGTGGATCATTATACCCCGGAATGGGCTGAGACCGAAACCGGGATACCTGCCGGGGAAATCATCCGGTTTGCCCGTGAAATCAGCCGGGACAAGCCATCGGTGATTTTCCATTACGGGTACCGGGGGGCCAACCATACCAATGAAATTTATATGCGCCGCTCCATCCTCATGCTCAACGCCCTCATGGGAAGCGTGGAAGCCAAGGGCGGCATTTTCTTTAAAAAAGGACCGGGCGCGGCAGGCGGGAAGGCGGCCCGGAAGCTGACGGAACAGGAATTCCCGAAAATCGAGGCCCCCAGATTTGACAAGGCCGGAACAAAGGATTTCCCCCTGCCCGACCCCAACCACGGCGTGGCCCAGGTCTTCCCCCAGGCGGTATTGAATGAAGACCCCTATCCCATCAAGGCCCTGATCGCTTACCGGATGGATCCGCTCATGTCCATCGCCGATACCGCCCGGACCAAAAAGGCCATGGATAAGCTGGATCTCATCGTGACCATTGATATCAATTATTCGGACATGGCCTGGTATTCGGATGTGATCCTGCCGGAATCCACCTACCTGGAACGGACCGACTGCATCCAGCAGATGAATGGGCTCAAGCCCCAGATGTTTCTCCGGAAAAAAGCCGTAGAGCCGCGGCATGATACCCTGGATGGAGCCGTCATCCTGAAAAAAATCGGTGAGAAACTCGGCATCGGGAATTATTTCCCCTATGAGACCATGGAGGACCTGGTGGCCTGGCAGCTTGAGGGAACCGGGTTCACCATGGCGGATCTTGAGAAAAAAGGGTTTGTGGCCTACGGGTCTGACCAGATTTTCTGGGACCGGGATAACCTTCCCTTTAAAACCCCTTCCAAAAAAATCGAATTTAAATCTTCCCTGCTGGAAAACGCAGGATTTGATTCTTTTCCGAAATATGAATCCGTAGAGGAACCCAAAGATAACCGGTTCCGGCTGGTGGTCGGGCGCTCCGCGATTCACACCCATATTTCCACCCAGAATGTGCCCTATCTGAACGAGCTGGAAAATGAAAATGTCCTGTGGATCAATACAAAACAGGCGGGCAAGCTCGGTATTAAGCCCAATTCCCTGGTGGAAGTGGCTTCTTCCTGTGGAAAAGGCAGAATCAAAGCCTATGTAACGGATTTTATCCACCCCGAGGCCGTGTTCATGCTCCACGGATACGGACATGGGGCCGGGAAGGCCAAGCGCTCTTTTAACAAAGGCCTTTCCGATGCGCTGATCCAGGAAAACATCTATGACAAAATCGGCGGCAGCCCGGCCTATCACGATACCTTTGTATCGGTGAAGCCTGTTTGATGCCGTTAAAAATTTTATGAACACCGGAGGAATTGAATGAGTAACTATTATCTGTTCCAGGATACCCGAAAATGCATCGGGTGCCATGCCTGTGAAATCCAGTGCAAATCCAATAAAAACCTTCCCGAAGGACCCAAACCCTGCCAGATCATCCAGGTGGGTCCGAAATTCATCGGCGGACTGCCGAAGATGTCATTTATTTTCATGCCCTGTTTTCACTGTGAAAATCCATGGTGTGTATCGGCCTGCCCCACGGGGGCCATGCAGAAAAGGCTGAGCGACGGCATTGTATTTATCGACAAGGATCTTTGTGTGGGTTGCAAAACCTGTGTGTCTGCCTGCCCCTGGGGCGCTCCCCAGTGGAATCCGGAGACGGGAAAGGTTGAAAAATGCGACTATTGCAAGGACAGAATTGACGCTGGACTGCAACCGGCCTGTGTGACCACCTGTACCACGGGCTGCCTTAAATTCGGAAATGTGGAGGATATGACCCAGATCCGCCGCGAACGGCATGCCGCATCTGTGGCATCTTTTGAAAACAGCGCATTTTAATCGGGTAAGGAGTACCAATGGGAGAGCAGACCTGTCCGGTTCGACATACCATCTCCATCTGTCCGGCCTGGTGGATTCCGGGGCCTTGACCGATCCCAGGGAAAGGCGGATCTGTGAGCAGATCCTGAATCTGGCTGAAGAGATTTCGGAAGGCGCCGCGGGAAACGAGCATCTTCCGGCCCTGGATGCCTTGATTGAGGAATACCTGGAGGAGAAGGGATCAAAAACGACCCGGGAAAACGGGGCCCGGTTAAAAGAGATGCTGACCAGGGACAGGGAAGTCTTTGAAAGCCATATCCGGACCCGGAACTGCCCTTCCCATGACTGCGGGAAGCTGGCCCCGTCTCCCTGCCAGATGGCCTGCCCGGCCGGGATTGATATCCCGAGCTATCTGTCCTTGATCGCCAGGGGAGAAGATGCCAAGGCCATTGAGGTCATCCGCAGGGACAACCCCTTTCCCTGGGTCTGCGGGCTCATCTGCACCCGGCCCTGCGAAATGATGTGTGTGAGGTCCCGCATCGACACCCCCGTATCCATCAAATTCCTAAAAGCCTTTGCAGCGGAAAGGGCCCTGTCGGAAGGGGCCTATCATAACCCTGAGAAAAAACCCTTGAACGGCAAAAAAGTCTGTGTCATCGGCGCAGGCCCCGGAGGGCTGACCGCCGCCTATTACCTGGCCCTCATGGGGTATGGGGTGCGCGTCATCGAAGCCCTTCCCGTTTCCGGCGGCATGATCATGGTGGGAATCCCCCGGTACCGCCTGCCCCGGGAGGTCATTGACCGGGAGGTGGCCATGATTGAAGACCTGGGGGTGGAGATTTCCTATAATACCCGGTTCGGCAAGGACATTACCTATGAAGAATTGAAAGCCCGGGGCTTTGATGCCTTTTTCATTGCCATCGGCGCGCATAAGGCCCTGGACCTGGGGATGCGGGGAGAGAAAGACTTTCCCAGGTCCCTGGAAGCCATCCGGTTTTTAAAAGATGTGGCCCTGGGCGACCACCATGCCCCGGGCAAACAGGTGGTGGTCATCGGCGGCGGCAATGTGGCTGTTGATGCAGCCCGGACCAGTCTGAGGCTGGGCGCCCGGAAGGTGACCATTGCCTACCGGCGGTCCGGGGAACAGATGCCCGCGGATATCGAAGAAGTGGAACAGGCCATGGAAGAAGGTATTGAATTCTCCTTTTTAACCATTCCCAAGGAAATCCTGGGCAGCGGGGATAAGATTACCGGGCTGGACTGCATCAGGGCCGAACTCGTTCAACAACAAGGCTCCGATCGCCTTGTGCCGGTTCCCATCCCGGGCAGGGATTTCATCATTGAGGCCGACGCCGTCATCAGCGCCATCGGCCAGTATGTGGATGACAGCGGAATGGAAGCCTTTCACCAGGTGAACTGGACCCGGAGGGGCACCATTGAGGTCAGCCATGCCGCCATGGAAACCGCCATGCCCGGCGTATTTGCGGCGGGGGACGCCGTTTCGGGCCCTGCCACGGTCATTGAGGCCATCGGGGGCGGGAAACGGGCTGCAGAAGCCATAGACCGATACCTGAACCACATCCCCCAGCCCCGGATGCCCAGGATCCCGGTTCGCCACCATATGGAACCCCCCGTTGAAATGACCGCGGCCCGGAAAATGACCCTGAAGCGGCCGGCCATGCCCATGCTGAATGTGGACCGCCGGAGAACCACCTTTCAGCAGGTGGAACTGGGCTATGATGAAGAAAGCGTCCGCAAAGAGGCCGGCCGGTGTCTGCGCTGCGATATCTGCCGGAGATGCGGCAAATGCATGGAAATCTGCCGGGACAAAATGGGGATCGACGCCCTTCAGTTCGGGTATATGGACTTTGATCATCCCACTGAGACCGATTTTCGGACAACTGAAAAAAAATGCATTACCTGCGGGGCCTGTGCAGCCAATTGTGAAAACAAGGCCATTGTCCTGGAAGAAAAGGATGGCTGGCGGAATTTAAAATTATGCGGCACTATTTTAAACAGCCAGGCCATCCAGCACTGCGAAAGCTGCCATGCCGTCCTTCCCTCGGCCGAATATCTCGGCTTTCTTGCCCGGAAAACAGGGGAGATGGCCGTAAAAACAGAGTCCAGGCTCCTGTGCAACGACTGCCTGCGCCGTCTCAGTGCAAAAATAAATGTTTCGACGCGGCCTGCGGGAACAAAATAAAGGAAACCCCCATGGAATTTCAAAAAGGCAATAAGATCAAAGTGTTCAAAAAATCCGAGGATGAGGCCTGGGAACCCTATATGGATGATTTTATCGGGCTTCACGGATTTGTCACGGACCCGGACACCTCCATCAATGATCCGGATGCACTCATTGAGGTCAGCCTGGAAGGCAAGGGCACCCATCGCCTGCCCCAGGACTGCCTGGAACGGATTGTCTAACAGAAACGAGGAAATGATGAAGATAAAAGATCTTTTAAAGGACAGCGCGGGCTCCTTTCACGCCATGGAGGGAGATCAGACCGTGGAACAGGCCCTCAAAATGATGTCGGCCTATTCCGTGTCCGCGCTGGTGGTGAGAACCGAAGCCGCCATGCCCGGCATATTTACGGAAAGGGACCTGGTCCGGTGCCATATTCTTTTCCCGGACCGGGAGATCAAAGGGATTCCGGTCAAGGATGTCATGACCTCCCGGCTTATTGTGGCCGAGCCTGAAGACACCCTTGAGGAAGCCATGGGCATGATGATCCAGGCGAAAATCCGCCATCTGCCCGTTGTTTCCGAGGGCCGGATCAGCGGAGTCCTCAACCTGGAGGACCTGGTGGCTAAGCATGTGGGCGCCCTGACCCGGGAGCTTCATTACCTCAAGGATTATATATCCGATCTGCAGGATGCGGCCCATGATTAAGATCACCATTGATCATCAGACCCTCCGGGCCAGGGAAGGACAGACCGTTCTTGAGGCGGCAAAGGAAAACCATATCCGGATCCCCCATTTATGTTACCATCCCGCGCTAAAGCCTTCCGGGTCCTGCAAGCTCTGCGGCGTGGAAGTGACCTCCCCGGCCGGAAAACAGGTGGTGATGCTGTCCTGCATCCTCAAGGTCAAAGAAAACCTTGAAGTCCGGACCGATTCCGAGCTGGTTCAGGCCCACCGCCGGAAATCCTTTGACAAACTTCTCCGGATGGCCCCGGATGCAGCGAGAATCAGAGACCTGGCTCAAGAATGGGGGGTAAGCGTGGCCCCGCCCCCGGACGGATGTATCCGGTGCAGGCTCTGTATCCGGGTATGCAATGAAATCGTCAAGGCCAAGGCATTGAAAATGGTCACGGATGAAACCGGAAGCAGGGTCATGCCCGAGCCGGGCCGCTGCATGGGGTGCGGAACCTGCGCCAACCTCTGTCCCACCCGCCTGATCCGGGTCAGGGACCAGGACAGTGTCCGCACCGTATCTATCCGGGACGAGATTATCGGGCAACTGCCCCTTGAGCGCTGTGAAGGCTGCGGAAATCTCTATGCCACTGAAATTTTTCTCAAACATATCAGGGCAAGCATGGCCGAGCACCCGGATTCAAAAGATCAGCGGCGGATTTGCCCCTCCTGTATCAAATTGTTGTCCGGCAAAGCGCAGGCTGCAAGAAAAAACAAATAAAGAACCTTGAAACCCCCCTGCCGAATTTCTATAATGCCTCATAAGGTATCGGCTTTTTTCCGGGAACAAGGGGTGAGGGGAAATGAACCGTTTTTTGGTAAAGACTTTGAAATTTCTGACCGCGCCTGCCGCCGCAGCGCTGGTCCTGATGCCCGGCCCGGCCCAGGCCATCCAGCTTCACCTGACCTCGGAAGGGATCATCACCCACCAGATGGGCCACCTGTTCTTCCTGGTTTCCATGGTGGCCCTGATCTTCACCCTGTCGGACAAGGGACTGGATAAACAGAGGGGCTGGCGGCTGATCCAGTATTCCGCCTTTTTTTTCATTCTCTGGAATATGGATGCCGTCCTGGGCCATTTCCTGGACAACCAGATCCATGCCGTCAAAATCGAAAACCTCTCCTTCAGCCGGATGCGGATGGAGGTTCGCAATGATTCCCCAACGCTCTACTGGTTCTATTATCTGCTGAAGCTGGACCATCTTTTGGCCGTGCCGGCCATGCTGTTGTTTTACCAGGGCCTTTCAAGCCTGGTCCGGGAACAGAAAAACCTGCCGGGAAAAAAGGAAACCCCATGACCGGTTCCTTTCTTCCCATTCTTGCCGTGGATGTTCTCGGCTCCTTTGCCATGATGATCCTTGCACTTCTCTGTCTTTACAAAGCAAAGATATTAAGGGAACTGGACACGGACAATGCCGTTTTCCTGTATCTCATGTGGATCAGCACCGGGTTTGCCGTCTTTGCCGTATCCAGGTCCTTTGGCCACATCCTGAAACAGGCCCTGGTCCTGACCGGATACCCGGATGCCTGGCATGCCATCAGCCCCTATTCGGGCGGGGTCAATACCGTGTCCTTCATGCTGGTGGGGCTCATCACCCTTTTTTTTAACCAGATCTGGAAGATCAATGAAAAAATCCTCTCGGGCAGAAAGGAGCTGGAAGACACCCATATTCAGCTTCGGCAACTGAACCAGACCCTGGAGCATAAGGTGGTGGAGAGAACCGAGCGCCTTGCCGGCAGTGAATACAAGGCCCGCCGGATTTTTGAACATTCCCTGGATACCATCCTGGTGACGGATGAGAGATTTAATATTTCCGAGATCAACCAGGCCGGGGTGATCCTGACCGGGTATGAAAAAAAAGAAATGCTGGACAAAAAAATGGGGCTCAAGGATTTCATGGCCCTCCCGTCTGAATGGGACAGGATCCGGAGCCTTCTGGATGCCCGGGAATATATGGTGAATGAGGAAACGGATTTTCTACGGCCCGATCATTCCCTTGTCCGGGTACTCATCACCGGCGGGGTCGACTACGGGGCCTTTGGCTGCGGAAAAAGCTTTCATTTTATCATCAAGGACATCAACGATAAAAAACAGATGGAGCAACAGATCGCCCAAGCCGATAAACTGGCGGCCCTCGGGGAACTCTCGGCCGGGGTGGCCCATGAAATCAATAACCCCCTGGGCATCATCCTGGGGTATACCCAGCTTTTGCTCAAAGAAAAATCCGGCCTTGAAGAAGATCTCAAAACCATTGAAAAGCATGTAAAAAATTGCAGGAACGTGGTTTCCGACCTTCTTTCCTTTTCCAGGAAAGGCTCTGCTGAAATGGGCCGGGTGGATGTGACAAAGGTGGTCAATGATGTGATCAAATTTCTGTCCAACCACACGGATTTCCGGAATGTGGACATAAAGCTGGATCTTTCCCGGGAAGAGCCCCTGATCGTAACGGGCAATGAACAGGAACTGGCCCAGGTCATCATCAACCTCATGATCAATGCCTGCCATGCCGTCGAAAAAAAGGGGCATATCGAGATCACCACTGAAAAATCAGACACCGCCCGGATCTTTATCACGGTGAAGGACGACGGCACCGGGATCCGCAAAAAACATATCTCACGGATTTTTGATCCTTTTTTCACCACCAAACCCGTGGGACAGGGCACGGGCCTTGGCCTTTCCGTGGGCTACGGCATCATTCGCCGGCATGGCGGGGAGATCACGGCAAAAAACCGGGAAACAAAGGGAGCGGCCTTTACCATCAGCCTCCCGGCCGCGCGCCGGATGACGGGGACAAAGAAACCGGGACAGGCCCTGCAAGGGCATAAACAGGAGAAAAGACCCATGGCAACAGAAATACTGGTGGTGGATGATGAGACGGATATGACCCGTCTTTTGCAGCGAACCCTGGAGCCCGAACTAAACTGCCGGGTTACCATGGCTTTTTCAGGGGAAATGGCCGTGGATATCCTTCGGCAGGCCTCCTTTGACCTGGTGGTCTGCGATGTCAAAATGCCGGGCATGGACGGGTTTGAACTGCTGAACCGGATCAGGGCCGATTACCCGGATCTGACCGTGGTCATGCTCACGGCTTTCGGGAATATCGAGTCCGCGGTCAAGGCCATCAAAGCCGGAGCCTATGATTTTATGGCCAAGCCCTTTGAACGGGACGAGATCCTCTTCAAAATCCAAAAAGCCCTGGAAAGAAGTCTTCTCCTGAAGGAAAACAAACGTCTGCTCAAAGACAGGGAAGAAAAACCCTATGAACTCATCGGAAAAAGCGAGCCCATGCAGCGGGTCTTTGACCAGATCCGCATGGTGGCGCCCTCAGACGTGACCGTATTGATTACCGGGGAGTCGGGCACGGGAAAGGATCTGACCGCCCGGTCCATCCATGCCCTGGGCCCGAGAAAGGATGAGTCTTTTATATCGGTCAACTGCCCCACCATCCCCGAGTTCATCCTGGAAAGCGAATTGTTCGGATATAAAAAAGGGGCCTTTACCAACGCGGTCCAGGACAGGGACGGGCTTTTCCAGGAGGCGGACAAGGGAACGATTTTTCTGGATGAAATCGGGGATATCGGCCCGTCCATCCAGACCAAACTTTTGCGGGTGCTCCAGGAAAAGGAAATCAAACCCCTGGGCGACACCAAAATCAAAAAAGTGGATGTGAGGATCATTGCCTCCACCAACCGGGACCTGAAACAGAAGATGGCGGACAATGAATTCCGCCAGGATTTTTTCTACCGGCTGAGTGTCCTTCCCATTGAATTGCCGCCGCTGCGGGACAGGATCATGGACATCCCCCTGATTGCAGAACACCTGGTGGCCAAGCACTGCAAAAAAATGAAAAAGGAGCCCAAAACCATTTCCGAAGAGGTCATGGATATCTTGATGAAACAACCCTGGCCGGGAAATGTCCGGGAACTGGAGAACATCCTGGTCCAGGGAATCCTCTATTCAAAGGATGATATCCTGCGGTTATCCGATATCCCCATAAGGGCTGCGGGTCAGAGAGAAAAAGGGAGCATAAACAGCGCGGACCTGGCCGCCCTGCCCTATAAAACCGCCAAGGAAAAAATTTTAAAAGAGTTTAATCACACCTATATCGGCGCCCGCCTCTCCATGGCCGGTGGCAATATCACCCGGGCCGCGGGGATGTGCGAGATGGACCGACAGGCCCTTCAGCAGATCATGAAGCGGTATGACATTGACCCGGATAAGTTCAGATAAACAACCCGCGGGCTTCCCATGGAAAAAACCCCTGTAACACCGGCCCCCGGGCAGGGAATCATTTCCCTTTGGGCATGACCTTGCGATATACCTTTTGAAAAGGCAGTTTCTTTCCGTTCACCGTCAGAAGGTCCTTTTCAATGGAAATGCCGAAGAGCCGCTCGTTTTCTTCAAGATAGGGCAGGATCAGGTTCCAGTCCGCCTTGGCCACCTCGGCGAACATGCCGCCGTTGAGATGTTCCTCCACAATTTTGGAATCCGGGTCCCGAAGATAAATGGCCCCGCCCGAGGCCAGGGAGAACAGGTTGGACCCGGGGTAGGGCATGGGAAGATCCATGACTTTTCCGGCTTCATCAAAGGCAATGCCGTTGACGATGACGAACCCGCCGCCGTTGAGGGGATCTCCGGCCATGAAGGATTCGGCGAGATAATCCAGACAGGTGCCGTTGATGACCACCCTGGGTTTTCCCGTGGCATTGATCAGGGGGCGCCCTGCGGCATTGCCCAGGATATAGACCTCACCGCCCTTGGCGCCGTACATGAAGGTCTGGCCCACATCTCCGTGGACCACGAATTTGCCCCGCTTCATAATCTGGCCGAGCTGGTCCTGGGCATTGCCGTGGACATGGATTTCCATGCCGTCCATGCCAGAAGCCATATAATCCCCGGAGCTGTCGTACACATCAAACCGCACCCCGTCGGAATCGGCCCCGAATCCGCACCCGGTAAATCTCTGGCCCTTGTAGCCATAGCAGATATACTGCTTCCAGCCCAGGCGGTAGGCCTGGTTGATCATCCTGGAATCGCAGTCTTCGCCTTCCGGTTCAAATGCTTTGGCATTGACCACCAGGACGGTTTCATTTCCCATGGGAGCCCTCAAATCCTCCCTTGTGGCCCGGTCGATATAGGCATACCGGCTGTTTCGGTTTTCCCCGATGGCCGGGGAGGAGGCAAAGATCCGGGTCATGCTGTCCCGGAGGATCTGGAGCAGGGAACTTCTTTTTTTGTCGCCCGTGGGGAAGGCCCGGTCGTTGAGAAGGGTTAAAAGGTCAATGACCATGGCCTTTTGATCATCGCTTTGTCCGGCCAGGGTTTCAAGGGTGCGGCAGATGCCTTGGATCTCCGCAAAGCCCAGGGCGGCAAATTCCGAGGTACAGAATTGCCCGAGGCCTGTTTGATCCTTTGCCTCAAAAAAAGCCCTGACCTTCTTGGCCGGGCTTGGATCTTCAACGGACCCGGAAATCTCAAGGGAGGGGTCAAAATGATGCTGCCCTTCCGGGAGGGTGACGGTGTCGCCGAATTTGTTCTGGGTGACCAGGGTTTTGGAACCGTTCCCTTTTCCCGCATCCTTCAGGGTAAAGGTAAAGGCCCCGCCGTCGGTGGAGCTGCCGCCCCGGGCATTCCAGTATTTGTCGGCAATGGGGCAGAAACGGCTGTCTTCCGCGGCAATGCTCTGGAGGGTGGCGTCAATGGCCTGTTTTTCCGAACAGACCAGGCCGATCTGGACCTCGTCCCTTTCCTCAAGGGCAAAGACCTGGGGCCTCAGCATGGCCGTGTCCGTGATGCCGATCAATTGCAAAAGATTCCGATAGGGGTCGTTCCGGGCAATGATAAAGAACCAGGGCCCGTCCGGGGAGCCGTTCATGTGCTGGCTCTGGATATACCGGTACACCTGCTGCTTGTCCGGGGAAAGCCGGTCAAAATCATATTCCGTGGTGGGCGCCAGGGCTTCAATGATATATTCCAGGGGATAGCCGAAGACCCGGTTGTAAAGGTCCAGGAGCAGGACCGAGGTTTCCGTGTCCGTCAGAAACTGGGGAAAAATATGGTGCTGGTTCAGGTATTCGCTGACCGCATGGTAATTGGCAAAATCACCGTTGTGGACCAGGGCCTCGTGCATGCCGGAAAAGGGATGGGCTCCGCCCGGATGCCAGAGCCGTCCCCGGGTGGGGTAGCGCTGATGGGCGATCCAGCCGTGGGCCCGGAAATCCTCCAGGCAATAATACTGGGTGGCCTGTTCCGCATACCCCACCACCTTCAGGATCATGACGTTTCTGGCGTGGGACAGGACAAAGGCCTTTTTTTCTCCCAGGGACGCATAATAGGCCTGGTTCAGGCGGATGGAATTCTGGAACACGAATTCGTCTTCGGCCTTTCGTTTGTCCATTTCATAAAAGGTATTGAACCGGATGAATTGATCCAGGACCCCGGGTTTGACCCGGACAAAATACCGCCGGACCTCCGGCGGTTTCACCTCAAGGCCGATGCTTTTATAGTCGCCGATGGTGGGGATTTTCTCGGATTTATAGATATCAAAATGGGGGGTAATATGGGACCCTTCCACGGCTCCAACGGCGGTTTCGTCAATATAGGCCACCTGGAGCAGATAATGGTCTTCCAGCACATCCTTAGGGATGTTCAGGTCCGAGGCGCTGAGGCCCACGGCGGCGATGCCCCCGCCCTTGCCGTTGCCCCGGTTGTGCATCTGGACCGAGGGTTCATAGATATGGCGGCCGGCAATGGGGATATTGGCCATGAAGCCGGTGACGCCGCAGCCGCCTTCCTCGTCGCATTTGTTCTTCGGGGTCTCCAAATGGGGAATCCGCCCCCGTGACGCCAGGATGTTTTTTATGAGAATATCCGCATTCCGCTTCATGATCTTTCCTTATTATAAAACCATTTTATAGCCGGGTGGGTTCTGGTATTGCTTCCGTTCTTCCTCGTCCAGATAATCCAGGTGGACGAGAAGGTCCGACCGGCCCCGGAGTTCCCGGATGCTTTTCAGGCCGAAGGACCGCAGAATATTGCACCACTGTTTTCTCCAGGCCGTGTACATGTTCACCAGCCGCTGCTCCACATATTCCTCATCGATCATATACCCCAGTTCCGGGTCTGTGGTGGCGATGCCCCGGGCGCACCCCCGGCCGCTTTCACAGTTCCCGCACCGGACGCATTCCACGGCCACCAGATCGGCGGTGCCGATGACGCAGCCGTCGGCGCCCAGGGCAATGGCCTTGGCCACATCCATGGCGTTCCGGATGCCGCCCGAGGCAATGAGGGTGATCTTGTCCCTGGCTCCTTCTTCCACCAGGAAGCGGTGGACCTTGGGGATGGCGTATTCAATGGGCATGGCTATGTTTTTCTTGGCGATGTCCGGGGCCGCGCCCGTGCCGCCGTAACTGCCGTCGATATGGATGATATGGGCTCCGGCATAATAGGCGCCCACGGCTACCATGTCCACATCCGTGGGTGTGGAGACCTTGACCGAACAAAGCACCTTATGGTTGATTTCCTTCATCCAGTCCACATGCTTTTTGTGGTCTTCCACGGAATAGACCGAATGAAAGGGGAAGGGCGAGAAAAGGGGCCGGCCCACAACGGTTTCCCGCATTTTGGCCACGGCCTCGGTGACCTTTTCCCCGAGAAGATGGCCCCCCAGCCCCGGCTTTGCGCCCTGGGCGTATTTGAATTCCATGACCGGGCAGTTCTGGATGGTTTCTTCCCTCACCCCGAAAAGCCCGGTGGCCACCTGGGTGATGACATGGTCTTTGTAAGGCAGAAATTCCGGCGGATACCCGCCTTCGCCGGTGCAGGTCAGGGAATTGAGCCGCTTGGCCGCCCTGGCCCGGCCCACGATGACGGACAGGGCCGTGGACCCGTAGGACATGCCCCCGCCGTAGCAGGGAATGGAAATGGTTTTTTTAGGTCTGCCGTCCCCGGTTTTGTTCAGATCAATGCCGGTGTCGATTTCCTCGTCGGACAGATCCAGGGCCAGGCCAGGATCCGGTTTTTTGAACCGCATCTTGTCAAACCCGCCGCCGGAATTGCCGAGACTGTATTCCAGGTCCACATGGGGCAGGTCCCCGGTTTCCGCCATGGCAAAATGGCCCAGGAGCATGTCCGGGGTCCAGCGGTAATCCCCCATGGTTTCCAGCAGGGGATTTGCCTTCAGGGTCATGGCCTCTTCCGGGCAGTGTTCGATGCAGTAATGGTCCGTGTCCTTGCAGGCGAACCCGATGCAGTTGTGCTCCACCGGCCTGAAAGGGGCTGAAAAATTGTCCGGTTTGATGTGGACCCCGTGGGGGCAGAGTTCTGCGCATTTCCCGCAGGCGATGCAGCTTGAATTGCGCTTGATCGTATATTTGCCGATGGTGTTTCGAAACCGCGACCGCACCGGTCTTGTTTCAGGCAATGAATTCATTTTTGTATTCATGATTTATCCTAGATCCAGAGATACTTTCCGTTCACCGAAAATCGGGCCAAAGCTTTCCTTTTCAAGATCCTCAAACCACATGGACCGGCCCACTTCCCCCCCGGAGACGCCTTGCCTCCCTCATCCCCATGGCGCCCAGCATTTCCAGCATCTGGTTGCGCCAGGCCCCCATAAGATTGATGATCCGGTTGCTGCCGTATTCCGGGTCAATGCCTTCCAGTTTGACCGGACAGGAGAGATTGCTGCGGCAGCGGTCGCAGAGGCGGCATTCCATGGCCAGGAGCAGGGGCCGGTCAATGACCACGCCGTCGGCCCCGCAGATGATGGTTTTGTTCACATGCTCGGCCATGCTGACCCCGCCCGAGGCCAGGATATTGATCTGCCGTCTCGTCCCGGCTTTCACCAGGGCCGTGTGGATGTCTCTCAGCATGTCCTTGATAAACCTCGGGTTTTGGGAATTGAATTCCCGGCCGTTGTAATCGGCATACACATGGAGGGTGTCCATGACCGTGTGTGAAAGCGCAACACCGATTTCCGCATAATTGAGATCTGCACTCAGGGGCAGCCCCACACTGATGACCAGATTCTCATGAGCAGCCTTTAATGCCTCCAGGACGGTTTCAATGCCCGGCTTATAATCGATTTCCACCATGTCCGAACCCTTTAAAAGACCGGCAAATCGGTGGACATTCTCTTTTTTCACCCTGGGGATGAGGGTGGCGCCAAAGGCCCCAAGGCTTTCATCCATATCCGCCGCATCCATGAACATTTTGGTCCCGATGGCCTGGGCCGCCTTCAGCATGGAGACCAGGACCTTTGGGCTCAAGACCCCGAAAGAGGGTGTTTCAAAAAGGATGGGCAAAGGGATTTCCAGGATGGGGCCGACGGCCACGGCCAGGGACCCGTCCTCGTTAAAGGCGAGCCTTTCGGGCCGCCGGGACAGCTCGATGCAGGTATTGATATATTCCCTGCCGTGGATGCCGTCCCGGGTGGCCGGACGATTTCCGACATGTCCGTCCACATGGAATCAAAACCCTTGCCCACAAAGGGCCCCCGGTATCCGGCCCCGGACACGGGGATGCTCCCGGTATGGGCCTGGTACCAGGTCCGGTGGATCACATCGGGCGTATAGTATTCATCCCCGATGTCCCGGTATTCCGGGTTGATGACCCGGGAAAAAATTCCCTTGGTGCATTCCTGGATACACCGGAAACAGGAATTGCAGGTATACAGGTATTCCGGTTCCTCCATCTTGCTCATGTGGAGGTAATTGGTCTTGAAAATATCATAGACGCATTTTTTCTTGACGCATTCCTTGCAGGAGCCGGCGCAGTTTTCCCTGAATTCGATGGTGGCGTATTTGCCCACGGGATAGAATTTCGGCGGCGCAGGTTTCGTGTGAATCGTATATTTCTGGGGCATGGCGTTTTCCTTTTATTTCAAACCGGCCTGTCGGACGATTTGCTCGACGGCCTCTTCCCATTCAATGGCCATGATGTGAACCCCGGCAACCCCCTTGAGTTCCCTCAATTCCCGGATGGTTTCAAGACAGATGTGAATGCCTTCCTGGGCCTGGCTCTTTTTGTCCACCCCGTCCATTCTTTGAATGATCTCATCCGGAATATCCATGCCGGCCACCTTGTTTTTCATATACCGGGCCATACCCGCAGATCTTAAGGGCGTTACCCCGCCGAAAATATAGACTTTTTCCGTGAGGCCCTCTTCCCTGGAAAGCCTGATCCATTCCTTGAACCGGTCCATATTATAGATGCACTGGGTCTGGATGAAATCGGCCCCGGCATCGATTTTTTTGGCCAGGCGGATGACCCGGTATTCAAAGGGATCGGCAAAGGGGTTGGCGGCGGCGCCGATGAACATCTGCGGGGCCGTATCCAGGTCAAACCCGCTCATGTCCTTGCCCGTGTCCCTCATGTTCCGGACGGTGCGGATGAGATTCATGGAATCGATATCAAAGACGTTCATGGCATCGGGCTGGCTGCCGAATTTCTGGTGGTCCCCGGACAGGCAGAGGATGTTCCGGATGCCCAGGGAATAGGCCCCCATGATATCCGACTGGATGGCGATGCGGTTGCGATCCCGGACCACCATCTGCATGACCGGTTCCAGGCCCGCCGCAACCAGGTGGGCCGAGGCGGCAATGCTGGACATCCTCACAATGGCAGTCTGGTTGTCCGTCACATTGACGGCATCCACAAACCCGTTCAGGAGGTTGATTTTTTTATCGATGACCTCTTTGTTGGCCCCCCGGGGGGGGCCGCATTCGCCGGTGACGGCAAATTCACCGCGGCTGAGTGTTTCATGGAGACGGCTGAAGGCGTTCATAGGATATGGTCCTCCCGGATAAGGGTTCTGGGTCCGCCGGAAAGACTGGTATTCCAGTTTTTGGGCGGGATATAGGTTCTGAGGGAATCCAGGCGGCCCAGGGCGGTGAGCCGTTCAATGATGAGGTGCCAGGCGCAGGGCGTGTCCGGGTTGACCTCGCAGACGCCCTTCTGTGATCCGCCGCAGGGGCCGTTTAAAAGTTTTTTGGCGCACCGGGTCACCGGGCAGATGGCCCCGAAGACGGCAAGCCCGCAGTTCCCGCATCCCGAGCATTCTTCCGTAAAAACGCCGGGACGCTCCTGGATGCCGATAAAGGTGGTATTCACCCCCGGCAGCACCACGTCCTTGACAAACCGCTTGGCCAGGGCCTGGACCCCGGCCCCGCAGGCCAGGGAAAGCACGGCGTCATTCCTTGCCACGCCGGCCGCCGCCTCCTGGATAAATTCGTTTTCGCACTGGCGTTCAATGGTCATCTCTTCTATCTGGATGGACCTGGCTGTTTTTTTAAAGCCCAGCCGCAGGGCCGACGCCAGGACGGCCACTTCGTCTTCTCCCCCTGCAAAGCAGGTTTTGACGCAGGTGCCGCAGCCCAGGATCAATATCTTCTGATAGGGCTCCACAAGGCCGATGATTTCTTTGATGGGTTTTGGACTAGCGGTAATCATGATCCCCTCCGTGTCGCAGCAAAATTGGAAATAAGGCCAAGCCGGGGCAGACAGGGGTTACAGCAATTTTGCCCCGGGCCTGGTTTTGGATATTAATTCAGATGGTTTGCAGCAGGGTTCGGGCCCAGGGTCTGAAGATCCAGCAGGGTGTTTTGGATGATCTTCGTGATGGCGCCCTTGTCTTTTGCAGTGGTGTTGAACAGGTTGAGCCGCCTGCCGTCCATTCCGATGCTGTCCAGGATGGTTTGACATAGTCAACCCGCTTTCCGGCCCGAAGGCTGCCTTCGGTGTGGCGGCAGCTTTTCCCCGGGCAGACCAGCACCAGAACGGCATCGGCCCCGGCCTCAAAGGCCTTTAAGAGGTGGATATCCCTGGTCATGGAAGAACAGGCCATGGGAACGGTCTTGATCTCGCATCCGTCAACGGGCAGGCAGGTTTCTTCAAAGGAATTCCGGCAGTGGAACAGGGTAAGCTTTGGTGTGTGGTTCATTTTTCTTCCCAAAATTAAAATAAAAAGGGCGTCTGCCCGGTTAATCTTTGGGAAAACGCCTTTGTTTTCTTTTAACTTTGCGAATACGCCTTTGTACTCGGTTAAGATTCACCCTAAAAGGTAAAATTTTGATTGTCAAGGATTTTTTTATTCCCAAAAAATATAAAAAAATCAGATTCCTGGCCCGGGACCGGGACATGCCGGCCGGAATGCGATTCGTATGCTGGGCCGCTTCAAGCTCAAATTCTTATTGTTTCTTCATATTTTCCATGGTATCGAATACGAAAATCGGAATACGGAAAATTCTATATAATATTTTCCGCGCTTATTGATTTGTTATCGCCATAGATGGAATTTTTTCTATTGTGTAGAATATAGGCAATATGTAGAAAATTTTCCATTTATTCAAACAGTTATGCTCTTAGAGGAATGAAATACAGTGAGATCTCCAGTAAAAATATATTTCGATGAATCGGGTTTTACAGGTAATTAATCTTCTTCATCCCAATCAAACTATTTTTTCATAATTGGTTCAGTTCAGGTTGAAGATGATGAAGCTGAACAATTTGTGCAATCAATAATTAGAAAGTATAATGTTCAAGGTGGTGAGCTGAAAGGTAAAAACCTTATCAAATACAACAAAGGAAGAAAAGTAATAAGTGAAATTTTATTATACTTTAACGGAAGGATGAAAGCGTCAGTCTCCGAAAAAAAATACGCTCTTGCATCCAAATTTTTTGAATATATTTTTGAGCCTCCATTGCAAAAAAACAATCTGCTATTTTATAAGCTCGACTTTCACCGGTTTATTAGCAACATTTTATATGTTGAGTTTATTGCTAGGGGTGCTGGCGCAGAAGAAATTTTTGAGGATTTTGAAAAATTGATGCGTACTGGTAACTTTGATGGCCTCAACTCCTTATTCTCAGCAAGCTCACATCCAGAGATATCTCCAATACTAAGCGGTATCAGAGATTTCGCTATTCTGAATCGTTCTGCAATAACAAAAGAATTAGAAGGTTACGCTGGTGAAGGAGCCGGAAAATGGGTTTTAGATTTGACAAATACGGCGCTATTTTCATTGCTTGCCGCATGGGGGCAAGAACACGAGCAATTAACCGCAATTTGCGATCAGTCCAAACCACTATCATCTGATCAATCTTTGTTCGATGTAATGATTAATCGTACTGATAAAAATATTCTTTGCTTGGTGAAGAAGAAACTCCAATAACTTTCAATTTGAGCGAACCTTTAAAATTAGTCGATTCAAAGACAACTCCAGGTGTACAAATTGCTGACTGCATAGCGGCTGCTTTTGCATATGCTATGAATAGATCGGCGACCGACGGCTATGCAATCGAATGGAGGAAGTATATTGAATCTTCGATAATATATGGGAGCGTGTTTGCAAACTTAGAATATGTTGATTTGAAAAAGTTTTCTGTGCAGAGAAATTCTGTAATTCTTATTGAACTCTTGGAGCGTAGTAAAAATGGTTTAGATTTATTAGAGGGCATGCCTGAGTATGTTACAATGATATCTGAGGAATTGATTTACAACCCAATATTGATAAGGTCATAACAAATCAGTCAACCAGCCTGAAAAAGCTCCGTTTCACTCCGCTTTTTCAGGCTGGTTACTTCGTCGGTTATCTTTTTGAAAGACGCATACATGGATACAGAAATTATAGCAATGATCATTGGGGTCTTTCTTGGAGCCATGCTAAATGGTTTGGGATTTTTCCTTAAAGAAAGATACTTAAGACTAAGGATTATTAACCAGAATATATTTTTTCTTCTTAGACTGCTTCACTTTAATTCTGCACTCAAAAATATTGATAAAGCAGTTTCGCTATATTCAAAGCTGCTAAAAGAACATCCATCCACAAAAGATTTAATGAATGTTGATGAATCGACTCTCAAGAAATATTGTCATGAGCTTTTGGTTTCTTTAATCGCTCCAATATCCCAAAACGGCTAATGAAGAATTTAAACAGAAATTCAAAGAATCGATATTTGAGTTGTCAAATCGCAGGCCAGTCATTGCATATGAACTCAGTAAGACCTCATATTTTGAAGCGTTGAACCAGGAAATAAATCGTATATTACAAGATCCTGCCTACACAAAAAATTTAAGCCAAGGAGATAAAGAAGGTTTTGAAAAAGTGGTAAGGCCAGCCAGAAACATATTTTAAAAGAATTTGAAAAAAAACTTATTAAAGCGATAAAAGCCCTTTCGCTAAGCACCAGCCTTTTGAACAATATTTCTTGCAGATATCAAATTTTAAAAATCAAACGAAATACAGTAAAAAGAGTTTGAACGTATTCTTACATAAGTATTTTGAAGAAACCATTTTACCCTTAATGGAGCAATATAAAAAGTTGAGATAACATGCGGCTGCGCAAGGGTGCCCGACCTCTATGCTGCGCTTCGAGATCGGCACCTGTGAGCCTTGACGTTCAGTTTTTACGGTTTCCAAAGTAAGGGAGTATAAATGAAAAATCATAATTGTACTATCTGGGGGAATATTCCAGAGCCAGAAAATTTTGAAGAAATTGTTCAGCTTGCCCTTTCGATACCAAAAAATTCTGGGAGGGTTAGAATGTGGAGAGGACAGGGTAATATCGACTGGCCTATTCACAGTGGTGCTTTTAGAAGGTTAAATAATTCTTCACATGCTGATCCAGATGATATGGATATAAGAATGTATGAAAAAACTCTTTTACAGCATGCATCACATAAGGGTTATCATTATATAAATGGCCGAGCACTATCAGATCTGGAACTTTTGGCAAGATTGCAGCATCACGGGGCTGCAACTCGGCTTATCGATTTTTCAAAGAATGTATTGGTTGCTTTATTCTTCTGCGTTACGAATGAAATAAAAAAACCTGGTTTATTAGTTGGAATTCATACAGACTATCTTGGTGGATATGAGCACCAACTCGATGAAAGATCATATGATGAAATTATGGACCAAGTTGAAAAATATGACCATTCAATAACCTGGGACCCTACTGGAGTAACTGGCAGAATTGATGCTCAAAATTCACAATTTTTATATAGTAAAACATCCTCTGACAAACGTGGAAGCCTTTTGATGCCAATGGACCCTGATAGCGTTATGACAATTGCGATATCATCAAAATGAAAGAGGAGTCTAAAGACATATTGGAACAAGTTTTCAATGTTTGTAAAATAACGCTATTTCCAGATATTGACGGATTTTCGATCGCCAATGCTTGTTCAGAAGATAGAAATAATATGTATAGATGGTGATTAAGCAAAAAATTATACCGAGCCCTCTTCTTGTAGGGACGCGCAAAAAACCACACGCCCCACAGCAGTACGTTAAGCGTGGACTCTGTCCATAATTACAGGGTAAGAAAAACCATTTGCCCCCATGATTTCTTATTATAGTAGCCGCTTTTAGATAAACCCGAAAGCCAAGACTGTGACTATCCTTGATTTTTCGAAAATCCAAAACCAATGGAAAGCGGCAAATCAAAATAATTTCTGTTGTGGCCGGGGTTGGATTTCTGGTATGAGGTTTCGGAAAAGATAACCTGGAAAAAAGAGATGAAACCTGGAAAAATTGTCAACCGAGACCTGCTGCTGCCCTACGGCCCGTATTTGTCTATGTGGGCATTGCCGCCTTCGGCCAGGACAGAATCCCCGATGAGATCGGGTATGTCCTGAAGATCATCATCGTTTCCCTGGCCCTGGTCTGGGCCTGGAAATGGTATACCCCCTTGACCGGGCCGAGAAGCATACGGGGCTCAGTGGTTTCCGGGGTCCTTGCCGGGCTTCTGGGGCTTCTGGTCTGGTGCCTGTTGCTGGCCCCGTTTATCGACCCGTCCGGCGAGCCCTGGTCCGTCACAGGCTTTGTCCTGAGGCTCCTGTCCGCCTCTCTGATCGTTCCCGTGTTTGAGGAAATGTTCATCCGGGGCTATTTTCTCAGGGCCGCCTTTCAATGGGATGTGAACCGGAAAACCATGGCGCCCGGGCTGCGCTGAATCAGACCCTGGATCATGACAGCGTGGGGGAGGTGGCGCCCGGCGACTGGAGCCCCATGGCCGTGGGCATTTCCACCCTGGCCTTTACCGTGGGGCATACGACCCCGGAATGGCCGGCGGCCATTGCTTACAGCCTGCTCATGTCGG
>JAAUSZ010000040.1 GCA_012031875.1 Desulfobacula sp.
CCCGGCAACTCGGTATTACAAGAAACACCCTCCGCTACCGGATAAAAAAAATTCGGCCTGAGAGAAGAGGGCGACCCATGGTCATAACCGGTCAGTTGTTCAGCCGGATTCCTGCAGCCCCGCTCCACATATCCTGCCAGATGACAATTCCGGTCATGCTGACGGGTTCCGGGTCCCGGATCTGCATATCCCCTTCCCGGTTCTGCGGAAAACACAGAATTTCCACCATGGACGCCAGGCGGATTTCCTTTAAGACGGAAGAGACCACCCCCATTCCGTCCACGCTGATATCCCGGGTCTCCCCCACATGCCATTCCCGGCTGCATATCCGGGCATGGGAGCATTTCAAAGAAATGGGGATTTCAATCTGATGACGGGGCCACACCCGTTGTTCTAATTTTGGTTCCATAGCCGCTTGAACCGGTTCAGCATGTCAATACCGCGCCGGTTTCCCTATTCTCGTAAAATTACCTTATTTCCAAAGAGGGTTTTTGCAAGAATGAGGCCGACCCTGGTCAAGTAAAAAATATCGTGATTTTAGATGGTTAGATATGGATTGGGGGAAATTTCCAATAAAAAATCCACCATTTTAGGTTCAAATGCACCGAAAATGGTGAACCGGTTACAAGGGAAGTTTAATGGTGAAAACGGTCCCCCGGCCCGGAGCTGAATCAACGGACAGGATACCGGCGTGATTCTCTGAGATGATAAAATATGAAACAGACAGACCCAGGCCCGTGCCGACGCCCACTTCCTTTGTGGTGAAAAAAGGCTCAAAAATGCGCTTTTGGATATCATTATCCATCCCGGGGCCATTATCCTCTATCTCCATAACCACATGGCTGTTTTCCATAAAAGACCGGATCACAAATTGGGGGGGAGTTTCGACCCGGCCATGGCCTCAGCCCCGTTTTTCAGGATATTTAGAAATACCTGCTGGATCTGAATTTTCTCACAGGACACCGGAGGCACCCCTTCCTGATACTGCCGGATGATCTCAATGGAACGGAAATCATAATTCCTCTTCAGGCTGTAATCATTTTCAATCAGTTCCAGGGTGGTTTCCATTATCTCATGAAGATAATAGGCAAATTTGCGATGATCGCTTTTCCTGCTGAAGGTGAGCATATTTTCAACGATCTGGGCCGCCCGGTAACCCGAGGCCTTTACCAAATCCATCATGGAAAAAATATTTCTTTTTTCCATATAGGCCCTGACGGACTCCAGGCTGATTCCGCATTCTGATGCAGCCTGGATATTGGCCGGCAGATTCTTTTCCAGCCGGTTCCGTATCACCTGGATATTCTGGAGAATACCGGCCAGGGGATTATTGATTTCATGGGCCATGCCCGCGGCAAGCCCGCCGACGGAAAGCATTTTTTCAGACTGAATCATCATTTCTTCAATTCTGACCCTGTCAGTGATATCATCCACCCGGAGGACAACCCCTTCGGCCTTGTCCGGCAAAATCGGATAAATGGTGATATCCGCTATAATTGTCTTTCCACCCGCTGAAAGCCCGATCCTGGTTTCCTTTTTTACCGCCTGTGTTTCCAGGGTCTGCCCGACACCCGATATCTGGCCGGAAAGCTGGGGAAACACGTTTCCAAGGAACCTTCCCTTTGCCTCATGGTAGGAAATTCCGGTCAGCCGCTCTGCCTCCGTATTCCATTGAGTGACAATCCCTTCAGCCGTGAGCCCGATCAGCACCGAAGGCATGGAATTGATGATACTGCGGATATAGTTCCGGGTATGCCGCAGCTCATGCTCCGCCTTTTTGATCTTGGTAATATCCGTAAAATTGACCACCATGCTTTTTCTGCTGCCGTCTTTTGCACAATAGAGAGCGGAGTTAATGCTGACATCAAGAATATCCCCTGTTTTGGTCATCCTTCGGGTAATAAAATCATAATTTCCTTCCGGATATTCAGAGGTTCTCCGGAGAGCCTCCCTGGTTTCTTCCCGGTTTTCTTCGGGAACGAAATCAATTCTTTTTCCCAGCAGTTCATCCAGATGCCAGCCAAAAACCCTTGTAAATGCAGGATTGAGATAGGTCACCTCTCCTGATTCATTATAAAACACAATGGGATTGGGAGAGGCTTCAAGAATGATCCTGTGGATTCTTTCGCTTTCCTTCAGAGCGGCTTCTGCATTTTTCCTGTCTGTGATGTCTCTTAAAATCACCAGGCGGCCGGTCTGCTTTTCCCTTTTGTTCAATAAGGGAAAAATTCTCAAATTCCAATGCGTTAAGATCCCGCGCGAGCGAAACTGTGTTTCAACCTCCACCGGGCCGGCCCCGCGATGGATGTCAACCTGATCATATAAGACGGGAATGCTTTCCCTGATTCCCGTATAGGCCTGGACGGCCCTGTCAATCTGAAACAGGTCCTGGGCGGCCCTGTTCAGATCCAGTATCCGGTCATCCATATCCAAGGCGATCACAGGGTCACCCATGCTTTCTATCAGCATTTCACGGGCCAGTGGAATCAATCCCAGCATCTGATATTTCAAAAGCCCCCAGGAAAAAGCAATCCCGCTGACGGTAAATGCGGCCGGGGTCAAATCAAGATGTTTTAATTCATCACCCCCGGCCAGGTAAAGGATATTGGCCAGCCAGGGGCACATGACCCCTATCAGCATCATGAGCAATTGTTTTCGGGCGATCCCCCCGGCAGATATCAGCGCCCTTATCAGAACAAAGGTGGCCATAAAAATCAGCAGATAGGAAAACCCGACATAGCCCCAAAATCCTTCACCCCTTGAATAGGCAAGGGTGGGCGCCCTGCCGGTCAGGTCCAGCCGGGCGCTTCGCCACATCAGGTGGTGAAGGTCATTTGTCAAAACCAGAAAAATGACCAGGATGGGGCCAACGCTCAACAGAAGATAACCGGCCTTTGTCAACGGTTTTCCCCCTGCAGCGGCCGTGACAAAACAAAAAATCAGCATCCCTACCCAGACCGCGCCGAAATATTCAATTTTTACCCACCGGAGTTTGAGTTCCATATCCGGGCTGACCAGCTCCATGCCGTAGGAAAGGGACCAGATGGCAGTGGCCGCGACAAGCAGTGTCAGTATCCGGGCGCTCTTGTTATTCCAGTGGGGAGAAAGACAGCCGGCCATGGACAGGGATACAAATCCTGCTGTAAAAGAGGAAAACCCATATATCCATGCCCAGTTCAGTTCCATCATGACCCAATCCTTAAAATTTAAACCGCTGATACCATACCAGATGTTGAAGAGTTTTTCAGCATGGAATTTTCGGCTTGATCTTTCTCATCACAAAGTTTTTCCCTTGACCTTGAGATGAAAATCCGGGATTAATGGAGGCATTCGATAACCCTATAGAAGAGGGACCATCATGAAATTTACCATTGATCATTTCAACATCAATGTCCTTGACCTTGAAAAAAGCCTGGCCTTTTACGACAAGGCCCTGGGCTTAACGGAAATCAGACGAAAAAAAGCCGAAGACGGCAGCTATATCATTGTATTCCTGGGTGATGATTCAAGCACGGCGAGACTCGAGCTGACCTGGCTGAAAGCCATGGAGCGGCCCTATAATCTGGGAGATGAAGAATTCCATATTGCCTTTAAAACCCCTGAGTTTGATGAAGCCCGCCAACGGCACCGGGAAATGGGCTGCATCTGTTTTGAAAACCCGGCCATGGGAATTTATTTCATCAAAGACCCCGACGGCTACTGGCTGGAAATTATTCCGGTCCGGTAACCCGCGTCAGTCCTCGTCACCGGCAGGAGGGTGATGAAGAATACCATCCGTGCAAAAAGGGGTTTCATGATAACATCCCTTAAGGCAAACCCTTTCCGAGGGCCGGGTATAGGTGATTTTAAATTTAAATCATCCAGCCGGCGATAAAAATTATGGAAGACCGCAGTATCCGTTTCCAGGCTGACAAAGCATTTGTCTGCAAGATGAAATATTTGGGTTGCATGGTGGGCCATCAGGTAAAAACAGGCAGCCGATAAATACTTGCAATTCATCTCCCTGTAAATTTCAGGGTAAAATTTGGCTATATACAAACTCCCTGAAAATAAATCATGGGAAACCACCAGGGATTTTGAGATCTGCCTCATTTTTTCTTTGCTGTATAAAAATATTCAAGACATGACCCGTCCCGTTCATAGGACAGTGAAAATCTTTTCAACAGCAAAGGCAGATGGGTCATCAGAAACTGTGATTCGAAGCGCCCTGAAATACCCGGCATCATGGCTGGACCTCCTGAACAGTAAATCCAAAGGTTCCAGAAGCATAAGCCTTTTGTATTTCAGGGTCAACCTCCTGACAAAGAAAACTCGGGCCGGACCCGAACAATGGGTTTCCGGGGGGCTAGATCCTCCTTTGAACGAAATGATACAATCTTGCCCCTGCCTCATAAAAAAGTCCCCGGAGGTTACGGAAACCCACAGGATCTATGTTTGTGGCCGGTAGCGGGATGTTTTCCGCTGATCCGCCCGCCATATATTCGGCCAGGAGCTTTCCGAACACGGTCCCGGGTCCGATTCCCCTGCCGTTATAGCTGGTGACCATGGCAACCGAAGGATCCAGGATATGGAACCTCGGAATATGATTGGTGGTCATGGCAATCCGGCCGTACCAGCCGTAATCCAGGGAGGTCTCGCCCACCTGGGGAAATGTTTTGGCGATGGTTCTTTTCACCCAGTTTTCATGGATATCCCAGGCAAAGCCTTCCACCATGCCCACACTTCCGACGACCAGCCGCCCGGCTGCATCCAGACGGTAGGAAGACAGGATCAGATTGGTATCCCAGGCGCCCTGCCGTTCCGGCAGAACGGTTTTCAGCACGTTTTCCGGCAGGGGTGAGGTGGCAAATTGAAAATAATTAAAGGGCACCAGGTTTTTCTGGTATTCCTTAAAGGCATGTTCCGCATAGCCCTGAACAGCAATGATAACGGATTTTGCCGTCAGCGACCCCTTTGGGGTGCTTAATTTCCATCCTTCACCCACCTTGTCAAACCCAATGACAGGGGAATGATTATATAATTTTGCGCCTTCCTTCAAGGCTGCCTTTGCAAGCCCGACGGCATAGGCCAGGGGCTGAACCGTTCCGGCCCGCTTATCCAGCAAGGCCCCGTAAAAAGAAGAGCTTCCCGTTGCAGCCGCGGCTTCCTCCCGGCCAAGAAGCCGGACAGGGGCTCCCCGTTTCAGCCATTGCTCCTCTCTTTGCTGAAGGGCCTTATAACCGCTTCCGGAATCCGCACAGTGAAGGGTTCCGTTCCGGAGGGCCTCACATTCAATGCCGTATTCTCCGATCAGCCCGAAAACAAGATCTGCCGAGGCCCCCAGAATCCGGATCAGTTTTTCTCCGTATTCCGGTCCCACAAGCTTGAGAAGGTCCTCGGGCATGAGCCAGAGCCCCGCGTTTACCAGGCCCACATTCCGGCCCGCCCCGCCATACCCGATATCCTCGGCTTCAAGAAGAATATTGTCCTTTCCCATTTTTGTCAGGTGCAGGGCGGCTGAAAGGCCGGTATAGCCTCCGCCGATAATGGCAACCTCTGTTTTATGATCTCCCTGCAGGGAATTTAATTTAGGCCGGGCCGGGGTTGTGGCCTCCCAAAGCCCGTGAGTGATATTTTTTTTCATTTCATGTCTCCAGTCCTTGTTGATTAAAATTTTTTTGATGTTTTAATGGTATACCAAAAAAATAATTTAAGTCAATATTTTTCCCAAATAAAATTTTCCTATATTTTGAAATAGTTTGACAAGAAGCAGGCAAGCCTATATAGACTTGTATTGTTAAGGTATACCAGAAGCCACGGACCATTATTAAAATAAGCAGACTCGATTTCATTATATGAATATAGATATTTACCATACGCTTCGCGACAGAATCATCTATCTGGACTATGCCCCCGGCCATATGCTTAAAGAGCAGGAACTGGCCGGAGAATTCGGCATCAGCCGGACTCCGCTTCGAACGGTGCTGTTCCGTCTTGAATGGGAACATCTGGTAAAAACCCTGCCCAGGACCGGTATCCTGGTCATGGAGCTGGAATTGAACACCATTACCCATGTCTTCCAGGCCAGACTCGAACTTGAATCCGTCATCGGCACCATGGCCGCGGAACGGTTTACAAAAGATCATTTCAGCCGGTTGGATGAGCTGATGACGGAATGTGACCGCCAGTTTGACCATCGAAATCCAAAAACCCTGGCCTCACTGGACATGAACGTCAAACGGCTTTTCTATGATGCCGCGGCCAACCCTTTTCTTGCGGAAATATCAGAGCGGCTCTATTGTCTGACCTTTCGGCTGTGGTATTTCAACCTGCTGAAAATGAACAGTGACGACTGGAACACAGAGGTCGTCAGCATCCAGGAAGATCTTCTCTCTTTGTCCGGACTGCTCAAATCCGATGCCCCGAAGAAAGTCGGGGAAGCCAGAAAGGACCATCTGCTGAAACACCTCAAAAGAATCAGATCCCAATTTTTAAACCTTTCCGCTACCCATTGACCTGGTATCCTGTTTAGGAATATACTGGTGCCCGGTATGTTATATGAATTGAAAACCCTTATGACTGATAGCCCCGGAGGAGAAAATGGTCCCGACAATTAAAAAAATTCTTTACGCAACTGATCTTTCCGAAACAGCGAAATATGCCTTCAGCTATGCCGCTGATCAGGCCAAGCATTATGATGCCATGATCACCATTGTCTATGTCATGGAAAGCATGAACCCCATGATTGAAAACCAGGTCAAGGATATGGTCGGAAAAGAAAAATGGGAATCCCTGAAACTAGAAAAAATGAACTATCTGACTCAGCAGATAAAATCCCGGATAGAGGATTTCTGCACTGAAATGGAATCCCATATCGATTCCTGCCGTCTCCTGGTGGAAGATATACGGATCAGCAAGGGAAACCCCGGAGAAGAGATTCTGAATGCCTCGAAAAAAATCGGGGCGGATATGATTGTCATGGGAAATTACGGCCATAATATCATCCAGGAAGCTCTGATCGGGGGAAGCGCAAGAACGGTTGTCAAAAACAGCGAGGTCCCGGTCCTCCTTATCCGGCTTCCCAAAAAATAACCTTTACGGCCAGGCCAAAGGCCTCAGATAATGATCCGGCTGCGGCCGGCAAATCTCTGGGGGTCTCACCCGCCCTTGCGGACCATATCCAGATGCGGGATGCCATCCTCCAGATACGTGTCTGAGGCTTTTTCAAAGCCGTAGGATCCATAGAAGGTTTCCAAATATGCCTGGGCGCTTATCTTTATGCCCAGGCCCGGCCAGGCCCGGCAGATTTGGTCCACTGCCATTTCCATCATGGTATGACAAAGCCCCTGTCTCCGGTGGGCTTTGGAAACCGCGACCCTTCCAATGCCCGGTTGATCAAAACCCAGCCCCGGCGGAAGAATTCTCAAATATGCAGCAAGGTCTCCCTCTTCATTTCTGCCTGTCACATGACGGGTGCCCGGATGCCGGTCTTTCTCATCTAATTCCGCATAGGCGCAGTTCTGCTCTACCACAAAGATGTCCACCCTCAGCTTGAGCAGTTCATATAATTCATCGGCGCCAAGCCGGTCAAATGTTTTTGTTTCCCATTTAATCATCTGCCTTGCTTTTTTCTTAGAGGTTCTTATCCTTTGGGCATATGGACAGGACTGGAATTCCTGTTGAGCAAAACGATCACCATATAAAATCTGATCATATAATATACTAAAAAGGAGGCCCCATGAAAAAATAAGATGCATGCCTCAAAAAATATCCAAGCTTTTTTTGGCTTCTTTGATGCTGGCGGCGGCCATCGCGCTGATCATCATCGGCGTCACCCTGCTCCCGGTGTTTGGATTCATACTGGCGCTGCCTGTCATTGCACTTTCTTTTTACATTTACAGTCTTCATTTGAATGACCGGTGCGAGATAGATCTTTCCTGAAATATCCATCCCATGGGTTTGATTGCCCAGCCCCGGAATGACTGACGGGTGAATCCGGTCATTCCGGGGTTTGTCACGGCTAACCGGCTTGGTCACGGCCAAAGCCCCTTGAGACGCAAAAGACTAGGACATTTCCCTGAATTCATCCATGGACCGGCCCCGTATGGCTTCTGCGATCTCAAAGACATAATCATAAATATGAAGCCCCTTGGAAGACGCGATGATTTCTCCGTTTTCAACCCCTATCTGGGCCGCGCAGTATTGTTTCATCATTTCAATGGCGGCCAGGTTGGCCGGAAACCCGCCGAATAAATCCCAGGAGCGGAAATAGGGGAAAAAATGCAGTTTCCCATCCTGAATCCGGGTATCAATATGGCGAAGACAGGGGGGATCCAGAAGAACCATGTCCGAAGGCTGGCCCACCTGAAGTATCATCTGGTTGTTCCGGTGTCCCTTGTGTTTATAGGTCCATATCATCATTTCCATCTGGTTTACAAAATACCGGTCCCCTTCTTGGATTAAAATATTTCGGTCTTCCCAGATTTCTTTTTCCTGGACCAGGATGTTGGTCAGTTTTTTAAACTCATCCGGCAGATAGGCCAGATCACATTTACAAATCCGCTGCCCATAGGTATAGGATTCGCCCTCTTTTTCCTCCCCCGTCATCAGGTAGGGCAGATAGTCATCCAGATATTGCTCATCCACAGGGTCGGGAAACCCCAGGAGGGGATTGACCTTGGGCAGCAGCGGGATGCCGGCGGGATGAGTGATATGGATGGTGATATAATCAAATTCAAGCCGTTTCTGCCCTTCAAAGGATCCCCGGTCAATGGCAAAGGGCCGGCCCTGTTCCACACACCGGTAAAGGGTCTGAAACCATGCATCCGAAAGACTTGTGGCTTTTATAAACAGCGGTTGCAGCATAGATTGCTCCTTGTATGAGGTCTCCTGTTCTTCAAGCCTCATTCTATATACTTTTATCTTTATCGAGGCAACCTTAAACCGGTTTCCCGTCCCTGACCAGGACCCTTCCGTCCACCATCACGAGATCGACATCAGAGGATTTTGCAGAATAAACCAGGCCGGAATAGGGATCATACATGGGGGTCATATGGGGCCGGGCCCTGTCCACCAGGATAATATCCGCCCTTTTTCCCTTTTCAATGGACCCTGTGACGGTATCCAGCCCAATGGCCTTTGCCCCTTCAATGGTGGCCATTCTTAGGGTTGTCCGGGCATCCATGACACAGGGGTCCAGCAAGGCCACCTTGTGCAGTTTGGCCGCCATATCCATTTCCGAAAAAAGATCCTGGTCATTGTTGGACGCGCACCCGTCGGTTCCCAGCCCGACAGGCACCCCCAGTTTAATGAGCTTTGGAATGGGGGCGATACCCGAGGCAAGCTTCATATTGGATTCAGGGCAATGGGCGACCCTGGCCCGGGTTTTCCTTATGATGTCCATGTCATTGTCACTGATCCAGACCGCATGGACCATCAATGTATTTAAATCAAGGATTCCGGCGGATTCCAGATATTCGACAATGGTCATGTTGCCGAGCCCCTGAATCAGGTTCTTTTCGTTTCGGGTCTCCGCCACATGGATCTGGAAAAGAACCCCCAGGTCATTGGCTGCTTTTTTGGCCGCCGTGAGGGTTTGCCGTGAACAGGTATAGGGCGAATGGCAGAAGATGGAGGGGGTCAGCAACGGCGAAACATTTTTGAATTGGTTCACAAACTCGACCGCGGTCTTGATATTCATTTTTGGGTCAGGCACGCCGGGCGCCGGAAAATCAATAACCCCCTGACCGGCCACAGCCCTCATGCCGGAAGCCAGGACAGCCGCCGCAACCCGGTCTTCATGAAAATACCCGTCACAGCAGGTGGTGGTCCCGGAAAGCAGCATCTCGGTACAGGAATGACGACTCCATTTTTCCACGGAATCCGGATTCACATGCTTTGCCTCGGCCGGAAAGACATGCTCATTGAGCCAGACATCCAGGGGCAGATCATCGGCAAGCCCCCTGAACATGGACATGGGAAGGTGGGTATGGCAATTGATCAATCCCGGCATGATGATTTTCCCATGAGCATGGATGCGGGTTTTGATCCTATATTCTGAAAATGCCTTAGTTTCTCCGATTGCAACAATCCCGCCGTCATTCACCAGAACCGCACCATCCTCCAGGACAGGCAATCCCTCCGCCATGGTCAAAAGCAGCCCCTTCTCAATCAGCATATCATATTCCATGGTATTTTCCTTTTTTTAAGCACCCGTGTCACAACCATTTCCCATTGCTGTTTTAAATCAGTTTGTTGAATTGGACAATACTTACAAGGCCGATCTAAAAATATTATTTTTTTCCGTGACCCTGTTTTCAGGGTTGACGGGGAACCCTTGTTGAATTAACATATGAACAAATGCTCAAATGAAGAGGTGTGAAAATGGACGTATGTGAGATCAAATGCATTAACGAAACAACGGTGAGAGAGACCGTAAAAACAATGCCCGAAAATGAAGATATCTCTCAGATGGCCGATATATTCAAAGCCTTGAGTGATCCTTCACGGCTTAAGATTGTGCTTGCCCTGCTCAACCGGGAACATTGCGTATGCGATATTGCAGCCGTCTGCAGCCAGACGGATTCAGCCGTTTCCCACCAGCTTAGGTTGCTGAGGACATTGAAAATCGTAAAAAACAGGAGAGATGGAAAAACCATCTACTATTCCATTGATGACGATCATGTCGCCTCCCTGATCCATATGAGTCTTCACCATGTCAGACATTGAAAAAAGGACCTGATGTCATGGCCATAATGACAACACTATATGAAATACTAAAAGAATCCTGGCAGATCTACCTTGATGTCGCCGTCTATATGCTGTTCGGCTTCTTTATTGCCGGTATTCTCTATGTTTTTTTCAAACCGGACAAGATCAAACAATATCTTGGGACCGGTAAAATCAAGCCGGTCTTCCTGTCCGCCCTTTTCGGCATCCCCATCCCCCTTTGTTCCTGCGGAGTCGTGCCCGTGGCCGCGGGTTTGAAAAAACAAGGCGCCAATAGCGGGGCCGCGTTGTCCTTCATGATCGCCACCCCTGAATCGGGGGTGGATTCCATTGCGGTTTCCTGGGCCATGCTGGACCCCATCATGACGGTCGTAAGACCGGTTGCAGGGTTTATCACGGCCATTGCCACGGGCATTGCCCAGAATTATTTCGGCATCAATGACCCGGATACGCCGGCAAAACCGGAAAAAGGCCTGGAAAAAGCCATAGGGGGGTGCGGCTGTTCGTCAACTTGTTGTGCGGCTGTAAAAAAAGATGAAGAACCCCTGCCTGAAAGGTTGTGGAACGGTCTTAAATACGCCTATGGCGAGCTTTTGTCGGATATTGCAAAACCCTTTATCATTGGAATTTTCATTGCCGGGCTCATCACCTTCTCTCTCCCGGAAGATCTGACCCTCTGGGCCAATGAGCATCAATTTCTTTCCATGCTCGCAATGCTGGCGGCCGGGATCCCCATGTATGTCTGCGCCACCTCCTCCACCCCCATTGCCGCGGCCCTCATCCTCAAGGGGCTCAATCCCGGAGCCGCCCTGGTCTTCCTGCTGGCGGGCCCTGCCACCAATGCCGCCACCATCATGATTGTCAAAAACATGTTCAATACCCGGGCCCTCATCATTTATCTGTCCATGATTTCCGTCTGCTCCGTTTCCATGGGGTTTCTGCTGGACTGGGTTTATCTTGCATCCGGCATCCAGGCCGGCGCAACCGTGGGGCAGGCTTCGGAAATCGTACCCTATCCGGTTCAATTGGCGGCCGCCTGATTCTCGGCCTTCTGATGGCCTGGAATGGGATTTCAGGCATGAGGCATTTATCCGGACATGCCCAGGCAAGCTGACCTGTCTTGAACCGGATACCGGTCAGGACTCCACAAGTTTGTGGCTGTCCCGGCTGGTGAGGTCCAGATCATAGATCTGTTTTAATTCCTCAATTTTTTTCAGATTTTTTCTCATTAAAAGGGGCCTTGCCTTCAAAGGCATGGAGGACGATGCCTTCAATCAGGTCGCCAAGGGTCAGGTCATGGTATTCGGCAAGCCCTTTCAATACTTTTAATATCCTTTTTTCAATCCTGACCCCGGTCTGCACCCGTTCAATATTCAGCCCTGGGTTTTGAGAGGGCTTCCCCTGTCCGGCCATATATTTTCTCCTTAAACAAAAAAAACGACATCAGGCTGAGCGGCATCAGCACCAGGCCTGAAACCATGAGCAATCCTTGAAAAGAATAGTGTTCCAGCATTACCCCGTAAAGGATCATGGCCCCCGGTATGGACCCGTTTCCGACGGTGCCGGCCACGGCAAACACCCTTCCCGCGTACTCATTTTCCATCCGCTTTTGTAGAAGCGTCCGAAAGGACACACCGGCACAGAGGATACAACAACCGAACAAAAAAATCATGGAAATATAGAAACCGGCCACGAGGTTTTCATCGATGCCGGCCATCCCTGTTGTAAGGAAAATGACTCCGATAATGAAAACGCTGCCGAAAAGGGCGGGCTTCTCCTTTCCCGAAAGGGTCCGGATACTGAGGAAGACCGCCATAACCATGGCGCCGAGCCCAAACGCGGCCTGAAAAAAGCCAAGGGTTCTGGCCCCTTCCAGGGAAACGGTATCCGCCATCACCGGCAGGATGACCTCAATGGAACCCACAAAAAATGAATCACCAACACCATGAATAAGATCACCACAAGGTCCTGCCTTGTGAAAATATAGTGATAGCCCTGTTTCACATCTTCCCATATCCCCTGCTGTGTTTCCGCCTTTCCAGGCAATTCCGGAATCCGGATAAACCATTCAAAAAATGCAGAAAGGAGAAACGACAAGGCATTCAAGATAAAGACCCAGAGATATCCAAGGGCTGAAACCAGGATTCCCCCTAAAAACGCACCGGCTATGGTGGAAAACCCGCTGACAAACTGGTGCCTGGAATTGGCGGCCGCCAGGTTTTTTCATCCACAATCCGGGGGATCAAGGCTGGAACTGCCGGGTCAAAAAATGCGGCATTGACGGAAAGAAGGGCCTGCATGAGCAAAATCACATAAAAATTCATGGCTTCAAAATAAAACAGCAGGGCGAAAACCCCGATGATCACCCCGCGGATCAGGTCCGTCCCCACGATGATGGCTTTCCGGTCGTACCGGTCGATAAAGGCGCCGGAAAAAAAGCCCAGCACCAGGGAAGGAAGCAGGGAGGCGGCCAGAACCGCCCCCATTCTGGCGGAAGAGCCCGTTGTCTTCAATACATAGAAGGACAGGGCAATCATATGGAATTTATCCCCGACCTGGGAGACGAGCTGCCCGGACAGAAGCAGCATAAAATTTCGGTTGATCATTTGAACTCTCCGGGAATGTGTTAAGTATTTATATATATTGTTACCAATATATATAAATACTGTCAACTGATTTATCGTTCATGGATCAAAAACCGGCAGACCGGCATAAAGAGCATTGAAAATACCCGTTAAGATGATAAAATGGCAACCGTCCGCTCAACCGGGTAAAACCGCAACAACTTGTCAGGAAAGGATTCCCTTTGAAATCCAAGGCCCTTGAGATCAACCTGTCCGATACAAAAGTGGAGGTCGGGATTGATGAAAAATATGCCGTTCTTTTAAATATCGTGTCCGCCTATGTGGGCATTCTCAACCGGATGACTGTTTTTTTAAAAGAATTGTCCCACCCTTATAAAAACTGGGAATTCATCATTGGTGAAACCCGGTATTTTTCCATCCAGAATTTTTATCTTTTCAGGCAGGACCCTGACGGGGATAAGGCCCTCTCCCTTTTTGCAGGCATTTATATCACCGCCTTTGAATCCAATGTAAGCCCGAAACTGAAAACCGAGGCCGCGGATAATCTCATGCTGTTTTTACAGCATCTGGCCAAAGAATCCGGCCCTGATCTTCACCGGTTTCTGCCGGTCATTAAAAAAACCCTTGAAAAGATTGAAACCTATGATGAGGCCTCCTTCTATTATTTTATCAAATCCTATTACCAGCCGGACAAAACCGCGGGAACCCTTTTAAACAACCTGAAAAATGAAGACACCGGCTTTTTTAAATCCATCAACCCCTTCCTGGTTAAATTCCACGAAGGTTCCTTCCATTACTGGCTCAGCCAGGAAGACCCCCTGGCCTGGGTCGGCCAGAACATGGACATCGGGCAACTGGATCAGGAATTAAAGGATATCTTAAACGAGGTGTCCCACAGCCGCATCCTTTCCTGGCAAAAAGATCTGGCGTCCATCATTCAAACCCCGGACCAGGACCCGGTCCGGGCCACGGAAGCATTGACCCGTCTGGTGAGCTTCCAGGACTTTGTCAGCCGGATCTGGGCCATTCCCCAGAAAATCATGAACAAAAACGGCAATGACACGGCCGCCCGGCATCTGAAACTCGTTTTTCTGTTCTACATCATCCATATCCCCGGGCTTTCCGCCATCCATGTCCAGGCCCTGCGAGATATCAACGCCACCCTGACCCGGCTCATCGGGGATGAGGATTTTAAAAAGGACATCAATATCATCAACCAGACCTTTTCTTTGCTCAAGGAACATAAGGGCAAATATCCGGAAACGGTTCTGGATTGCATCCATAAAATAGGGGAGGCAGTTTACCGGACCTCCAAGATTGATCTCATCAACCATTTTATCGACCGGGCCGTGGACCACGGGTTCCAGTTTCCCATGATCGAGGGAACCGGCGAGGACTGGCAGATCAAGAGCAATTCCGCCCATGTCAACAATATCCGGGTGTTTCTGGATCTCATCAGCCAGGACCCGAAAAAATCCAGACGCCTTTTATCCGCCCTCATTATCTCCCTTGCCATCGGAGGGGTATTCATCAAGGATACGGACCTTTTCCCCAGGGATATCACCAAATTTCTGAATTCCCATATCGGCCCTGTCTTCAACCTGGTCAAACAGCTTTCAAGGCTTTTGCCCGCATTTTTCAATGAAATCGGGGCCGAAGGAAGGTTAAGGGATATTTCCACGGAGCTGGACGAGTCCTGCCGGAGAAACGACCGGCTCATCCATTTTTTAAGAAAACAATGCCATGTGGAATCCTCCAGCCGGATCGTGGATTTTATCCGGGAGGTCATCCTTTTCTGGAAAACCGGGGATAAAACCGCCCTTGAATCTTATCTACCGCCCTCCATTTATCAGGATATCAGCCCTTCGGGACCCTTTGTGGACGGCCCCCGGATGATTCTGAACTCCCCTGAATTTAAAGAACTTCCCTTTCCGGAAGACAATCTCATCCATACCGAGGAGGCCATCCACCACCTCATAGACGCGGTTGAAGAGGTGTCGGATCTTGACCGGTCCCGGGTTAAAATGATTTTCGGGTTTTACCGGCTCTTAAACCAGAAATACCGGATGGATCATCTGGAAATCAAAAAATACCTGTCTTCCTTTAATACGGAAAACCTTCCGGATACGGGCAAGCTTCTCTCGGCCCTGGAAGAAAAAAACCTGGAAGATAAAATTACGGCCCTTCTCTCCTATATGCAGGACCTCAAAGATATTATTCTTTCCGATAAAATCTATGAGGCCAATGAAGCCATTTATCACAAACGCCATTTTGCCGTGGATATCCCTTCCATGTACGGCAGTTACAATGAGGCAAAATTTGATGCCATGGGGCTGACCCTGAGGGTTGAAAGCATTCTCAATGTTCTGTTTGAAGAATTAATCAACAGCATTGATCTCCAGGTCATCACCAAATCCACCTTTAAGCGGATCTACAATATTCTGAGCCTTTTTCTAAAGGCCCTGGCCCTGGACGGCATCAACTCCAACCAGTTAAATGTGCAGATGGATTTTTTGAAATCCTCCGTGGATATCCGGACCTGCACCATCAGCCAGTACCTGGACATCTTCAAGGGCCTTCTCAGGGCTGTGGCCGATATTATCAACGACCATTTCCATACGATCCATTCGGCCAATCTCTTCCACATCGAGGCCAGGATCGGGAAAAACCGGATAATGAGAAAATACCTGCCGGGCGAGCCCGGCAAACAGGAATCCAAACTGGACCAGAGGGTGGCTGAAATCTTTTTCATGGACCGCATTGCCACCTCCATCGGGCTCCAGCAGATCGATGTGTTTTTAAACCGGATCCTCCACACCCTGATTCAGCAGTCGGAAAAGCTCTCGCCCGTACACCTGAGCCGGCTGCTCAATTATGATCCCAAATGTTCGGTCATCGAAATCGGCAGTGAGGACCCCATCAGCAACAACATCATCTTTCTCGGCAACAAGGGACTGAACCTCATCAAGCTCAAAAACCTGGGGATCCCCGTACCCGAAGGATTCATCATCACAACCGAAGTCTTCAAATGCCGGGAAATCATCAACCAGTACAAGCCGGCCAATATCAATTTTAAAAAATTTGTAAACAAAATGGTCACCGGCCTTGAAAAAAGAACCGGCAAGAGTTTTGGCGACCCGGAAAATCCCCTGCTCTTGTCGGTCCGGAGCGGGTCCTCCATTTCCCAGCCCGGAATGATGGATTCTTTTCTCAACGTGGGCATGAATGAGGAGATCGCCTCCAGCCTGGCCAAAAAAAGCCGGAGCCCCTGGTTTGCCTGGGACAGCTACCGCAGGTTTATCCAGGTGTACGGCATGGCCTCGGGCATTAAAAGGGACGCCTTTGACGAGGTCATTGATCAAAAAAAGAAGAAATACAAGGTCCTGCTGAAACGGTATTTTACCGGGGACCAGATGAAAGAGGTGGCCCTGGCTTATAAACAACTGCTGAAGGCGGCCCACATCCGGGTCAACGAATCCCCCTTTGACCAGCTTTATCTGGCCATAGACCAGGTGTTTTCCTCCTGGGAATCCAAAAGAGCCAAGGATTACCGGCGGATCATGGGGATTTCCGATGACTGGGGAACAGCCGTGACGGTCCAGTCCATGGTCTTCGGCAACCTGTCCAGGCAGTCGGGCTCAGGCGTGGTGTTCAGCCACAGCCCGAAACTTCCCGGCGATGCGGCCAGACTCTGGGGGGATTTCACCATCGGCAACCAGGGGGAGGACGTGGTGGCAGGCCTGGTTAAAACCCTTCCCATTTCCAACACCCAGAGGGACCTGGAAAACCGGGAGTCCACCATCAGCCTGGAAGAGAGCTTTCCCGTTATCTATGCAAAACTTAAAAAAATAATCTACCAGCTCCTCTTTGATGAAGACTGGAACCCCCAGGAAATCGAGTTCACCTTTGAAGGGGAGTCAATGGAAGATCTTTTTATCCTCCAGGCCAGGGAAATGTCCCTAAGGGACAGAAAAAAGATCGTGGATTTTGATGCCGGCCCCAAAACCCTTGCAGAGGCCTACCTGGGCCAGGGCATAGGCGTCAGCGGGGGCGCCATGAGCGGCAGGATCGTTTTCACCCTGGAAGAAATCGATAATTTCAGAAGGGCGGACCCCGATGCCAACCTGATTTTGCTCAGAAACGACACCGTGCCCGATGATATTCTTGAAATCGATGCCGCGGACGGCATCCTGACGGCCCGGGGGGGGCTCACCTCCCACGCGGCCGTGGTCACTTATAACCTTGGAAAACCTGCATCGTGGGATGTGAAAATCTTGTTTGCAATGAACCGGCAAAAGAGTGTATGCTGAATGGGATCAGAATGACAACCGGGGATTACATCAGCATCAACGGCCAGAAAGGCTCTGTGTATAAAGGCGCAATAAAAATCAATCAACCGATTAAGGGATAAGCATAAAAAGGAGGTCGGCAATGAACCCAAACCCTTCTAAAATATTGGGAATAAACGGGCTGGGAAGAATTGGAAAGCTTTCTCTGTGGCACCATGCCGGCAGGAAATATTTTGATACCATCGTCATCAATACCGGCAGGCAGGTGGGAAAATCCCTTGAGGATCTGATCCACTATATTGAGCGGGATACGACATATGGAAAACTGGATTCCTTTCTTTACGGATACCAGGCAAAACCCGTCATCCGCGAGGTGAATGAAAAGGAAGCCTCCTTGAATATCAACGGCGTAACCGTCCAATTTCTTCAGAAAGACAGAAACCCGAAGGATATTGAATGGGCGGCCCATGGGGTGAAACTGGTGGTGGATACCACAGGACAGTTCCTGGACCCCTCTCTTCCGGCCAATGCCCCCAAGGGCTCCCTTAGGGGACACCTGGAAGCCGGGGCCCAGAAGGTCATCGCTTCGGCTCCCTTCAAACTTAAGGAAGGAACCCCCATGCCCGAAGATGCTGTGACCACGGTCATGGGCATCAATGACAAGGTGTATGATCCCTTGAAACACGCCGTCATTTCCAATGCCTCCTGCACCACCACCTGTCTCTCCCACATGATCAAACCCCTGCTGGATTATTTTGGGGTTGACCGGGTTCTCTCCGCTTCCATGGCCACCATTCATGCCGCCACCGGCTCCCAGGAGGTGCTGGACCGCCTGCCCAAGGAGGGCGCCAAGGACCTTAGAAAAAACCGGTCCATCATGAACAATATCATCCTCACCACCACCGGCGCGGCCAAGGCCCTGCAACTGGTCATCCCGGAGATGGCCACCATCGGATTCATCGCCGAATCCGTCCGGATTCCGACGGCCACCGGGTCCCTCATCATCCTGGTCATGAATTTCCAGGAAGAACTCAATAAAAAGCCCATCCGCCGGGACCTCATCAATTCCATCTATGAATCGGCGGCCAAAGCCAACGACAAGGGATACCTCATCTATTCGGAAAAACAGAACGTATCCTCGGATATCATCGGCACCCCCAGGGCCGCGGCCGTGGTCGAAGGCCATGAAACCCACGCCCGGACCGGAGCCATCAATATCAACCTGGAACATGTCCGGGGAATCGACAAGGCCATCCTGGATCAGGTCAAGGACCAGGTCACCAGCATCCAGGTCACCCAGGCCGTGATCTACGGCTGGTACGACAATGAAATGGCCGGCTACGTCAACATGCTGGGCGACCGGACCGTATCCATTGCCGAGGCCATGCATTAGTCACATGATTCAAGGACAACGCCGTTAGAGCAATTTTTCAGATTCATGAATGCTTGAATCCGCCGGGAACAGAACAGCCCTCGGTGTTCCCCGGTCCAGTTCCTTATGATTGGGGACATTGGCGGAAGGGGTCGTCATTCCTAAGGACATTGCGGCTGCCGGTCTGATGCTTGATATAAAATCCTATCCTTGATAAAGCGTACCGCTGTGGCATGCGCGGTTTTTTGCGCGTCCCACAACAGCGGATGGTATAGCTCTATTTATAATATTCCAGTTCTAATTGCTTATTAAGATCGTGCCATTTCTCTAATTCAGTTTGTTCTTCATTAAATTGAATACTATCTACAGATCTTGGCAAAATTTTTTCAATTTCATTATCGAAACTATCAGCAAAGATAATTCTGTTTGCATTTTCTGCTATTATTTTTCTGAAAAATATAGTCTGATCAACTGACAGCATAGTATCCTTTTGCATTGGTTTTTCGGATACAAATGCTTCTGATAAGCAATAGCGGCAACAGAACGTTTATCCCATACAGGAACGGTATCATGACTGACAAGTGTTCGATAAAAGCAAATTTTCTGATCGGAATCTGCCCACCTTTTTAAATAACACTCAGGGACAAAATGGTTTTTTATATGCAACTCATCCATATGATTATTTATCATGCCTAACGAATTAATGTGTGGTTCCGTGTACCTTGTAAATTTGAATGACATCTGACCGAATAAATCATAAAATACAGTCTGGAAATCCATATTAACATCCTTGAAGACTGTAAATATATTTCAAAAAATCAGCTTTTGGGAAAATATAATTTATTCCAGAAGGATTTGACAGAATGTTCTTCATTAAAGATAAAATAACATGACCCTTCTTTCACCCTTTCCTCCTTGTGAGTGATTCATCTCTAGATTAATCCTACAACTGCTCAACATTCAACCCCATTGCACCTGCCAGCTTTTCAAGGGTTGCGGTCCTCAGTTCATTGTCCGCTTTTTCCATTTGTGAAAATGGCGGCCTGGGTAATTCCGGCTTTTTGTGCAGTTCTCTGAATCATTTGTCAAGCACTTCCCAGTGCCCGCCCTTCTTCGGCCCCACATATTTCAGTTTTCCGGTCCTGACCAGATTGGCAGCAGCCCTTTCAACCGCACTGAGGGATTTACCAACGGTCCCGGCCACATCGGCCAATGTCAGATAAGGATTGGCCTTTAAGGTCATCAAAACCAGCCCCGGCGTTTTTACCGGCGTTTTTACCGGCGTTTTTACCAACTCGCCAGCCAGGTTCAATTCTTCTAACGGTTTTCGATGAACGGTTGCAGTGAACAGGCAGCCGTCGTGATCGTCTAAAAAATCGATCTCAGGCCATTTGTCCAGGGCGCGTTTAATGCCTGAGCCAAGCCCATGGTATGGCAATAGGCCTTTAGACACGAAAGAAACCAGAATCGGATTCCGGATATTGGAATTGCCTGCCCGGATCTTTTCCACGGTCAGGTTGTTGGGCAAATGGCCGGGGCTGATGATTTCGATGCGATTATCAAAGATAAACAGACGGATCGGCGCGCTGACCAGATAGTCCCGGTGCACCAGGGCATTGACCAGCAGTTCTTCAAAAACCGTTTCCGGAATTTCCGGCAGGCCCGGCGCATTCACCCCTCGCCCGGCCTGTACCTTATGCAGGTTTCGCATGACAAAGGCCAGGGCGGCATCAAATATTTTGGGCAGCGGCCCGGAAAAATCCTCAGTGTCCACATAATCTGTGGCATGAATTTTAATGCCGGGGTAGCGGATTGCCTTGACTACGAATTGCGGCACAATCCATTCCGGCTGCTCGGCAAACAACAACACTCCGGCCAGATTCAATTTGCCGTCATCGGTAGCCAGATTCATGTTTTGCAATAATCGGGTCAATTCATCGGCGGAATCCGGATATGTTTGCTTGTAGACATCCCGTAAAAAATCGCGAAAGCGCAGCTTGTCCAGCTTGTCAATACCCGCTTTGGCCGGCAGTTCATCTGCATGAAACTGTCCGCTAATCTGGAACAGGCGGCGCAGCTCTTCCTTGGAATTCACCCGGCGTTTATCCGACCCTGCCTTTAGCCAAATCACGCCGTTTTTGTCGAAATAGGGCTTGTCGATTCCTTTGGGCACGTTTAAAACAATAAGAATTCTCCCATTCTCCAGGGCTACATTTTCTGTATGCACCGCCAAGGGGCTGGGGACCAACTGACTTGCGGCATTGCTGATGAGCTGATTGATGCGAAGCACATCCTGGGGCAACAGCCCCGGCACCGTGCCGTCATCAGCTACGCCGAAATAGATGGTCCCGCCATTGGTGTTGGCAAAAGCAACCATTTCCGATGCCAGCGAGTCCGCATTCTTCACATTCACCTTGAACTGACGGGTGCTGTCTTCCCCAAGCCTGACCTGGGAGAGGATGTTTTGTACGGCCATCTTCTCCGGATCTGTGGTCATGTGATTTTCCTTTTATCAGATACTTTTCCTTTAAAATATCAGCCCCGGAATATGAAGGCAAGAATATTCCCGCAGACTTCTTTGATAGATTCAACCGCTTTGTCTTTGTCTCTCCCCGGCCGATACAGCCGGGAAAGCCTGGGCATTCAGCCACCCCATAGCCGTCTTCGCCACGGAAGATGAAATCTTATTGCTTTTTTTGATTTCAGAGGCATGAATAGAGCATGAAACCCAACAATACAGCCCTGGACATGAAGGGCATCCTGGTCCTGATCCTGATCTGCGCAAGCTGGGGCCTGAACCAGGTGGCCATAAAAGTCGCCATAGTCGGCATCTCCCCCATTCTTCAGGCCGGGCTCCGCTCCATAGGCTCCACCCTTCTGGTGCTCATTTGGATGAATTTCAGACGGATGCCGATTTTTTCAAAGGACCGGACCCTCTGGTGGGGAATCCTGGTGGGGGTTCTGTTTTCCGCGGAATTTATCCTGATTTACTGGGGCCTTGAATTCACCCACGCCTCCCGGGCCGTCATTTTCATCAACACGGCCCCCTTTGTCGTGGCCCTAGGGGCAAGGCTTTTCATCCCTGGGGAAACCTTGGGCAGAACCCAGACGGCCGGTCTTTGCCTGGCCTTTATCGGCATCCTTTTGGCCTTTCATGAATCCCTGAACCTGCCCACGCGGCAGATGCTCATCGGTGATGCCATGCTCACGGCGGCGGCGGTCCTCTGGGGAGCCACCACCATTGTGATCAAGGCAGGCCCCCTGGCTTATATCGCCCCCAGCAAGACCCTGTTATACCAGCTTGCCGTGTCCGCCCTGGTGCTGCCTGTCGCCGCCCTGGCCTTCGGGGAATCTGGGATCACCGCCATCACCCCCCTCATTGCCGGAAGCCTGTTCTACCAGGTGTTCTGGATCGCCTTTGTTACCTATATTGCCTGGTTCTGGCTCATCAATAATTATTCGGTCTCAAGAATGGCATCATTCACATTTTTAACCCCGTTTTCGGGGTAATGGCCGGGGCCCTGCTCTTGCATGAGACCATCACCCTTTTTCTTTTAGGAGCCCTGGTCCTGGTGGGAGCAGGCATCTATCTGGTGAACCGGCGCTAAACCATCGTACAGACCCGTTTATCTGGATTTTTGAATAATAATGACGCCGGACAGGGAGAGGATCATTCCCAGAAAAAACAGGATTCCCAGGTCCTGATCGCCCGGAAGGAAGCCTGCCGCCGCCATGATCGCCGCCAAAAGGGTGGTGACCGGCGGCTGGGCATTGGTGGTGATGGCCACCTGGACCGGGGTGAGGTATTTGAGCAGCACATTCCACATGATCATCATGGCCGTACTGGTGATCAGCACCATATAAGCCAGCCCCAGCCACCCGGCCGTGGATACGATTGAAAAATCAAATCGTTGCAGGGCGGGAACCGCCGGGGGCAGAAGGACGATGACCCCCAGGATCAGGCTCCAGGCCGTCACCACCACGGCATTCTTTTTTCGGCAGATCTCCTTGGCCAGGATGGTATAGACAATCCAACTGAGCACCGCCAGGATCAGCCAGAAATCCCCGGTTCTCAACTCGCTCACCTCAGCCCCGGATTCCCAGGGCCGCAATACAATGATCACCCCGAAAAAGGCCAGGCAAACCCCGAAAAGCTTGGGGAAAGACGGCATTTTCCGGGAAAGCCCGGCCGACAGCAGCAGCACCCCCAGGGGGGTCAGGGCATAGAGAAGGGCCGAATGGCCGGGAACGCTCAGTTGAAGGCCCTTTAAAAAGCAATACTGGTTCAGGGGCACCAGGAGAATCCCGAGCACCAGGAGCCTTGCCCATTCTTTCAGGGAAAAATCAGGCCAGGGAATTTTCCAGCCCGTGAACGCTAAAAACAGTGCTGCACACCCTATGCCCCGGCAGACGGTCAGGATAAAGGGATCTGCAAAACTGAGGGCCGCCGCCTTACTGAAAACAAAGGTGCCGGCGGCAAAAAGCACATGAAGGGCCATGAAAAAATAAAGCTGACGGGGCGAGCCTCTATGTTTTTCATCACTGCTTCCTCCTGAATTTACGCCCGTTGGCCGCAATGGGTTTCTTTTGTAAACACCAGCAGCACAAGGGACAAACAGAGCCATCCGATCATGGGGATAAACCCGTATTCATAGGCCTGGACGGAATACAGCCGGACCCCGTCCGCCATTTGGCCGGACCAGTTGAGGTCCAGAATTTTGCCCACCACGGGCTGAAGAACCATGGGGCCCATCATGACCCCCATATTGGTCAACCCGGACACGGTTCCGGACAGGGACAGGGGAACCGATTCCTTGACAAAGGCAAAACCGATGATCATGCACCCGGATAAAAATCCGGTGGCAGACAGGAGGGCCGCCAGTTGAAAAAAGGAAAGCCCCTGGACAAAGAGGATGACCATCCATCCGAAGGCCAGCCCCAGGGTCCCGGCCATATACAAAGGTTTGCGCTTCCCGGTCCGGTCGGAGAGCCACCCGAAAAACGGTCCCCCCAGGGCCCAGCCCACCAGCAGGATCGAGGTCAGGCCCGCGGCCCGGGCAGAGCTGAAACCATAGCATGACACCAGATAGGGAACCCCCCAGAGACCGGAAAAGGTCAGGATGCAGCCCACGATCCCGCCGGGAATGATAAACAAAAGCCGGGTATTCCGGTATTGGCCAACCCGGGCAAAGCCCTGCCCGATGGTTTTCAGGGACAGGGAGGCCTGCCGGGGGATCCCGGGGACAAAGCCCTTATAGCCTTTTTCCTCGGGCCGGTCCCGGACCACCAGCCAGACAGCCCCGCCCAGAACCAGGGTCATCCCACCCGTGACACTGATCACGCCGCGCCAGGGAAAGATATCCATCAAAAACCGCAGGGGAGGCCCGGCGAAGACTGCACCCATGAGCCCGATGGACAGGGCATTGCCCGCCACAAAGGCATAGAATTTTTTGGGAAACCAGGAAGAAGCGAGCTTGAGCAGCCCCACAAACGCCACGGCCACGGACCCGCCGATGAAAAGCCGCCCCAGCCCGGCCCCGGCAAAGCCGGGAGACAGGGCAAACAAAAGGGTCCCGAGACCCGCCACCAGACACCCGGCCGTCAGGAGCTTCCGGGGGCCCAGGGTATCCGCCAGGATGCCGGTGGGGATCTGCATGGCCACATAGGCGTAGAAATACAGCCCGGACAGATGGCCCAGCCCCGAGGCCGAGATGTGGAAATCCCGCATCAGTTCTTCGGTCATGACGGCCGGCGCCACCCGCTGAAAAAAACCGGCTAGGTAAAACAGGGCCCCCCAGGCCCCAGATCAGCCAAGCCAGGGCCAGGGGCGGCTCACCCGGTTCCTGAACCGGCGGCTTATGACTCTCTGGCATGGGAATCGCCATGGGCCGGGCCCTCCTCCTGTTGAACGTGATGGGCCCAGGAAAAACAGGTTTCCCCCCGGTTTTCCGTAGCCCGGATATATCCCTTGCCCATCAGGTCCTTGAGATTGAATTCAACAAAGTCCCGGTCAAGCCCGGTCAGGCCTGAAATTGCGTTGCACAGGGCTTCCAGGGCCGGACCCTGATCCAAAGGGTAGACGGAATGGTTTTCAATCACATCCTGGGTAAGGAGCTTGAAAATCATCTCCATGCGATAAAAACCGCCCACCTGCATCTGCTCCTCCGGCGTGGCCGCCTTGTCGGCATATTTCTGCTTCAGGGCTTCCCAGGCTTCCTCCACCCGGCCGTGGACCCCGTGGACAAAATCATCCATATCCCTGGCCGAAAGGGCCGAGGTCCTGACAATAGACCGGTTGGCGTTGTACTCATCCCAGTCCCGGGTGAGGATTTCCAGGTCATAATCGGCAATCTTCTCCCGGACCTCGGTTCCGGGAAAGGGGGCCAGGAAATGATAGGCCGATTCGATGCCCAGTTCGTTTTGAAGGGCCAGGGAGTCCTGCATGGTCTCCCGATTTTCTCCGGGAAGGCCCACCATAAAGGAGGCATGGCCCCTGATCCCGGCCTCTTGGCAGGCCCTGGCCGCCTTTCTGGCCTGGTCAATGGTGATCCCCTTTTTCACCCGTTTGAGCATCTCCGGGTTTCCGGATTCAATGCCGAAACTCACGGAATGGCAGCCCGCGCTTTTCATGAGCCTCAGGGTCTCCACATCAACGGTGTTCACCCGTGAGAAAGCGCTCCAGTGAACATCCAGATTCCGGTTCAAAAATTCATGGCACAGGGCCCTGACCCTGGGTTTGCTGGCCGTAAACAGGTCATCGGCAATATTGATATAGGAGCTGCCCATGGCAATTAATTCCTGGACCTCGTCGGCAATCAGGGCCGGAGAGCGGAACCTCACCTTCTGGCCCACCATGCGGCGGCCCAGGCAGAAAATGCACTGGTTGGGACATCCCCGGCTGGTGATGATGCTGACCGGGTAGCCCAGGGCCTGGTACCGGGCCATGGGCAAAAAGGTGGCGGGCCGGTCTCGGCAGGGCGTCCAGATCCTGAATCAGGGGACGGGGCCCGGTGTCCATGATCCTTCCCTTTTCCCGGAAGGCGATGCCCAGGACCCCGGACCAGGCCAGCCGGTCATGGATCACGGGCAGAAGCTCGGCAAGGGTGGCTTCCCCCTCGCCTTTGATGATGATATCGATTTCCGGGTAAAGGGTCAGGGTGGCCTCGCTGTCAAAGGACACATGGGGTCCCCCCATGAGGGTGACCACCCCCGGATCAGCCTGTTTGACGGTTCTCAGGATCCCGGCGGCCCGTTTAAAATTCATGGTGACACTGTTGGTCCCCACCACATCCGGGCCAAAGGCCTTTAGTTCGGCCTTGATCTTGGCTTCCGAATATCCCCGGACAATATAATCCAAAATTCTGACCTCGGCTCCGGCGGCCTCGCACACGGCGGCAATATAGGTCAGGCCCAGGGGCGGAGACGGGATCTCTTCCAGGGGGTAGGGCGGGGCGATCAGGGCTATTTTCATCCAGGGTTCTCCTTTTGGGTTCAAAAGGTGTTTATCAACTCCCCGGGCTTAAGGCAAGGCCCCCATTAAAATATCAAAGGTCAAAAAGAGGAGGTCACAGGATACCGCCCCCCTGGGAATTCCCCTTTAAAAATCCCTTCAAATGCTCTATGCTCATCCCCATGAAAAAGACAACGCCCATACCGGAGGGGTCCGCCTTGAACACGCCTTCCCCCTTTTCTATTCCCAATATCCGTCTGTTCATCGCCTTCCGGGTATTGTTTAATTCAAGGTTCTATTATCCGGTCTTTACCATCCTGTTCCTGGACTTCGGGCTGACCGTGGCCCAGTTTTCCATCCTCAACGCCGTGTGGGCCGCCACCATCGTCCTGGCCGAGGTCCGTCCGGGGCCCTGGCCGATGTCGTGGGCCGGAAACGCCTCCTGGTCTTTGCTTCCTCGGTCATGGTTCTGGAGATCGGCATGATCAGTTTTGTTCCCAACACCGGCCCCCATTTCATTTTCCTGGTTTTCCTGGTCAACCGGATATTCAGCGGCCTGGCCGAAGCCGCCGCCAGCGGCGCCGACGAGGCCCTGGCCTATGATTCCCTGGCTGAAAAGGGCATGAAAGACCAGTGGGGACGGGTTCTTGAAGTCCTGATGCGGTTTCAATCCCTGGGATTTATCATTGCCATGACCCTTGGGGCCGCCGTCTACGATCATACCCTTGTTGAAGCCGTGTGCCGGTTTTCAGGAATCGAGGTCACCCTGGCCAAAGAAACCACTCTGCGGTTTCCCCTTTACCTGACCTTTCTCCTGGCCTGCGGGGCCCTGGCCGCCACCCTGAAAATGAAAGACCCGGGCGGCAAAACCGCTTCCCCCGGCCTTGACCTGTCCCAGGTCCAAAAGGCTTTCGGTCTGACCCTCAGGGCCGGGCTGTGGATTTCCAAAACTCCCTTTGCCCTCTCCGTCATCCTTTTCGGCATGCTCTTTGACGGCCTCATCCGCATGGTCATCACCCTGGCCAGCCAGTATTACCGGATGATCCATCTGCCCGAATCGGGTTTCGGCCTCATCGGCTCCTTTGTCGCCCTGCTGGGGCTGGTGATTCCCAAACTGGCCAAAACCATCACGGATAAACACAGCCCCTCATTCGCCCTCTGGGTCACGGCGCTCATGACCTTTGCCGGGCTTTGCGGTATGAGTTTTTTCTGGCCCTATTACGGCCTGATCCCGGCCCTGATGACCTTCAGCGCCATGTATTTTACCGGATTTTTCGTCAGCTTTTATATCAATGAACTGGCTGCCTCGGACCAGAGGGCCACGGTCCTCAGTTTCAAGGGCCTGGCCTATAACATATCCTACGGGGTCCTGGGCGTCCTCTACGCCCTTGTATTAAAAACACAGAAACACGGCATCCCCGGCCCGGACCTTGAAAACCAGGTCTTTGTCC
>JAAUSZ010000041.1 GCA_012031875.1 Desulfobacula sp.
AATCAGATCCGGATCGATTTTTTCCAGCATATTTGTCGTTTGAACAAAGATGCCGGAAAGCTTTGATTTTTTGACAATGTGGTTGAGATTTTCCCGTGTTTCGGAAGGGTCGATGCCGACCACAACGCCGCCGGCCATGAGAACGGCCATCTGGATATATTCCCAGGTCTGGGATGTTCCGGCCATGATGCCGATGCAATGGCCGGGTTTCAGGCCAATGGCTTTAAAACCGGAACTGAATTCACAAACCCGGTCAAAATACGCCTTCCATGTGGTCTTTTTCCAGTCCCCTGAAGAGGGGGCGGTGTAATGGGCAATGGCAGACGGGGTGGATTTTACCCGTTTTTCGAGCATCTCAGGTATTGTCATTAAATTCATCATTACCTCTGACCGTTAAAAGCAAAAAAGCTTTCTTTAAAAAACAGGATCATAATATCCCCTGGGCTTTGTGATTTTAAGATCTTTCTCTTCAAGGCCCAGCCAGTTTAAACTGTTTGTGACATCCTTTCCCAGCAATACCTTATTTTTAATCATAAAATTCACCACCGGAGTCATGATTTTCCAGTAGGTCCGGCCGGCCTTACCTTCCCGGATCAGAGTTGAAAATTCAGGATGATAGGGGTTATATCCAAAATGTTTGAGATCCGAATACATCAGTAGCCAGTTGATGGGATAATTGCTGTGTATGGGGCTGGCATGTTTACCGGTTTTGACAAGGCCGTTTTTGACCACGCTTTTCATAATTTCGTCCTGATTGTATTTCCAGGCATGAAAAGGGGCCAGGTACCGGGGGAATTCAGTTCCGGCCGGGTATTGCACAGGATTGAAAAACAAAGAAATCTCTTCTTCGGACAAAAAGCCGGATTGGCGGAGTCCCGGTGGTGTCCAGTCGGTTTGGCAGATTAATTTTCTGGAGAATTCATAGAGCATGCGCTCCGGTTCCGGCTGGCCAGGAGAATAGCCCGCCAATACAAGGGGAATCCCCTTTTGAAAGGCTAGTTTTATGGCATCTCCTTCAAAAAGCGGAGCATAAACATAGGATATGGTATACACTGCTCCCCGTTCCTCCTGGTTTTGCAGCAGGTATTTAAATATTTTAGCATAAAAACTATTTGAAGGGGTGTAGGAGATATGGTCAATATCAAGTTTTTTCAATGCCCGCCTGATATTATCCCAGGCAATTTCGGGAATATTGACATTGGTGGTGAAGGCAAGGACCTTAAGGCCGTATTCCTTTTTAAGCTTATAGAGCAGATAAATGCTGTCTTTGCCACCGCTTAGAGGGACCAGGCAATCATATTCACCCTGCCCTTTGCAGTCGTTCAGAGCCTTTTCAAGATCGGCCTCAAACTCTTTTCTTTTTTCTTCCTGAATATTGAAATCAATTTTTTTTATAATCCCGGCAGAAGCGGCAGATGCCTTCTTGATTTAAGTCAGAATCCTTCACGATTTCAGGTAACAAACACAATTTGCAGCTTTTCATGGCGTCCTCAAATTTTTTTTATTTTTATAGAAGATAAGAATTGCCGACGGCAAGACCAGGGTATCGCCCATAAGGGCGGTCAACATAATAACGGCGCTCAGAAGACCGAAGTATATCGTAGGGACAAAACTGCTGAATATCATCACGCCGAACCCGATGGTCAGGATCAGGGAAGACAGGATCATGGCGCTGTCCTTTTTTTCGAATCGTTTCTTTAACCGCTTTACGGACATCGGCCCCGTCGACGGAATTTTGTTTGAATTCAGTCAAAAAATGAATGGTGTCGTCAACGGCAATACCAATGGCGACGGCGGCAATCAATGCCGTTGCCGTATTCAGTGGGATGTTGAATAACCCCATGATACCGAAATTCAGCGCAATGGGGAAAATATTGGGAAGAATACTCAAAAATCCAAGAGAAAAGGATCTGAGGACAAAAAAGAGAATCAGGAAAATAAGGATGACGGCGCTGGTCAGGCTATTGATCTGCCCTAATACCAGGGAATCAATGGCATTGACATCCTGGACAGCCCGGCCGGAGATCCGGATATCCATCCCTTTTGTTTCCATGGCCGAAACAAAATCACGGATCTGTTGAATGATCATGGCCTGTCCGCGGGTGGAATGCTCTGACAACCGTATGGACAGCCGCGCATGATCAAAGGATGTGTTGACAAAATCCCGAATATCATCGGATTCATAAATCAAAAGGTATTGGGAAATGAGATTTGAATCGGACGGGATACTGTAAAATTCGGATTTTTCATTGTTGAAGGACTGGTTCATATCCTTGATAAAGTCAATAACGGAAAGGGTTTTATCTACACCGCCGATCCCATTAATATAGTCTTGGAGGGTTTCAATCACCCCTAAGGCTTCGGGAAATTTAAAGGCATTTTCTTTTCCGGCCTTAAAGGAAATATCGATGGTTCCCACACCGGCCAGTTCTTTTTCCACAAAACCAGTAGAGATGCGCATAGGGCTTTTGAGTTTAAAATACTCCAGCAGATTGGTTTCAACGGGTATTTTAAAGGACAGCCAAATCGAAAAAATGATCATCAGGATACCGGTCACGAAGATTATCCTGAAATTCTTGAATACGAATTCTGAAAGGCCGGACAGATAGCGGCTGATTTCCCATTGCCCGGTCCCGGAGCCAATCAGTTTTTTTTCATTGAAGAAGAGCATGAAAGCGGGCAAAAAGGTAAAGGCAAAGAAATATTCAAACACCATACCCGCCGAGGCAATGAGGGCAAATTCCCTGATGGAAGGGATATCACTTAAATACAGGGATAAAAATCCAATGGCTGTGGTCAAAGTGGTTAGAAAACAGGGACCGGCCAGCTTTTTTAGAACAGCCTCAAAGGCTTTTTGCTTATCCTGATATTTTTCGAAAAGACCCCGGTCAAGGGCGGAAAAAATATGAACCGTATCGCAGAGGGCCAATGCTATGATAACGGGTGGCACAATGGTGGTAATATTGTTCAGCAGGATGCCCAGGATCGGAAACAGGCCCATGGTGCAGCCCATGCAAAGGGAAATATTAGCAACGGCAATGATGGTCAGCCGGATATTCCTGAAAAAGAGAAAAACTGCCAGCGCGATGAAGCCATAGGTAACGGGGATAAAGGTAGCAATGTCTTTTTTCATGTATTCAGCCAGGTCCAGATTGGTAATGGTCCATCCGGCCATATACACTTTCCCGGTATAGTCTTTGTGCTGCTCCAGAATGGTTTCTGCCCGGCTGATGATTTTTTTCTGAAACCCGGATCATCCGGATGCTCCTGGACGGAAATTACAATGGCGGCCGTATTCCCGTCGGCTGAAACGAGATTTTTCAGATACAGTGGATTTCCCACGGCTTTTTTTCTCAAGTCTTCCAGGGCTGCCGGATCATCGGGGATGGTTTCAAGAAATTTCCGGACAATGAAAAAATCCTCCTCACCAATGGTATCGTCCACATTGGAAAGGCTTTTGATGTTCCGGATGCCGTCGATGGCAGAAAGCTCATCCGTCAATTGTTTCAGGAATTCGAGGTTGTACTTGGTGAAAAGATTGTCTTTTTTAAAGGCAATGATAAAAAATTCGTCATTGCCGAAGATGGTTTTCAGTTCTTCATAAAAGGCCACATCCGGATCATTTTCAATGGTGAAATAATCCACATTATCAACGGTTTTAACATCCGGCAGGCGGATAAGAAAGGGTATCGCGACCAGAATTGACAAGCACAACACAATGAATCGATGGGAAACAATTTTTGGATCATAGTAAAAATAAATTTGATATTTTGCTTATCAGCCTTGACAAATTTTAAAAAAAATATCATGAAACAGTTATCTATGTAGCTAATTTGTTCTGCGTAGTCAATTCAAAACAGGATCATTTTACATGATTGACAAAAGCATTCAATACGGCAATTACAAATTCGGCGTTGTAAATAATGAAGACGTACTCAAAGATACATTTCGCATGCGGCACGAGGTCTATGTCCAGGAATTCGGATTTGAAAAATCCGAAGACCATCCCACCGGTCTTGAAACAGACCCATATGAAAATGAATCCATCCATTTTGCCTGCCTGAATGAAAGCGATTCTGTTGTCGGAACCATCCGGCTGGTGATGGATTCAGACAGAGGATTCCCCATCGAACATGCGGTTCAGACAAATTTTGTCGGTGAAAAACCGGACCGATCGAAAATCGGGGAAATTTCAAGACTGACCGTCAGCAAAGACCTTCGCCGAAGAAAAGAAGACGGGATGTATGGGGTTGAATCCTATCTGATGAAAAAGGAAGGCGGGGTTCTGCCCGATGACGGCACCATCCCCGATGAAATGAAGGGAAGAAAGAATCCGATTATCGTGCTGGGCCTCTATCAGGTGATGTACCATGAAAGCCGGCGCAGGGGCCTCTCGCACTGGTATATGATTACGGAAAAAAAATTATTCCATGCCCTGTCCAAATATGGATTTCTTTTCCACCAGATCGGAGACCCTGTCCAATACCATGGAGAAAGAATCCCCTATCTGGGAATTATTGATGAAATCGAAAAAAAACTGCTGAATGACAACCCTGATATGCTGAAGATCATGCTGACGGGGCTGGAAAAAGAATATCATCCGCCGTTTTTCAAGAATTAAACCCATACAGACATTTCAGATTTTCCAGCAGCCTTTCTTCAATGCTGCTATGTGCATCCGGAAGGATGATGGAAGCCGATTCCCCACAAAAAAAGAAATGATATAAATTATTCCTTGAGGCAACCTTTTTATACGCCTTCTGATACTTATCCCTGACTGTCCTCAAATTCAGCCGCATGGCCAGGGCCGGGTTCCCGTTGGCATATGAATATGATTCAATCTCACCGATTTTTTCAAATAAAAGAAAATCTTCATAGATCCACCGGTATTTAGGATGAATGGTCATGACAATATCATCGGCATCCAGATGCCGGGAAACATATTGATGCATGATCTTATTGCCCAGCATGGGAACGTTCATATTGTTCATTTTATATTCAGGGTCCGCAGCCAGATGGCCGGCCTCAACCAGGAACCGGCCCTGGGATCTCAGAAGGTCGAGTTCCTTTTTTAAACACCATATCCATGGGCAGGCCGTTTTCGGCTGAATCCGGGAATATGCTGATGGAATAGATCAGTTTTTCTTTGCCGGATTCATGATTAAAGCCGATGAAGATCCTGGAGTCTGCATTGCAATGCTGGGGAGCGATCCTGAACGGGGTCGGACCGGGTTGAGCGAAGCCGGTCCGGACAAAGACCCGGTATACCAGGTTGAATGAGGCCAGATAGTCCTGGGGAGTCAGGGCCGTTCGAAAGACAATATGGTCCAGCTCAAGCTTGAGTTCAGGCAGAAAAAACCGCAAAAGCCTTAACCGGATCTTTCCGGGTAAGGCTTTATAGATTTTGCGTTTGATAAAGTTCAGGCCGATTTTTTTCATCCGGCCTGAATATCACGGTTTTCATTTTTTTGCCAGATCAGAAATGGTATTTTACATTAAAAAAAACCTGGTCGTTCTCATCATACCGGCCCAGGATGGAGGTCTCCTTTCCGCCGAAAAGATTCAATCCCATCATCACTTCAAGATTCCGGATATAGGTGTATTTCAAGCGTGGTGAAAAATAATAGGAATGATCGTTCAGCATACGGGTGACCTGGAGGGAGGCGTTGAGCCAGTCTGACATCAGGTCTTTTTTGATTTCCCCGATGAGCGAATAATTATTGTCTTCAAAATATAAGATGGCCGGATCATAGTCATAGATATGCTGGTGGGCAAACTGCAAATTAAAATACCATTCGCCCGGGCTCAGGTAATCGGCTCCGATGACCCAGAACAGGCTGGGATTCCGGACCGAGGTCAGGCTGCGGGTGAGGAAAGACTCATTCTCCTTTACTGCAGCTTCCCCGCGAAGGCCGAAATCAGATACCACGGTTTCAAACTCAAACCCGGCGATATGGGTCCGGGGGTATGTGGTTTGGATCTGTTCATTAGTTAGGGTCAGACCGCCCAAATTGGACATCAAAGACTGAACAGATCCGGGATTGTCAAGAGACAGATTTTTGACGGGAAAGCTCTGAAAATTGGGCAGGTCTTCATTGGCATAGTGATAGGTAAACCCGTAATCCAACCGGTCAATGGTGCCGCCGACCCGTGCAGCATATTCAAAACTGTCAAAGCCTGAATCAGGCTCTGTTTCATTTATGCCCATGGATTCAAAATAGGACTTCAGCGGGGCTGCAAGGGAGGACTGCCTGATATCATTTTTCAGATGGGAAAAAAGGGCCCAGTCGGTACCAAAATAATGAAACCGGGAAGGTTCAAAAAAAGGAATCAGAATCCCTTCGATAAAAAAATCATCCTTCCGGAATGTGATATCCGCCATCCATACCGGGATCTTCCGGTCCTCATAGGAGGGGATGATAAACTCCGTTATATTTTCAGGGTTCAAGGTATCCACCGGGCTGACCTGATCGGTTTTCCCCCACCGTTTGATCTGTTTTCCAAGGGCGATATCCCATGAAGGGGTATTGTATCTGACATAGAGTTCATGAATATCAAGGTCGTAATCCTCGTTTTTATCTTCAGCACCGAAATACAGATAATCTGAAATTCCGGACACGGAAAACTGCTTATAATCCGCTTTGACAAGGGTTCTGTTCTTGAAGGAGGTCAGATTTTCGCTGGAATGATTGTCGTCGGTATCAAGGGAGGCTCTGAATTCAACTGACCCTGAAAAATCAATTTTTTCCGGCTCTTTCTCCTGGCCTGGCCGGACCTGCCGTTTTGTTTCAGAGGGGATGGTTTTTTTTTTAGCAAAGGTGGAGGTGGGCTCCAGGCTGACCATAAGAATGGGTTGAATGGCGGGAGGGGTAGCGTTCAGGCTCAAAGGGGAAATTAAACCAAGGGTGAAAAAAATCAGCCAGAAATAAATTTCCCTGGGTTTGATTATTTTTTGCAATATTCCCGTCCTTATCAAATAATTCAAGATGTGTTGCCGGATAGAATTTGCAACATTAATGCCAAGCAACCGGAATTATGGATCAGAATTTTTCAAGAGCGGCATTTGAAATCTGGTCATTCGTGATATCGGTATTGTATTCAATATGTTCAAGCTCAATATGGGTCTTGTGCCGGGCCGCTACATCTTCCATCATGATTTTGGTTTCCGTCCAGATGTTCTGCTTTTGTTCCAGCCCGAGAACCCGGTACGTTTTGATATGCTGACCCTTCCTGTCATAATATTCGGCAAAAAGGGTCACAAAGGACTGTTTGACAATATAGGCCGTGATGGATGAATATTGAGATTCTATACCCTTTTTGGCTCTGGTTTCAAGGATATAGCAATCCTTGCCGTCAATTTGTTTTTCACCCTTGATCTCATAAAAATAATTTTCAACCGGATGCCGTTCCATGTCTTCATAGGTGAAATCACTGTTCACAAACTGATGGAATTTCTGGGAGGACACAATCCTTCTGGACCGTCGCAGGGCCGGCAGATACAAGAATTGCTCAGTTTCATAACCGGGTTTTTCAATGGTGAGAAACCCGGTCCCGTTAATGTCGGCCGGATCGGTAAACCGGATCAATTGTTTTTCCAGCCCACCTTCCAGAATACGCTTGTTTGTAAAGGTTCTGGATCTTTTGTCGCCCTTTTCATTTTCCAGGATCATCACGGCCGTGGAAATGGAATTTTTCCCCCGGTCCCTGTCAAAAACCTGCCGGGCGATGGCCTCCCCTGTCAAAGCTTCAGTGGCGCCAGCCGGAGTGGGTGCCACAAGACATGAAATAAGCACCGCCGTCAAAAGTAAAAAAATGGATTTATTCATCGTGGGTCCTCTCTTTTTTCGGTAAGCTCAGGTTCAATACCTCTTATTGTGATTGTTTTCATCTGACCATCCTGACTTGATGCTGTTATATAACTGCATGATAAAGCCAAAAAACATAACACTTAATTTTAGGACAGAAGCCATTTCCATACCGGAATAATATTTATACCGCCATCAATTACGGCTTCATCGTCCCGTGTGACAATGGTGCCTGAAGGTATGGAAAACTCATCCATGGCACTGACAAGCCCTCTCCGCTCACACTCAAAGGTCTCCAGCAGTCGCCTTATAAATACTTCCCACTGATCTATACGCTGAATCTCGTCAAAGAAAAAATAGCATTTGCTATTTTTATTTTCAGGATACTTGGCATAATATACATCAAGAATTTCCTGGAAATGGCCAACAGCAAATTCAAGCTGGCGATCATCTTCAAAATTAAGGAACTGGATTTAATTTTGCCTGATTCCTGCGTTAAGAAGCCCGGAGGACGGGATCGAGCAAAGCCCTCTCATGAAAATCATCAATCAATTGAGATATTGTGTTTTTCATATTCAAATATTACCTTTTTTTGATCCATCGAAATTCAAAATCCTGTGCAGAAAAATCAATAAGTTTGTTATAAATCTCATGTTTCAAGAATTATTCCAGGACCTTTTTTTTCTTCGCTGTGCTGGGGCACTCCAGTTGGGGCACCTGATCATACCCCTCGTATTTCAACGACGCGCGCAACCGTTTCAATAACTCGGTACGACTGATGGTACCCAGCGTATCCCGAAGGTGCTTGCAAAGATAATAGGTAAAGGCCCCGTTATAAGCCCCTCCGATGAAGGCATCTGCAGACGTCTGGTTATCCTTGCACCCGGAAAAGAGTGCATGATTCGTCGGATTTGTCGCTTTCATGATCCGTATAAGCGGAAGATCTTCTTCCCCCATCCCGCGACACAGGATATCGATGGGGGGAACCATAAATCGCGGCTTGAAGCTGTGTTCAACAGGCAGCATCGCCAGAGCAGCAGCCTCACGGGTGCCGGTTCCGGAATGGCAGGCGTCCAGAAGGACCTCCAAGTGTACTCCCTTTGGCAGCGTTGTAAATATTTTTTTCAAATCATCATCAACGATATAGGTCCCATCCCAGTCCATGTCATGGGGGCAGATAATTTCATCGAGCCCGTCCTTTAAGTCATCGCCGTCCCTGTCCCTGATCTGGGAGCCGTGACCTGAAAAATGGAATAAAAGACGATCTCCGGGTTTGGCGTCTTTCACCAACCACTTCAACCGATCAAAAATCGCCTTCTTTGTAGCCCGGCCATCTGCCAGAACCCGAATATCCTTACACGGAATCCAAAATATTTCAGCAGAACATCACGGATATTGGTAATGTCGTTCACACAACCCTGGAGATCTGATCCGGGCAGCATATACTTGTTGACACCAACAAGAAGCGCTTTGTTTGCCATTTTTAAACTCCTTTCTATATGCGGATTATCGACTTTTTTATTCCAATGACCAGTATCGATGGGCATTTAAAATACGGTCTCCAGGGTCGTAGCCAGATTTTCCGTAAGGATAATATCAGGCATCGATGAGAAAAGCTTTTGAGCAGGCCCTGCTTTTTGAATCAAAATCCTTTGATCATGACCGCTGATTATAAGGATCATCAGGAAACTGGATATTTATCTTCGAATAATCAATTCCAGTGAATGGAGATCCGATTCCAGCCATTCCGGCCGGCAATCCCGAATGCCGATAAATGGAAGATAGATGTGCTTTTGAGACAGTTCCCAGAACAAGGCCTGCATAAAAATACCTGATTTTTCAGAAATCCCATTATCGGAATTCTCCATTTTATACTGTACCGCACATCCCGGACTTTCAGGGTTGCCTCCCAGCACAGCGAGAACCCTGTTTCCATTGTCAATATACATTTTCACCCTGTCTCCCACAATGCGGGCCAGCTTTCTGCAGCATTCCCGGCCGAATTCGGTGTCCAGAGCATCCCGGATGGACTTCCCGGGCTCCCTTTTTCGCAAAAATCCCAAGCAGGCAATTTCAGGACAGGGAATCTGAACCATACCCACATGGTATTTCATGCACAGCCCGATCACCTCAAAATTCATCGATGGATATGTCGCTGCACCCAGGTCCCTTGCATTCTGGTTTAAGATGCATTCTATCACGAGCACCAAGCGGTTATCCCGTTGATCCTGTGCTTTTTTCTTAAAAAGGTGGAAAACCATTTTTTAGCATTTCAGTAGACTGGGTCTTCAGAAAGGGGATGAATATGAAACCACCTGTTTTTCAGCATCAGAGATTTTTCAGCGGTCAGGGCAACTCCCCATCCAAAAAGCAGATACATAAAGGCATCATCATGCCTGCTGCTGAACATCCCCGCAGCAAAACACCCTAACACTGCAGTAAAAATATATCCGCACAAAATCGCTTTTTTCTGTTCTTTTCGTTTCAAAGAATTCCGGAGTAAAATGAAAATCACCGTCAGACACAGCAATAGATATAAAATCAGTCCGGGTATTCCAGTTTCAGCAGCCACATTAACAACACTGTTATGTGCCACACGAAAGTTTTGATCAGAAAATTGTTTGACATAGTAGCCATAATTTTCTGGTCCTATGCCGAACACCAAATTTTGTCTGAATATCTCAAACCCCTTGCCCCACAATTCAAGCCGTTCAATCATAGTGCCCATATCTAGTCCGACTGTGGCGTGTCCGGCTGTTTTATCCCATATTACCCTGAACCTATCAAAATATCCGACGGGAAAATAATGAATCAAAACAGCGATTCCGGGTACAGCAGCAGCCATAAATTTCAGTTTATGAGAAGTGATGAAAAACAGACCGGTGAGAACCACGATAAAAGTAATGCCTGCAGTTCTGTTCTCGGTCTGGAGAATGAGTGCCGGAGAAAAACAGGTTAAAACCCCAAAAAAAATCCGTAACCAAATGTGCTTGTGATGAAATGCAAGGAAAATGCATAACGGAAAAACCACAGCAGAAAACATGCCGATATCGCTGGTTAGGTATAAAGCCTCACTGAGCCATAACACCAGCCCACGTATGAAGACTGCCATACATGCAGCATAAATGACCAGCAATCCGGCAGTCTCCGTGTTCAAAAACCTGGATGCCATAAAAAAACAAAAAAATATGTATATATATTGGTTACGGCCATGGTTTATCAGCAAACGGGTCTTATCCAGACCCAAGTTATAGTTTACAATGATTGAAACCAAGATCCAGATCAAAAAAAGCAGCAATAAGCAGGAAACTGCATTGACGGGAAGATATACCTCTGTCCGGTTTTTTGCTGTCCACACCATCACTCCCAAAAACCCTAACAGACAAAGCAGATTCAGCACATTAAGATGGTACAGAACTTCTTTTGGGGTACCATAGCGCGGAGTTCCAAAAGCCAGAATGATAAAGATAAATAAAAAAACAACCGGTTTTTTAGGGATATAAACTGTCAGAACGAGTACTGCCGCCCAGAAAAGAATCCAGTACTTTTGGTCCGGAAAAGTATAAATCCCGGCAGATGTATAAGCACTGATTGAAAAGACCATGATTGCATACAGGCCATATATCCACCGATATGTTATTCTGGTTTGCATTGGATTTATTGAGCCACCAAGGCTTTAATCACGCTTTATTTTATAAGCTGATGGTATTTTTTTCAAGAAGAGCGAGCGGCCTGATATAATTTGTTTGAAAGAAAAAAACCCAGCCAGGCCCCTGCGATTTCAAGCAGAATATCAGTGAGGTCAGGCCCTCTTTCAGGAATAAAAAACTGTCCAATTTCTACCATGCCGGCGACACCGAAAATCAATATCATTCCTGAAAAAATGATCGCAAAATTCACGGCGGCAGAAAAAAACCGTCCTCCTTTGATTATGAAGGATAAAATCACTCCGCCGGGAAAAAAGAAAATAATTTTTCTGAAAAGCTGTGTAATGGCATTGTAGATAGTGTTGTCCTGATAATGGTAAAAGGGTATCAGGCTCAATTGTTGCATTTGTTCCCTGATGGTTTGTTTATCAATTACAAAGTTGTAAGGATACCAGTAAATGGACAGTACCATGCCAATCCACAATAAAAAGAAAAACAGCCCGGTTAAAATCCGGTAACCGGAAAGGCTGGTCGGTTTGACGGTATAAGGATCTTTTTTTCGATTTGGCGTTCTGATTTCACGGTTTTTTACGTAGACAGCCCCGGCAGAGGCCCCTACAAATCCTCCCATTACAGCAGTTATCACATCGGTTGTGTCGCTGATACGGGTCATAATAAAAAACTGGATAATTTCAATCGAAACTGCTGCTATAAAAACAAGCCCTGTTGCCATAAAAATAGAATATTTCTGAAATTTCGCCATAAAAAAGGCAGGTGCAAGCCATATGAATATATCGATGGTAATGTTATAGACCAGTTGGGCTGTGCTTTCCACATGAAAACTGAAGGGGATGATATTGATATATCCTGTTTTCCATTTATGATAGATGTCTGTCGGATTTAGAGACAGATCCAGGGGCATGATGCTGTAGATCATTACTATGGCAAGATACCCCCAAAAAATAAACTGAAGCCGGTAGGAAAAAGAACGGGTACCGACAAAATGCAAAAATGCCTGAACAAGGGTTTTTCCAAAAACAAACCAGCAAAAAATCCCGAATCCCTCACCAATGACCTGGGCCACTATATCGTTCACTGAAGCAATACGGGTAGAAAAAAAAAGCTGTAAAAACTCAGCCGTCAGGCTGGCAGTAAAACATATCAGAAAAACCGTCAAAGCCACCAGAGCATTCGCTGTAAATCCTTTGATTCGGTAAAAGGTTGCCATTCCCAGAAAAGATGCCGGAATGCCCAACAGAATATTGGTAGCCCAGTCGATTCTTGAAATATGGTCAATTGAAACAAACCGCAATTTTCGAAATTCAACCAGGGCATCTGAAAATGACATATGGTGAAAAGCAAATGGCACCAGACTGCCGTAAATCATAAACAGCAGGTAGGCCAAAAATAAAAAAAAGAGCAGGGTTACTGACACCCGCTCTTTTTTTTCAGGATCTTGAAAGTGGGGCATATTATGGTTTTGCATTGGAACAAGATAGGCTTCATGGCTCTGTCATTGGTATCGTCTGATAATGTTTAATGAAAAAGACTCAAGCGTGTAATACGAAAAACCAGCCACCACGATAGATACCATAAAAGCTGTGACACCGAACAACATCCAGTTCGATTCAATATTCACTCCTCCTTTGGTCATCATTTTTTCAGTAAACCGCTGAATGGGCAGATGGTAAATGTATATCCCGTAAGAAATTATGCCGATAAATTTTATAAATCTGCTTTCCAAAAACAGGCGGCTGACCGCTGAAAAAGAAATATATAAAACAATAACGGCCAGCAGCAGGGGAATGTAAGGGTAATGATAACGGCCATAGGGAAGGGTTAACATATCATCCAAACCGGTACCCAGGATTATCAGGGTGGTGGCAAAGCAGAGAAGAACTATCATGTCATTTTTTACCGATGGTGTTTTGTTGCCGCCGTTGCTGATTTTCTTTTTAATATACAGCCATCCAGCAGCTATTCCCAGCATGAAAAGGGGCATATGGGCCAGTATGGATCTTTCCAGAACATGACCGTGGGGAGATAAAATATCATGATTGAACGGCCATTGGGCAATGCCGGATGCCAAATTCATTACCACCAGATGAATCCCGTAGGAAGCAGCACCCAGAAAGAAAAAAATGAGACAGGTAAAAAAAGGACGGAACCATCTGGTAAAATAAAAAAAAATCGGTAGCAGCAGATAAAACTGCATTTCAACAGCAAGGGTCCAGAAGGGCGGATTAAGACTGTATATCGATTGTTCTGAAAAATTGTGTAAAAACAAATAATGAAGCAGAATATCGCCTGCAGCATGGCTGTGATCCCAGCGCTGCTGAACAATGATCAAACCGGTCAGGCACACATAATACGCAGGCAGTATACGCCCTATCCGTTTGATTGCGTATTTCCATAGCCCTATCTTCTTTTCTGCATGAATTTTGTTCAGCCAGAACGGCTGACTCAATAAAAAACCGGAAAGGATGAAAAATAGCGCCACCCCGGTGTTACCGTTTTTCATTAGCAACGAAAAATCAAAACCCTTCCATTGTATATTTAAACCGGTGATTTGCTGGAAGTGAACCATGAACACCCCCATGCATGCAACTGCCCTCAGCCCGTAGAACCCTTCAATATAATTGTTCTCTTTATAATCAAGTAGTTGCATGTTTAGTCATTTCCCTGCAACCCGCCTCCACACATCGGTATATCCGGCCGCCATGTTTGTCATAGAAAATCGCTGGATAACAGATTCCCTGGCCTTTTTTCCCGTGAGCTTCCGCAGCGGCTCATCTTTCAGGAATTTTTCCATCAACCCTGCCAGTTGATCCTGGTTGCCCGGGGTAAACAGCGCACCGGTCTCACCGTCCGTCACCAGCTCGGGATTGCCGCCCGCCCGGGTGGCAATCACCGGCACTCCGGATGCCATGGCCTCCAGAATGGTATTGGAGATTCCTTCATTGAGAGAGGGCAGTACAAAAAGGTCCATCTGCCATAACAGGTCCGGCACATCCAGCCGGTTGCCGGCAAACCGGATATCCGCTTCAGTCAAATTTTTTGCCATGGCCTCCAGTTTCTGACGCTCCGGCCCGTCTCCGATCACCATCAGCCGGGTTTGGGGCATGCTGCGGGCAACCTGTTCAAATGCCCGGAACAGTGTGGGGTGGTCCTTGATGGGATCAAGACGCCCGATCACCCCGATCACCCGGAGACTGTCTTTTGTTTCCGGCCCGGGCCGGTACCTCCGGGTATCGATCCCGTTGTAAATCTGTGTAACCGGTCTGCGCACCCGGATATCCTCCCGGAGCCAGGATACCATCTGCTGGGACACACAGGTGAATTCCTTTACAAACCCGGCCAGCACCCGCCGGATCATCTTCCTTTTGGGGTTTTTCCCCAGGGGATCTTCCATCCCCCATCCGTGTTCTCCGTGAACCACCCCCCGGATACCGGCTAGGCGGGCTGCAATAATGCCGTCCAAGCCTCCCCAGTTCCGGGTGTGCACCACATCCGGTTCAAGCGCCTTGATCTGCTTTGCTATTTTGAAAATAAAATTCAGGGAATTGCCCGCCGGTTTGTGCAGTGCGATGACCTGAACCCCTCGGGGCAGCATTTTTTCAGAGTCGCCCCCTGTGGTCAGGCACATGATGATATGTTCAAATTCCCCATGGGTATGCTTAACCACCGCGGCAATGCCTTTTTCCATACCCCCGGTGCCAAAGGAATGCAGCAGATGCAAAATGCGCAGCTGGCGGTGTTCTGTATCTTTCTGGATCATGTTTGGGTGTTCAGTCTGTCCGTGTCATGGTTTGTATTCGGTACACTCCGGCACTGCCGCCCGGATATCCGGACCTCCCGGCGGATGCCCGATATCGGGCATCCGCTGCTGCCGCCCCTGCCCGGGCGTATCCCAGCTCACCCAGGACCGCCTGTAAGCCGGGGCTTTGTCGGAAATCATTTTCCCCAGAAACAGCCGTGCCTGCCACAGGGCCGTCACCCCGCTATCTCCGCCCTGGCGGACTGCCTGGACCAGTTGACCGTGCCAGTGTTTTAATGCCCACCGGTCCATATCATACAGCACGCCCGCCATGGTCAGGTACTCAACCATCTGTTGGGCTGCGGTGAATGCCTTGAGCCGCAAGGACGGATACGGTCCGCCCGGCCCCGGATAGAACAATGCGGTCTGTTCCGCCCGCTGCCGGCTCTCCGGCGTGCCGATGGTGTTCCAGGGCAGCACACCCCGGGCCCCGCGGAACCAGGCATCCATGCACCAGTCCACAATATCGGTGTTGGGCGCATCAATCGGGTTGGCACTGCCGTATTCAGCATAATAAAACGGCCCGTGCAGCAGTTTCCGGTTTTCGGCAAACCGGATGCTCTGGTCGGTGGAACCCCCGTAATATTCGATATCAGTAACCCCCCACAGCAGGTCCCTTGAAAACTGGGGATAGGAGATGTCCGCCCGGAACCACAGCCGGGCCGGACCCACAACCTTGTCCACCGCATCCTGCCATAACATGCCGTACCAGCGCAAAGCCCAGAAATCCTGGGTGTTCACCGGTTCGTCAAACAACCAGGGCGCGGCGGTGGTTTGGCCGGTCTCCCGGTAGGAGATTTTGTTATTCAGATAAAACTGAAAAACAGGCTGGCCCCATCGCTGTTCATTCACATGGCGCGCAAACTCTGCAAACACCCGAGACAGGGCCTGGGCATAGCCGGCTGTAAACGCCTCATCCGCCCAATATGACGGGGTGAAATGGTCATACAGGTTCACCGGCCAATTCTCGTGAATCGGCAGGTAAAACATATCCACCGGCTCATGGGCCCGGGGCAGATCTGAAAACGCGGACCCGTCAAGCAACGGTCCCACCTTCCGGTCCCACCGGGTCCAATCAAAGGAACCGTCCGCCCGGATATCCGGTGTAAACGCGGTGCCGCCCTTCCAGTTGTAGGGCAACCGGTTGATGCAGGTCCGGTGCCTGTGGGCAAGCCGGTAGTAATCATACCCGTCAAACGGGTTCACCGTGCCGTAGGCATTCATCTCCGGCACAAAAGAGAGCTTGTTCGGCAGCGTGAAATCCCAGATCTCCAGCGCAACATCGATCTCCAGGACATCGCCGCCCGCCAGGACCGTCAGTTTGCCCTGCTGTATCCCCGGTGCGGTCCCATGGGGGACAAACACCTCACAGATCAGCGAGAGATTCTGCTGCAACGGCACCACCGGAGCCTGATCCGGCAAAGAAAATCCGGATGTCAGCGGCACCACCGGGTCCGGCAGATACCGGTCCGGACCCTTTTGGGGTGCATCAAGTGCAACATACTCGCATGTATGAATCTGCGAGACCAGTCCGGAATTCCCGGCAAATGTATACCGGATTTCAGCCACTGGGGCAGCACCTGTAACGTTCACCTGGAAAAAAACAGTTTCATTTCCAGCCCCATGGAGCCGGATCTGTTTTTTATCAGCGCTAAACAGGTGGTTTCCATTCCGGTACCCCGGCCCCTGTCCGGGAATCATCTCCCCGGTCACCGGATCGACCTTGTCCAGCAGGTCCAGAACAGCTATTTCCAGTCCTCCGGCAGTCAGCGCACCGGACCGGGTGGCAAACGGTCTGACAGGCACATCTGCCTGATCAAATATCTTTCCCTCTGGCGCTGTAACGATGCCCAAGTCCCTGGCCTCCCCGACATTTCCTGCACTGTCCACCGGGTGAACCCGTATCACAGCCGCCTGCCCCGGCCCAAGCCCCAGATCCCGGAGCACCATAACGACCCTTTCTCCAGTAGCACCGGCCATGGGAATGAGATACCGGGGAACCGGTACAAAGGCCTCCCCTGTTTTATAAGCTGCATGAAACCCCAGGGTCCTTCCGCTGCCCGGGTCTTCCGGACTCGCCCAGAAGACCCGGACCTGCCCCGGCTTCAGTCCGGCAACATCAAAAGACAGACCCTGCACCGGCCCCGGCGGCAAATCATCTTCCCCGTCGACCACCACTTCCAGCCAGGGTGCCCGGTTTTTTTTCTCTGAGCTGTACACATACCGGTTGGGAAACAACTGCCGGTGAAAGCCCTGTTCATCACAGGACCAGGTGGTGCCCACCTCATCCCACAGACAGAACCCGTAACTCAACCCTGCTGCTCTTGCCGCAACAATATCCGAATCCACGGCAATGGCCTGCCACCCCTCCGCATTCGGCACCGATGCATCGGCAAATTTCCATCGGCTGTGACCGCTGCCGAACACCACATCCGACAGTTGGCTGCCTTCAAAGGCCCAGTCCTGCTTTTTATAGGCAGCCTGGGTAAAGCAAGCTCTGCCCGTCTGGGGAAAATACCAGAACGAACTGCCCTCCTCCCACGGTGCTGCCACCGAAGACACCCCGACCCGCAGTAACGGCGCATTTTGAGGCGATGCCGAACAGACATGCAGTGTCGCCTGGCGGATACGCCGCCCTTTGAGCAGAGCCGGATCAATATCCCACAGAATATATTCCTGGGACCCTTTCAGCTTGATTTTCCGTGCTCCGCCCGTATTAGCATGGATCTCTTTTTCAACGGACGATATCCCGGTATCACGAGTTACCGGGATAGAAAGAGACAGCCCGGCTGAGGCCTGGGCCGTGATAAAACATGAGATAGCGGCAAATGTAAAGAAAAATATCCCGTTTACCTGGATTAAATTTATTTTTATCGAGAAGAGATAAAATAGGTCATTAATTTCAATAAAGGTTCTGTTTACTCCTCCTTTAATATTACGGTAAAAATTACTTGCATCTTTATCCATAAAAATATAGTTTAATATTTCATATTCTTCGCTGCTAACGGATTCATAACATTGGTCATTGGTGATTCAAAAAAGGCAATTCAGCATGAATGAAACAGAAAATAAAATTGTTGGTTTTGATTTTGTTAGGGCTTTTGCAATTTTTTTTGTGTTTATGGGTCACATATTCGGTGACAAATTGATTATCAGATCACTTTCACCTGGGCTCACAATGTCTGTTTTAGGGTTTATCAGTGCTTATCTGTTAACTTCAAAATATGAAACCTTCAACGGCGCTTTTTATGTTAAAAGGTTTTCTAGAATTTATTCTTCGCTTGTAGTTTGTTTATTTTTTATAACCTTGTTCCACTTATTCCTCTCGTATGAAGTAATAAATCAACATTCCATTTTTCATTATATGGGATTGAGCTTTTTCATGGAATTGTTCAATGTTGCCAACAAATCTTCTCTTGGAAGCGGATTGTGGTTCGTGACAATAATTCTTTTAATGTATTTGCTTCTCCCATTGATTTGTATTTTATATCGACATAAATATTCAAAAGCTCATCTGATAGTAGTTATTTTGTTATGTCTCTTTTTTAATATGATAATGTATGGGACAGCGTCCAGTTGGAATGTTGTTATGTCTTTTAACATAGGGAGCTATGTTGGTATGAATTCAAACATTAAGACATTTATACAAAAGTCATTTGCTTTTTATTTGTCTACGACTCTTTTTATTTTAATTTTGTGTGGTTTGGCCACATCTCAAATTATACCATACGAAGTGCGGAATTTCCTTTTAGCATTGTACCCATTTTTTGCTGTTCCATTGCTTTTTAAGATTGGGGACAATCTAAAAGGAGGTGTTGAAAAAATTGTTATTTGGTTTTCATCTGTTTCATATGAAGTCTATATATTACATTTTTATTTTATTAATAAAAATTTTTCAGATATTTTCCCGAATATCAACTCAATGTATCTGCAGTTTTTGATTGCCTTAGTTATTGTTTTACCACTTGCCCATATATTCTCAAAATTCGCTGTTTTTATAAGCAGTTCAATCAACACCTATCTTCTTCATTTTCAGGCTGTACTCAAAAGCACCGATATCCATACCTAAGAAGACCGGCCGTTTGATCTTGCCTGCATATAATCCCGGCATATACTCGACCGGCAAAGGGGTTTTAGCGGTACCCATATTAACAACTGCCGACCCTGATAAAGGCATATATTTAAACTTTTTTTCAGAATTCAAAAAACCGGGGAAATCCCCTCGAATCCCCAGTACCATTCCATCAGGACACACAATCTGATTGGAGATCCAATTGTTTGATCCATAAATCATGCCTACCCGATTCCAAAGCGTTCCCATGCCTGTGAAAATATTGTTTCTGATATCCACTTTACAATCCGCATATTGGACATCAATAAAGCGATTCAATGGATGACGCCCGATAATGGTATTATTGAAAAGATACAAGGTCCCTGACCGGCTGCTCTCACCATCACCTCCCCAATGAATCATGTTATGATTCTGTGATGTTGCTCCCTGAATCAATACATTCCCATACACATGCGCATCGGCCTTTTTATATCCCTCATAGTCTACCAGGTCCAACTGGCGGTTGTTACCCTCCTCAATCCAGTTGTACCTGATAACGGTATCCATACCCCGGTCTTTTAAATTCTGTCCATTTGCAAAAGGTTTCCCGAAATAGCAGGCCTCCACAAGGGTTTTGGCCGCCCCCAGATACACGTTGTGCTCCTGATCGCTTGACGGATTGGCATGGTTGCCGTTGTTTAGAATAATGCTGTTTTTTATGGTCAGATGACTCACATCAGGCGCATGCCAGGTCAGAATACCGTTTCCGCACGAATAGATCAGGCAGTTGGCAATAGTGATATCCCGGCCTTTCATGATCCAGATCCCGGCGGCATTGCCGGTGTATTTTATCTTTTCGTTATTCTCAAAGGTCCATTCCGTGTTATTGGCATGGCCCAGAGCCAGGTCGCGGATATGGATATGATCTGCTGTGGTGTCATATCCAATCCGGATCAGATACCTGCCGGAGTTCATGGTTGCCCATTTCTGGAACAAAACCGCATTTCTGCCGTCGATAACCGGTCGCTTGCCCTTATCAGTTATTCCCATAATGACAATGGGTTGGCTAACTGTTCCCGACCGTCGAATAACAATCCGTGACCGGTAAGGCGCTTTTCTATAATAAATTTTAACCTGATCTCCGGGTTTCAGGTCATCAAACGGGACCTGATCCAGCTCCTGATGAGCCTTCCCCGGACCGACTTCGTAGATGGCTGCCCTGGAATCAACGGTTAGCCCACAGAAAAATAGCATCCAAAAAACAACAGTAAATATAGCCTTTTTCATGCCTTGCTGAATTTTTGATGCCATAGGTTGAACATCATGATGATCCACAACTGGGTAGACCAATTTCGTGTTCCTCTCTGATGCTCGTTCCAGATCTTTTCGAGATAGGGAAGGTTCAAATAATTCCGGCTGGCCTCCCCTTCAAGAACCATGTCTCGTGCATAAACATTCAGATCTTTTCTGAGCCATTCAAGGATGGGGACACCAAACCCCATTTTCTGACGGTAAAGAATATTATCCGGCAGATATTTTTTTAACGCTTTTTTAAATATATGTTTTCCTTCCAGGCCTTTTAGTTTCAATCTTGATGGGATACTGGCCGCATATTCCATAAATACATGATCCAGTATGGGACACCGGACCTCCAGGGACACTGCCATGCTGGCCCGGTCTACCTTCGTCAGAATATCATCACACAAATAGGTTTTTATATCCAGATACTGAATCCTGGACAGATGATCCTGGGCTGGTGCAGTCTCATAAATGGATTTGAAAAGATCATAGGTTCTATAACCGCCAATCGCTTTAATCGTCTCCGGATTAAAAAAATCAGGTTTATAGGCATCATGAACCGCGCTCACGGAAAAATAATAGGCATCCGCAGGATCACGGGCCACATTAGAAAGAAAGGCTTTCCCGCGAAAAATCTGAGGCAGGTAATCTGCCTTGGGGTACAGCCTGCCGAGAAAACCAAACAAGGGCCGCCGGAACAGTTCCGGAATCATATTGCGAACCAGGGTCTCCCGGGCATCCATAAAATACCGGCGATATCCGGCAAAATTTTCATCCCCCCCATCTCCTGAGAGGGAAACCGTTACCTTTTCCCTGGCCATTTTTGACACATAATAGGTTGGAACCGCCGATGAATCGGCAAAAGGCTCATCATAATGCCAGGCCAGTTTTTCAATAATGGGAATGGCTTCTGCCGTGACATGGAATTCATTGTGGTTGGTCCTGAATAAAAAAGCCACCTGTTTTGCATACTCGGCCTCGTTATAACTTGCTTCGCTGAACGAAATGGAGTTGGTAATCACCGGATTCGGGCTTGACCCCGCCATCATGGCCACAATGGCTGAAGAATCTACTCCACCGGACAGGAAAGCACCAAGCGGCACCTCACTGATCATCCTCATCTGTGTGGATTCTTCCAATATGCCCAGAAGATTTTCCATGATCTGGTTCTCAGACCTATCATATTGCGGCTCAAAGGAAATATCCCAATACCGGGATAATTTAATACCGGTTTTATCAACAACAGCATAATGGGCTGCCGGCAGCTTTTTAATGGATTTGAAAATGGTCTTGGGTGCCGGAACATAAAGAAGGGAAAAATAGTCGGACAAGGCTGTCAGGTCAATACTGCGGTCCATATCACCAGCCTCAAGGACAGCCTTAATCTCTGAACCGAAAACAAACCGGTGATTCTCAAACGAATAATACAGGGGTTTTTTCCCTAGCCGGTCCCGCCCCAGAAACAACTGCTGCCGGTTCTCATCCCAGACGGCAAAAGCAAACATACCCCTGAAGCGCTCAACCGATTTTACACCCCATTCTTCATAGGCGTGCACTATGGTTTCTGTGTCCGAATTCGTCCGAAAGACATGGCCTTTATCCACTAACTCCTTTTTCAATCCTTGAAAATTATAGATCTCTCCGTTAAAGGTAATCCATATGGTCCCGTCTTCATTGGAAAGCGGCTGCTGCCCGGTGGCAAGGTCAATAATGCTCAAGCGTCTGTGCCCGAATCCGGTATTTCCAATCTTCCCGGAAACCCTTAGGGGAATATCAGCAGTCCTCCCATTTTTCAAAAGATCATTTCTATTGATGAAATATCCTTCTTCATCCGGCCCCCGATGGGATAAGGTGCGGGTAGCCCGCACCAAGCTGTCAATATCAATTTCCTGACTATTAAAACAAACGATTCCTGTGATTCCGCACAAAATAAATAATCTCCTTAATCGAAAAACTGCCTATGCAACCAAAGATTTTTTGTATTGAGCCCTTATTTCATGATCCTTTAAACTTGCAAGCATGGCAAAGCAGTATACCTGAATCTCGACCTTCAAATAATCCACGAATATTCCAGACATAAAAATAACAGCAAGGGCTGCTGAAACAGCCATGACATAAAGATAAATAACAGGATCATCCTTCCGAAAGGATAAAACTGTTCTAATCACCCAGAAAACCATTAACAGGTAAAGAAGGGCTCCGGGCAGTCCCTGTTCGACCATAGCAGTCAAAAATGTGCAATGGGAAGAGCGGCCTGCAACACCTCCTGATGAAGTAAGATATTCTGGAGGCAGATAATAGGGGCTGAGAACAAACGTGCCACGGTGACCGTGCCCTAAGGGGTTTGCTATAAACATTTCAAATTGTGCGGCAGCGATAACCAATCTTGAATATGCACTTCCTTCGACTTCCCCGCCAGTTGCAGCTTCAGTAATAGTATCAAGCCTCTCCCAGAAAGTATAGGGAGCAAAATATAGCAGACCTATGAAGGCAAAAACCAGATATATATAAAATTTTTTTTTGAATGTTCTATGTTTAATAAAAATCAACACTATTCCGGAAAATACGAGCCCTATAACCGCAGATCTGCTGATAGTTTGAACAACTGAGTTGGCAATAAAAAGCGTTATCACCAGAATGACTCCCTGGCAGACCTTCCAATACAGATTATTCAAAAAAATAGTATTCTTTTTTAATAGCATCATAGAAGCAAAAACTAAAATAACACTCAGATGCATCCCTAACGTATTGGAATCATTCATCCCTGGACCGCCAATTCCTTCAACACGGCCCCCCGCTGAATAGTTCAAAACAGATTTACTGATGTAATAGCTGCCTAAAATATTAAATAAAATAAACTTAAAATAATCAGCATCCGTATTTAAAACAGAATAAAGAATATAGAATAAAAGAACGTATTTTGTTATTAAAATACTGGCTTCCATATGCATATCGAAAGATAAGGCCCAGGGAAGTTGTATCCACATCCAGATGGCATAGGCTATCATTATCTTTCCTGCACCTGTGCTTAACCATGGGGTTTTGGGTACAAGTCGGCTTCGATGAAAAAAAATACTCAATAAAGCACAAACGGATGCAAGAAGAGACCATCTCAAGTCCGGAAGATAGACGCCAAACCAATGATGATTCGGCGATGCATATAAAGCCAGGGCATAGGGCCATAACCCCCAAACCGGATTACGCGTAAATGCCAGCAAAATACCGCCGAAATATAAGATAACAAATGCAATAGCTGTAATTGGCATATCAGTTCAACTTTTTATGTGACACTTTTTTGAATATTGTTTGCAGATCCCTGGCAACACTTTCCCATGTTTTATCCAATACCGTTTTCCTTATTTCTTTAGCAGACCAGTTTCTCTCCAGCACACTGCCTATGGCCTGGGCCAAGCTTTCAGGTGAGAAATCATGTGAGAGCACACCATTTCTATTTTCATGAATCAGTTCGGGCACACCGCCAACCGGCGTAGCTGCCACAGGAATACCGGTTGCCAATGCTTCCAATATGACGTTGGGATTACCCTCCCTTAAACTGCTCAAGCAAAAAATCCCGGCTCCTTGAAACCAGGGATGAATCTCTCTATGATCGACTTGACCCGGAAACCGAACATTCTCCTTTATTTGATAAGCCTCACACAATGAAGACAAACGGCTGAATTCCGGGCCGACTCCAATAATCTTCAATTGGATATCGGGATATGCCGGCTTTAAGAGTGATACTGCCTTCAAAAGCAAATCAAACCCTTTTTCCGGAACCAGGTTGCCAACCGCCAGTAAATTTCTTAAAGGCTTTTCCTCTTTATTATTTCCAACGGGACAAAACTGACGGCTGTCCACACCATTTGGAATATGATGGCAGCGATTTTCAGGTGCCCCTAATGAAACCATTTTCTCAACCAGATTCTTGCTGACCCCTATAATTGCATCCGCATATTTCAAAACCGCCTTTATCCTGGGTCTGATAGCATCAATCTGACTGTAATAATTAATATCTGAGCCCCGGGCACTCACCACAAGCGGAATACCAAATTTTCGACTGATCTGCATGGCGGCAAATGCATCCGGATATATAAAATGGGCATCTATCAGATCAAATGGTCCCTTTTGCAATATCAACCGCCGAATCTTTTGCGCTGTGCAAACCGCCATACTCTGCCCCTGAATTGGAAGTCCTATTTTAGGAAGCATCAGATATCGGAAATGGTAAACTTGCCATTTTTTGAATAATTCAAACGGATCTACATCAGAATATGCTTTCCAGGGAGAACCAAATGGAAGTTTAGGAAAATACGGGACCGGAGCAACAGTGATCCATTGAGATGCGTATATGGAAGCCCAAAAGGACATTCGCCGGGCAATAAACCCGCCCAGATTTCTTTGCATTCGATTGGGAAAAAGGGACGTAAATGTTAATACCTTCATAAGGCTTAATTCGAATCTATGTACCAATTCAGAGTTTTCCAGATACCTGTTTCAAAGGATTCCTGGGGATGATACCCAAGCTCTGTGAATATCTTTTCTGCATCAATGGCATAGCGTCTGTCATGGCCAAGCCTGTCTGTGACATGGGTGATCAGAGTCTGTGGATGACCGGCTTTGGAGGAAGGGCAGTCGGGGTATCTGTCTGGAAGGGATGGGTCCTGCTTGAATTTTTTATCCAGAATGTCACAGACAAGATTCACAATGTCAAGATTGGCCCATTCGTTATTCCCACCGATATTATAGGTCTCCCCTATTTCCCCCTTTGTAAGGATAAGATCAATCCCCAGGCTGTGATCATCCACATAGAGCCAGTCCCGGATCTGTTTTCCGTCACCATAGACCGGCAAAGGCTTTCCGCAAAGAATGTTCGTAATGGTAAGGGGGATCAGTTTTTCCGGGAACTGAAAAGGGCCGTAATTGTTGGAGCAGTTGCTGATGGTCGTCTTGAGTCCGTAGGTTTTGTGATAAGCCCGGACCAGATGATCGGATGCCGCCTTGCTGGCGGCATAGGGAGAATTCGGGCTATAAGGCGTTTTTTCGCTAAAGGGCGGATCATCCGGTTTGAGTGATCCATAGACTTCATCGGTTGAAATATGGTGGAACCGGTGGTTTTGGTGTTCACCGTCCAGCCAGGTTTTTTTAGCTGCTTTAAGAAGGGTATGGGTCCCCACAATATTGGCGTTGATGAATTCATCCGGGCCGAGAATGGATCGGTCCACATGGGACTCCGCAGCAAAATGAACAAGGGTATCAATCCTGCGGGAGACAAGGATCGATTCGACAAGTTCCTGATCCAGGATATTGCCCTGAATGAATTCAAATTGAGGATTTTTTTCCGCCTGGATTAAATTCTGCCTGTTTCCGGCATAGGTCAGGGCGTCCAGCACAACCACATGGTCTTGGGGATATTTTTTCAGCCAGTAATAGACAAAATTGGTGCCGATAAATCCTGCCCCTCCGGTTATAAGAAGATGTTTCATGGGTAAAATTCCTTAATGTTGTCTACGCCGATTCTGTGCCTTGAACCAGTCGTCTTTATTCAAGGGCGGCAGTTCAATCCCCATGGCTGCATCAGAGGCAGCCTCTGCATCGTCGATGATGGATGCAGACAGGATTTTTATTTCTTCATCATCAATAAGTCTTATGGAGCGGGGTATCTCCATATTTTCCCACGGGGTCCGAACATCTGCCAGCAGCGTAAATTCAGACCTGTCATTGGCTTTGAGCAATACTTCTCTGGTCAACGGATAACGCCGCCATCGGACTATCATGGTCGCTTTTTCACCTTTTTCCAGTACAGAGCTGTCTGCCCCTTTACGTCCTACCCCACCCAGTTGGAAGGACAGGCCTTTTGGCCAGGCATTACTATCTTTGACGTACATTCCCTTTGCATCTATGGATGGCAACAGCCCTTCTTTGCCAGCCTCAAACTCAATCTGAATCGTACCCTGTTCAGACAGTTTTGGCAGGCGGAGAAATTCAAACACCCAGGAGTTGTTCCTTTTTATTGCCTGTTTTTGAGCAGGTTTCTCTCCTACCCCAACCACCGGGATGGTAAGATCTCCGAATTGCCGGGACAAATCGGTTTGGTTGCCATATGGGTCTGTGAGCACCAGCCGTACATTGCAAACACTGTCTGCCTCCAACCCTTTTAGTACCACCCGGGGCTGTGTCGAAAATATCGAAGATGAAACAGATTGTTCAGAGGTTTCCCCATTTTTTCGAAAATACGCCTTTAATAAGGCCACCTCAGGTGTTTCTCTGGAAAACTGAACCGGCACGGTGATGACTGCGGACTGTTTTCCCATGGTAGGATAAAGACTTACCTGAATGTCATCTTCACTTTGAACCAAAGGCGGTGTTTTATCAACCACCGTCCGGCTGAGATCAGGATGATACAAAGGATCTCCCAAAAGCGAGGTGGACCAGTTGACGTAGATGGTTGAAAGGAGAAAACATTCGCCAAGATCACGCCCCCTGAAAAGATACCGCATCAGAATGCGGTTGTCCCAGAAAGTGGCATTGGTGATGTGAGGTCCGCCGCCATAAGCAGGCCCGCCGCAGGCGCTTATGGTAACCCCCTGTTCTGTCTGCTGCCAGATCGGCTGATCCCGTGAACCGTTCCATCCGTTGGCACTGTCCACGACCTGATCCATGCCACCCGGTAAATACCGAAAAAGATTATTTGAAAAATCAGAATCAAATTTTAAAAAGGGAATTCCTCTGGCCTGCTGCCCGGGCTTTTTTTCAAATCCAAGCGCTGGAATGTCCGGCATCCCCCAATATTTGCCCTGGCAAATGTCTTTTTGATCCAGGTTGTTATCATTTTTTTTCTGATCGGTATCCATGGAAGGGTTGTTGGCATGGCTCATTTCCGGCTGCAGATATTTTGAGGCATACAGCGCATAGTCGATAAGGCGTTTGGCCTGTTCCGGACCCTGGCCGTCCACACGACTGACACCATAACTGAAAAAATAGTCCGGCGCCTGCTTCCTTAGTTTTGGAAACAACGGAATGTCATGATCCTGAATGGGTTCTTTTCCGGTCTCAGAAAACTGTATGTGTCCGGTGCATATA
>JAAUSZ010000042.1 GCA_012031875.1 Desulfobacula sp.
GGCGCCGTAATTCATGATATAGGCAAATCCGAGAAAGCCCACCAGTCCCATGGCGAATCCGACAGGGATGCCGAAGACGAAATGATAAACAGGAGGAACAGGATGCCGAAGATGCCGATGAGGGTGAGGCTCATTTCCCACCTCCCTTTCCGGCCTGAACAGCCTTGAGCAGGTCCGTCAGCAGGGCCAGGGCCAGGATGAAAAAGCCGAAGGCAACGGCCAGGATAAAGGGGTAATAGATGATTCTCAGGGTTTCGGAGAGTTCTCCGGTATTTTTCAGGGTCAGGGCCTTCTGAATCATATACCAGCCCGTGACGGCAAAAAAGGCGCAGCAGACGGTGTGGTTCAGGACGGCGGTCAGTTTCTTCAGGGGCCTGGGATAGGCATTGACCAGGATGTCCACGGCAATATGGCCGTTGGTGAACTGGGTATAGCCCAGGGCAAAGGCTGCCACCAGGGCTCCGGCATAGCCCATGAGTTCAAAGGTTCCCGGTATGGGGTTGGTGAACTGCCGGATAAAGATATTGGCGCAGGTCAGGATGATCATCCCGACCAGGACCGCTCCTCCGGCCAGGGTCAGCAGCTTGTTCAAAAATTTATTGACTCTCAGTAACAGGTCCATGTGGGCTCTCCGAAACCCTCCGGCCGGACGCACCGGCCGGAGGGAACCATTCAGTTGGGTTATTTAAGAAATGCTTTGATATCCGCAATAATAGCCTCGGCCGGAAGTCCTTTTTCCTTTGCTTCTTTGATCCAGGCATCGGTGATGGGGGCCAGGAGAGCATCCCATTTGGCGGCTTCGTCGGCGGAGAGGGAGATAAATTCCACCTTCTGCTCCTCTTTGGAGTATTTATTGGCTTCTGCGATGAGTTCATCAATATAATTGCCGGTCCACAGGCTCTGTTCTTCTTTCAGATCCATGAAGATTTTTTGCACGTCTGCGGGAAGGGCCACATATTTGGCCTTGTTCATGATTACGGCAAAGGGATAGATGCCGGTATCGGTGACGGTCACATATTTGCACATTTCCGCAAATTTAAAATCCTTCATGACTTCCAGGGAAGAGAAAAGCCCTTTGACGGTTCCTTTCTGAAGGGCTTCAACCGTGGCCGGCATGGGCATGCCCACGGGGTTGGCGCCCCAGGCCTTGAGGATGTCGTTGGCCCCGCCCGAGGATCTTAGGTCCATGCCCTTGAGATCGGCCAGGTTTCTTACCGGTTTGGTGGACATGATATTGCCCGGGGTATTGGTGAACATGGCCAGGACCACCACATCCTTGAATTCTTCGGGCTGATATTTTTCATAGAGTTTCAAGAGGGCCATGGATCCTTTTTTGGCATCCTTGATGCCCACGGGAAGGCTGGTGGCATTGGTCACCATGAACCGGCCGGGCTGGTAGGCCATGCAGATGTTTCCGATATCGGCCTGACCGGCAATAATGCCGTCCATCATGCCTTTTGCTTCCAGGAGGGTTCCGCCGGGGAAGGTATTGACCAGGATTTTTCCGTTGGTGCGTTTTTCAACTTCAGCCTTCCATCTTTCCATCTGGACGCAGGGAAAGGTGGGCGCGGGCGGGAAATTGGCATAACTCAGTTTAATGGGATCAGCCGCGCTTGCAGGCGCCTGAAAACCGGTGATCCCGGCGATGACTGCGAATAAAATCAGAGTTGCGGAACAAATCAATCGTTTTACCATGGTGTTACCTCCTGTGAGTTAGTGTGTCGGGGGAGGACGCACCTCCCCCTGTTAAAAAAACTTAGTTCAACGGTCTTTTCTTTTTTTCCTTGAGGGCGGCCAGAACCTTTTCCGGGGTGATGGGCAGGGTAGTGATCCTCACCCCCACGGCATCGTAAATGGCATTGGCCACGGCCGGGGCCGTGGGCACGCATCCGGGCTCGCCGATGCCCTTGGCGCCGAAGGGGCCATATTCGTCATAGGTTTCAACCACCGGGGCCTTGATCCGGACTGCATCCTTTGCCGTAAAAAGCTTGTAATCCCTGAAATTGGGATTCATGTTTTTGCCTTCCTTTGTCACGACCTCTTCGGTGAGGGCATAGCCGAGCCCCATGACCACCCCGCCGTAGACCTGGCCTTCCAGGAGCAGGGGATTGATGGCCCGGCCCACATCATGGGCCGCCACATAGTCCAGGACTTCGACTTTTCCTGTTTCCTCATCCACCCTGACCTTGACCCCGTGGGCGCCGAAGGCATAGGTGACGGACATATTGCCTTTCATGTCTTTCCCCAGGTTTTCATTGTCCGGGTCATAGAAATAATCGGCCATGAGCATCTTGCCCTGGGGCGAGAAATGGACTTTTCGCAGGAGCTTGTCAATGGGCATGGTTTTTTCGGCATCACCGGGCACAAAAATGTTTCTGGCTTTCATGACGATCTGGTCCGGGGAAACCCCAAAGGCCTTGGCGGCCTCTTCCAGGATGACGGCCTTGACTTTCTTGGCTGCACCGAGAGCGGCATTGCCTGCCACAAAGGTGGACCGGCTGGCATGGGCCCCCACATCCCAGGGGCAGACATCGGTGTCTGAATGCACCACATTGATGTCTTCCACCAAAAGGCCCAGCTCCTCGGCCACGATCTGGGCCGTGATATTGTCCAGGCCCTGGCCCATGTCGGTGCCGCCGGTGAAGATATCCACCTTGCCGTAGTCATCCATTTTCAGGATGGCGCCGCAACCGTCGGACTTGTAAATCCTGGCCCCGCCGCCCACATGGATGAGGGAGGCGATGCCGAAGCCCACGCCTTTTTCCCTTTGGCCCTTCATATCCATTTCCTTTTCAACCGCGTCAATGCATTCGGACAGCCCGCAACTGGAGATTTTAAATCCCTGGGGGGTCAGGTCGCCGGGCTGGTTCCGATTGATACGCCTCATCTCTAATCTATCGATGCCGGCCTTTTGCGCCAGCATATCGATGGTGGATTCAATGGCAAAGGTGGCCTGGGGGTTGCCGTAGCCCCTCATGGCCTGGGAATAGGTATTGTTGGTATAGACGCATTTGGCCTCGTACCGGACATTGTCCACCCGGTAAAGGGAGGTGATGGGCATCATCATGACCGAGGGGGTGGTGGCGCCCCAGGAGGTGTAAGCCCCGTTGTCCAGGACCATCCTCATGTCCCGGAAGGTGAGTTTGCCGTTTTTGTCGCAGCCCTGTTTGATATAAATAACCGTGGGCTGGCGGGTGGAGATGGCCTTGAATTCTTCCACCCGGTCAAAGAGGATTTTGACGGGCCGGCGACAGGCATGGGCCAGGAGAATGGAAATATGTTCATAGGCATAGGTGTCGAGCTTGGAGCCGAAGCCGCCGCCGATGATGGGTTTGATGACCCTCACCCTTTTATTTTCAAGACCCATGGCCTTGAGGGATTCTAAGAAATCCTTCTGGGCTAGGGAGGGGATCTGGGTATTGGTGTAAATGGTCAGGTTGTTGCTCGCATCAAAAAGTGCAATGGCGCCGCTGGTGCCCAGGCAGCAATGGGAAACCCACTGGGTGGTGAACCGTTCTTCCACCACAAAGGCCGATTCTTTCTCCGCTTTTTCCACGTCCCCGTAATGAAGGCTCCAGGGCAGGTTCAGCACATTGGTCTTGTGATAGTCGTGAACCAGGGGAGAGTCTTTTTCCATGGCCTTTTCAGGGTCAAAAACGCCGGGCAGTTCCCTGTATTCGATTTCGATCATGTCCAGGGCCTTTTTGGCGATTTCAGGGCTGATGGCGGCCACGGCCGCGACTTCATCCCTGAAGGAGCAGACCTTTCTTTTTTTGAGGGGCGGGTTGTCCTTGTAAAACCCCATTTTCATTTTTTTCGGCACATCGTCCCCGGTCAGCACGCAGAGTACACCGGGAAGGGCCCTGGCCCTGGAGGTGTCGATCTTGACAATGTCGGCATGGGCAAATTTGCTGTAAAGGATTTTTCCGTAAACCATACCCGGCAGTTTGATGTCCTGGATATATTCGGCCCTTCCCATGGCCTTTTTGGCCGCATCCAGCTTGGGAATCCGTTTTCCCACCACATTCAGTTCTTTTAATGCATTCATGATTGACCTCCCCCTGACATGTGTTTTTTGGCCGCTTCCACAGATTCCAGGATCTGCACATAGCCGGTGCAGCGGCAGATATTCCCGGCCAGGGCATGCTTGACCTGATCTTCGGTGGCATCCGGGGTTGTATCCAGCAGGGCCTTGGAACTCATGATCATGCCCGGTGAGCAGAACCCGCACTGGATGCCGCCGTTGTCCACAAAGGACTGCTGCAAAGGATGCAGGGTCCCGTCGGTTGCGGCAAGTCCCTCAATGGTGTCTACGGTTTTGCCGTCCACGTCCGCGGCCAGGTAGAGGCAGGAATTGACGGCCAGCTTGTCCACAATCACGGTGCAGGCTCCGCATTCTCCATTGCCGCACCCTTCCTTGGTGCCGATGAGCCCCATCTCTTCCCGGATAAGATGGAGCAGGGTCCAGTGGTCCTTGATCTCATAGGAGATCCGGTCCCCGTTTAATATAAAAGATATCTTTGTCGTCATGGTTTCTCCTAACGGTTATTTCGTATGATGTCCAAACATTTAAGGCCCATGCGCCGGACCTGGACCCGGATCATTTCCTTCCGGTGCCAGGCGGCTCCCCGGACGCTGTCCCGGACTTTGGATTCTTCGGCGGCGGTCTTCCCGGCGGTTTTGAGGAGGTCTTCGGTGATTTTTTTCCCGGTCAGCCGCTTTTCAGCGTCATAGGCCCTCATGGGCGTGGGTCCGGCCACACCCAGGACAATCCTGGCCTTGGCGCAGGTTTGAAAATCCTCTTCCAGGCTTAAGAGTACCCCGATGCCGATGAGGGGCAGTTCCATGGCGGCCCGGCGGCCGAATTTGATATAGGCACTGCCGGTGCGGGGCGCCTGGGCCGGGATGGTGATTTTTTCAGGATCTCCCCGGGTTTCAGAACGGTTTTATAGGGTTCGATAAACAGATCCTTGACGGCAACGGAGCGTTCTCCGGCCGGCCCCTGGATCAGGGCGATCCCGTCCAGGGCGATCATGGGGATGGCCCCGTCCGCGGAAGGCACGGCATTAATCAGGTTTCCCCCGATGGTGCCCACATTCCGGACCTGGAGGGACCCGATATTGGAGACCGCGTCGTAGATAATGGGATATTCCTTTTGGATCATGATGGATTTTTCAAGAACCGCATGGGTGACCGTGGCCCCGATGGTGAGATCTCCGGTGGCCTCATTTTTATGAAGATCGGAAAGCTCCGGGATTTTTTTCAGGGAGATGAGGTAATCCGGCTCCATCCACCCGTCTTTGAGTTTTACAATGACATCGGTTCCCCCGGCCATGTATTTGGCGGTCTCGCTGTGCCGGCCATAAAGGGAGACGGCCTCATCCACCGTGGCGGGGGTTAAATACGTAAATTCTTTCATAGCTTTCCTTTCATATCCCTCTGTTGTCAAAGATTCGTTTGGCCTTGCCTTCATACCGGGGCAGGCCGCCGTGGGCGCAGACTTCCGCGTCGCAGCTCACCAGGATCTTTGAGTGTACGGTTTTCTTTATCTTATCCCGGATCTGGCCGCGGCCGACGGATCAAGCCCCTGCTTTGCCTCGGCCTTGATGACCATATAATCCTTGCCGTCTTCCTTTCTTTCCAGATGGACCTGGTATTCGCTGCCGGCTTCGGAAATGGAGGAGAGAACCTCATCGATCTGTCCCGGATAGATATTGACCCCCCGGAGCACGATCATATCATCGGACCGGCCCATGATCCTGTCGTGCATGGGAAGGATGCTCCCGCAGGAACAGGGTTTGGCGATTTTCCGGGTCAGGTCCCGGGTCCGGTAGCGGATGAGGGGGGAGGCCTCCTTTTCCAGGGTGGTCACCACCATTTCACCCACTTCCCCGTCAGCCACGGGTTCAAGGGTATCCGGGTCCAGGATTTCCAGGATATATTTATCGGCCCAGTAATGGATGCCTTCATGTCTGGGGCAGTCCAGGCCTGTGCCCGGACCGTAGAGTTCCGTCATGCCCGTGATGTCGAACATGTCGGTAAGACCCAGGAGATCCTTGATCTTGGCCCGCATGGAGGCGCTGCTGCGCTCGGACCCCAGGATGATTCTTTTAAGTTTGATTTTATCTTTCAGGCCCCGTTTGTGAACCTCTTCGGCCATGAGCAGGGCCATGGAGGCGGTGCAGCAGAAGACCGTGGACCCCAGGTCTTCGAGAAACCGGCATTGCATGTCGATATTGCCGGGACCCACGGGAACGGCCATGGCGCCGAGACGTTCGCATCCCATCTGGAATCCCATGCCCGCGGTCCAGACCCCGTAGCCCACGGCGATCTGCACCCGGTCCTCCGGGGTGACACCGGCCATTTCATAGCACCGGGCAAACATGTCAAACCAGGTGTCCAGGTCCTTCTGGGTATAGGTCAGGACCTTGCGTTTGCCCGTGGTGCCGGAGGAGGCGTGGATTCTGACCACGTCTTTTTCCGGGACGGACAACAGGGGGAAGGGATAGCCTTCCTTGAGATCGTTGCCCGTGGTAAAGGGCAGGCGGGCAATGTCATCCAGGGTTTTGACGTCCCCGGGCATGACCCCGGCCTTTTCAAACTGTTTCCGGTAAAAGGCAGACCCGCTGTAAGCATGGGCCACGGTCCATTGAAGCCCATTGAGCTGGTGGTCCAGAAGGGCTTCAGCGGTTTTAAAGGGCGGCATAAAGGTTTTTTCCATCGGTATCATCCTTATCTTTTTTCACGAAGTTTACGGGTTTCCGCATGGTTGACGAAAAGGGTCTCCGGGTCGATGACAACTCCGTACTCCTGTCTTGCGCGTTCAATACTGACATATTCATATTTCACGTCTTTTTCAACGGCTTTCGGGTCCCGCTCAAAGGGGTCTCCGTAGCCGCCGCCGCCGGCGCTGATAAAGGAAATGGTATCCCCGGGGTCACAAAAGGTCAGGGTGCTGGGGTCTGCATTTTCTCCGTTTTTCTGGAATTTGGCCAGGGAGGCGTCCTTTCCGCCGAACATGCCCTTGGGCGGATAAATATACCGGCCTGCCTGGACCGCTATGGAGATGGTGCCGGGGGAAGCGTCCCCTTCCTCCGGGGAGCGGATGATCATCTGTCTGCCCAGTCCGCCGCGCTGCTTGCCCGGTCCCCCTGAATCCTGAACCAGGCCCCTGGATTCGACCATCATGGCGGTATCACTCTCCAGGATTTCCACCGGGGTATTGGCTCCGTTGGCCGGGAAGATGGCGCAGTGATGGCCGTCGAACCGGGAGGAGGCGCCCATGCCGCCGCCGCGGATGATCATGGTGTGCCAGGCCTTGCCGTTTGCAAAGGTCCCGTGGAAGATATTGGTCTGGGCCGGGGTTCCGCCTGACCCGGCGATGATATGGTCCGGGGCGGCTTTGGCCAGGGCATTGAACACCATTTCCGTCATGAAATGGCCCACCACCATCCGGGCGGCCACGGCGGCCGGGAAGGTGCAGTTGACAATGGAGCCTTCCGGTGCCGACATGGTGATGGGGCGGCAGGCCCCTTCATTGATGGGCACACCCGGATCAAAGGCGGATTTGATGGCCATGAACACATAGGCATAGGTGAAATTATAGACCACATTCACACCCCAGGGCACCTGTTTGGAGGATCCCGTAAAATCCACATGGATGGTGGATCCTGTAACGTTCACCGTCAGTTTGATGGGAATATCGGGTTTGTTGCCGGCCCCTTCGATGATGCCCGTGTGGGCATAGACGCCGTCGGGAATTTTTTCGATGGCGGCCCGCATGCTTTTTTCCGTCCGGTCGATGATTTCGTCGGCCAGGTCATCCAGGGTGGAAAGATTTTCGTCCGTCATCATTTCAATGATTTTTTGTGAACACACATGGTTGGCCGCCACCTGGGACCGGATGTCTCCGTCAAATTCCTTGGGGGTCCGGACATTGGCCCGGATCATATTGACGATATCCGGGTTGAGCCGCCCCGCATCATAGAGTTTGGTCAGGGGAATAAAAAGCCCTTCGGCAAAGACATCCCGGTTGTCGGAAGCCGGTCTTCCGCCGATATCCGTGTGGTGGAAGATGCAGGCCGTAAAGGCCACGACCTTTCCCTTAAAAAGATGGGGGAAAAGACGCAGACATCGTTCAGGTGTCCGGCCAGGGCCCAGGGATCATTGATGATGAACACGTCGCCGTCTTTCAGGCTCTCCTTGGGGAGGGACTGCACCAGCTTTTTCATGCCCAGGGCCATGGCCCCGGCCATGCCCGGCGTACACAGGGTGCCCTGGACCAGTTCCTGGCCCCGGCTGTCCGTAAACATGCAGGTATAGTCATGGGCGTCCCTCAGCAGGCTGGAGAAAGCCGTCCGGATGACCGAGGCATCGGATTCGTCCACAATGGAAACCAGGCGTTTCCAGAGGATTTCCAGGGTGATGGGGTCGAATTTGCGTTTCATGGATGTCATTATTTTTCCTCCCCCTGAATGAGTTGAACCCAGATAAACCCGAATTCATCCACCCGTACCCTTGCATCTTCACCCAGGACAATGGTGGACTCCCGTTCTTCAATAATGGCAGGCCCCGTAAAGCTTGCCTCCGGGAACAGTTTGGACCGGTCATACACAGTATAGGGGATATAATCTTTTTTGGCGATGGAAAAAGCCTTCCTCTGTCCTTTGATACAGACGTTGATATCCCGGTTGGCCGTTGTCAGTTTGGATATGGTAAAGGGTTTTTTCGGCAGGCTTGCCCTGACCTTGAAGGTGACAAATTCCACCGGCGATTCCTCGGCGGTCCGGCCGTAAAGCCGTTTGTATTCCGTGTCAAACAGGGTCCGGATGTCCGGTTTTGAAAAGGTCTGAAAGTCGACGTTCTCAATATTCAGATCGATTTCCGCGCCCTGGCCCACAAACCGCATGAGCAGGGTCCGGTTGTAAATAACGGCATCCCCTTTCTGGGCCCCTTCCAGGATTTTGGCGCTTTCGGTTTCAAGCTCGCGGAACAGGGCTTCGATCTCTTTGAAATCCGCATCATCCAGGACCTTGCGATGGCTCCGGGACATGTCAAAGGCCACGGGTGCGGTAAAGAAGCCCAGGGCCGAGCCGACCCCGGCCAGGGGCGGAATCAGAATGGTGCGGGCCCCGATTTTTTTGGCCAGGCCGTAGGTATGAACCGGGCCTGCGCCGCCAAAGGCCGTGACGGTGACGATATTGGGGTTGCCGCCCTTTTCCGCAATATGGGTTTTGGCGGCCGAGGCCATGGTCTCGTTGATGAGGTCGTGGATGCCGAAGGCCGCTTCCACCATGGTGGTGCCGAGAGGCTTAGCAATTTTTTCCTCAATGGCTTTTTTGGACCGTTCAAGGTCCAGCTTCATGGTGCCGCCCAGGAAAAAGTCCGGGTCCAGATACCCCAGGACCAGGTCCGAATCCGTGACCGTTGGGTTTTCCCCGCCCTGGCCGTAGCAGGCCGGACCGGGATCAGCCCCTGAACTTTCAGGACCCACCTGCAAAAGTCCCATATTGCTGATCTTGGCAATGGACCCGCCGCCGGCCCCGATTTCCATGAGGTCCACCACCGGCACCTGGATGGGAAGGCCCGAGCCTTTCTGAAACCGCTGGACCCGCCCGACCTCAAAGGTGGAGACCAGTCCGGCGTGGCCGTTCTGGATCAGACAGGATTTGGCCGTGGTGCCGCCCATGTCAAAGCAGAACATGTCCTTGATATTGAACATTTTTCCATAGTGCTGGGAAGCAATAACCGCAGCCGTGGGGCCGGACTCAATGATCCGGACGGGAAATTCCTTGGCCGTCTCGACAGAGGTGATACCGCCGGAGGAGAGCATGATAAAGAGTTTTCCGGCAAACCCGATGGCCTCCAGGCGGGTGATGAGTTTGTTCAGATACCAGTAGGTGATGGGTTTGACATAGGCATTCACCGCGGTGGTGCAGGACCGTTCATATTCTTTGATTTCCGGGAGGACCTCAATGGAGGTGGATAAAAACAGGTCGGCAGCCTCCCTTTCGATGATCTCTTTCATCTTTCGCTCATTGACCGGGTTTTCATAGGAATTGATAAAGCAGACGGCAATGGACTGGATTCCCCGTTTTTTCAGGTCCGCCAGCACGGCCAGGGCTTCCTTTTCGTCCACGGCCTTGAGCACCCGGCCGTCGGCCTTGATGCGCTCATCGATTTCCACCCGGTCCGGCCGGGGCACAATGGGCTCCGGGTATTCGCTGAAGATATCATAGGCGTCATAGCGTTTTTCCCGGCCCAGCTCCAGCACATCCCGGAAGCCCTTGGTGGTGATGAGGGCCGTCCTGGCCCCTTTCCTTTCAATGATGGCATTGATGACCAGGGTGGTGCCGTGGATGATTTCTTCCACCTGGTCCAGAAATCCCGGCAGCTTTTCATCCAGCTCCCTGATGCCCTGTTCGATGGCGTCCGACGGGTCCGAAGGGGTGGTCAGGCATTTATTGGTATGAAATTCGCCGGTGGTATTGTTGACCAGCACAAAATCCGTAAACGTGCCGCCGATGTCACACCCTAATCGATAGGACTCTTTTTTCAAACCTCACCTCCGTTTTAATAAAAATCAGGCTCTTTCCATTCGCCGAATACCTGCCGGAACACCCCGGCCATTTCTCCCACCGTGGCATAGGCATGGCAGCATTTGACCAGATGGGGCATGACGTTTTCGCTTCCTTTGGCCGCTTTTTCAAGGCCCTTGAGACTGTCGGCCACATCCTTGCCGTTCCGGGTCCGGCGCAGTTCCTTTAAATTGGCCTTGGATTTTTCCGCCCAGGCCTCGTTGTATTCATGGAGTTCCACGGCGGCGGCTTCGGTTCCCGGGTCCTTGTCCGTGCCTTTTTCAGACACCGGCACCACACCCACCTTCCGGTATTCGCCGGACTGAAGCCCCTTTTCAAATTCATAGGCTTGGCGGGACACCTTTCTCTGGACAAAGCCGCTGGAAATGCTTTTCACCATGCCGCCCCATTTTTCCACTTCCTTCATTTCCTCAAGGATTTTCTTTTCCATTTCCAAGGTCAGGGTTTCGACAAAATAGGACCCGGCCAGGGGGTCCACCGTATCCCGGAGCCCCACTTCATCCATGAGGATTTCAAGGGTCCGCAAAGATAAAAGCGCCGATCTCGGGGTGGGGATGGTATAGGCTTCGTCAAAGGAGCAGAGGGCCGTGGTCTGGGCACCGGACAGGGCGGCCCCAAGAGCGTAATAGGCTCCCCTCATGATATTGTTTTCCGGCTGTTCCTTGGTGAGGCCGGACCCGCCGCCGCCGAAAAGGCCCCGGAGGAAGAGGTTTTTATTGTCTTTGACCCCGTATTCTTCCCTCAGCATTTTAGCCCAGAGTTTTCTCGCAGCCCTGAATTTGGCGATCTGTTCCCAGAGGTTGCCGTAGACATTCAGGTTAAAGGAGAACCGTCCCACAAAGTCCTCAGGCTTGATCCCGCGCCTTGTCACATTTTCAATATAGGCCTTGGCGATCTCAAAGGCATAGGCGATTTCCTGGGCCGGGGTGGCCCCGGATTCCCGGATATGGTAGCCGCAGATGGAGACCGGGTTGGATTTGGGCAGTTCTTTTACGGCGTATTCAATGGAGTCGCCCACGAGACGGACCCCGTGCTCCACCGGAAAAATCCAGGCTCCCCGGCCGATCATTTCTTTCAGGATATCATTCTGGGGAGTGGTGGAGATCTGGTTTTTGGAATATCCGAATTTTTCCGCCACGGCCTGGTACATGGCCATCATGATGGTGGCCACGGCATTGATGGTGAGGCCGGACCCGATGCGGTCCAGGGGAATGCCTTAAGGCGGCTTCAAAATCCCGGAGGGAATCAACGGCCATGCCCACCCGTCCCACTTCGCCTTCGGCCAGGGGATGATCCGAGTCATAGCCCATCTGGGTGGGCAGGTCAAAGGCCACGTTCAGGCCGTTCTGGCCGTTGGCGATCATGAGCTTGAACCGTTCGTTGGTTTCTTCCGGCGTGCCGAAGCCCGTATACTGACGGGTGGTCCAGGCCCGGCTCCGGTAGCTCTGGGGGTGGATACTGCGGGTAAAGGGATATTCACCCGGCGCGCCCAGGTCCTTTTCATATGAAAAGCCCGCCTTCTCCAGGTCTTCCGGGCCGTAGGAAGGTTTCACCCTGATGCCGGACTGGTAGATCACCTCTTTAATGGCGTCTTTTTCGTTTTTTATGTATTTTGCAACACCCATGGTTTATTTCTCCATTCTTTGGAAACCGTTCCTGTTACCGGAACAGGCCGTTAATGCCGGCGATGATGTCTTCAAAGGCGGTTCCGCCGGGAAACACGGCAGCTACCCCGATCTCTTTGAGTCTGGGGATGTCCTGGTGGGGGATGACCCCGCCCACGGTGAGTTTGGTATGGGCCAGCCCCTTTTCCCTCATCATGGTCATGAGTTTCCGGCAGATGGGCAGATGGGCCCCGGACATGATGGACAGGCCGATGATATCCACCGATTCCTGGACCGCTGCCTGGATGATCTGGTCCAGGGTCTGGTGAAGCCCTGAATAGATCACTTCCATGCCGGCGTCCCTGAGGGCCAGGGCCACGACCTTGGCGCCCTTGTCATGGCCGTCCAGGCCCGGCTTGGCGATCAGTATCCGAATTCTTTGTTGTGTTTCCATCTCTTTTTTCCTTTATCAGCGTCTCTTTTTAATCGACATGTAAAATTTCCAGCTTATTTATCACGCTTTCCGCCGCCGTTACCGGGTCCGTTTCCCGGCGCCGGATGTTTTCCAGGGCAGCCTGATAGCCCTTTGAGGCTTCCAGGGCGGCCGTGATTTTTTCCAGGGCCAGGTCCCGGACCAGGGACCGGAAATATCCGGCGTCCAGGTCCCTTTGCCGGTGTTCCAGGCGGCCCCCCTGTTGTAGAAAATCAAAATGGGACAAAAATACCCGGGCCAGCTCCTTGACCCCTGTGCCGTCCAGGGCTTGGGTTTGAAGGACAAGGGGTTTCCACCCGGTTTTTGAAGGCGGCCTCAGGCCCAGCATCATATTCAGCTCAAACACGGCGGCCTCACTGTCGGGCCGGTCGCTTTTGTTGACGATGAACACGTCCCCGGTTTCCAGGATACCGGCCTTGACGGCCTGGATGCCGTCCCGGCGCCGGGAATGGTGACAATGCCCACCGAGTGGGCCAGGTCGGCCACATCCACCTCGGTCTGCCCGGCCCCGGCGGTTTCCATAATAATGATGTCATAGCCCATGGCATCCAGGACAAGGGCTGCGTCTTTGGCGGCCCGGGCAATTCCGCCTTTTTGCCCCCGGGATGCCATGGAGCGGATGAATACACCTTCATCGGCGGCATGGCGCTGCATGCGCAGCCGGTCGCCCAGAATGGCGCCTCCCGTAATCGGGCTGGACGGATCGCAGGCAATGACGGCCACCTTTTTGTCCAGCCTGCGGAATTCCGCGATAAGGCCGTCAATGAGGCTGGATTTGCCCACGCCCGGAGAGCCGGTGATGCCGATGATAAAGGCCCGGCCCGCGTGGGGATGGAGCTGTTTCAAGGCCTCATGGGCCAAAGGGTCCCGGTCCTCGATGAGACGGATCAGCCCGGCCCCGGCGGCCTGGTTCCCGGCCAGTATGTCTTTTATATCAGGCAATCTTCTGTTCTTTTCCCTCTTCCACCAATTGATCTAAAACCGCTTTTTTCCCCTTGAGGATATGCTCCCGGACCAGCTTTTCAACGCTATCCCCGTCCCGGTTTTTAATGGCCTCCAGCATTTTGAAATGGTCCTCATTGCTTTCCACGGCATAGTCCTCCTGCTTGAGGATGATCTGCCGGAACCTTGCGATCTGGGCCCGAAGCTGGTTGATCATCTTGATGAGCTTGGGGTTCCGGGACAGGGCGTACAAGAGGTCGTGGAATTCGGTGTTGATGGCTAAAAGTTTGTCATTGGCTTTTTTCTCCAGGCAGGCCTGGTATTCCAGCATCTTTTTTTCCAGGGGGAAGAGATCCTTTTCCTGGTAGTTTTCCGCGGCCAGGCGGGCCGCATAGGCCTCCAGGACGCTGCGGATACCGAAGGTTTCTTCGATGTCGTGACGGGTCAGGCTGACGACCTGGAATCCGCCCGAGGGGGTTTTTTCAATCCATTCTTCCCGTTCCAGCTTATGCAGGGCTTCTCTGAGAGGGGTCCGGCTGATGCCCAGCATTTCCGCGAGCTTGCTTTCCACAAGCCTTGAACCCGGTTCAATGGTCTGGTCGATGATGGCGTTTTTCAGGTAGTCAAACACATCCTGGCCCAGGGATTTTCTTTCCTTGAAGCTGGTGTTCAGTTGCATCAGATGATTCCTTTTTCCTTAAATTCCGCCAGGGCGGCATCGCTGTATCCCAGGATGTCCCCGTAAACGGCTTTGTTCTGTTCGCCGAACCGCGGAGGAAAGGACAGCTTGCGGCCGGATGTTTCAAGAAAGGGGGTCATGTTCGGCGGCGGGGCCAGGGTGACCGTTGTCCCGGTTTTCGGGTCCGTGGAAGACAGGATCCGTTTGGCCACCAGGGGATCTTCAATAACTTCTTCCACATTTTTGATGCCGGAGATGGGCACGGTGATGGAGGTAAACAGCCTGATGAGTTCTTCCGAGGTATGCTGTTCCGTGATGGCGGTGATGGCCTTGTTCAGGTTGTGGACATCGGCGATGCGGCCCTTGTTTTTCTTGTATTCTTCCCTGGCCAGGGATTTGAACATATCTTGCCCGACCATGGACTCCCACTGGCGGTCATTGCCGACGGCAAGATAGACAAAGCCGTCGCTGGTTTTGTATACGGACACGGGGCAGAAAAATTCATGGGTATTGCCCCGGCGGGATATTTTGGCGCCGAAACTCTTGGTCAGGGCGATGGGAACCGTGAGCCAGGAGACCGTGGATTCAAACATGGACAGGTCGATGCGGGTGCCTTCACCGGTGACGGCCCGTTTGAACAGGGCCTTCATCAAAAGGCCGTACCCGTGCTCGCTGGTGCCCATGTCCGGCAGGGGAATGCCCAGAACCTGGGGATCGCCGCCGGCTTCGCCCGTCAATTCCATGAGACCGGACCGGGCCTGGAGAATGGGGTCATAGGCCCCTTCATTGGAATCCGGACCAAACCCGGTGAGGCCCAGCCAGATGATGTCCGGCTTGACCTTTTTCATCAGGTCATAGGCGCAGCCCAGCTTTTCATAATTCTTGGGCAACTGGTTGGTGACAAAGATGTCCACCTTGAGCTTCAGCAAGAGTTCATTAAAAATTTCCCGGCCCTTGGGGTCGGCCATGTTCAGGGTCAGGGCCTTTTTGCCGGAATTGATGCACAGAAAATAGGCGTTCATCCGTTCTTCGTTCAGGACATTGCCGCCGATGAACCGGTTGGGGTCGCCGAAGACCGGGTGTTCCAGGCGGATGACATTCATCCCGTCCTGGGTCAGCCGGTAGGTGAGATAGGGTGCGACGGTGGCCTGTTCCAGGGATAAGACGGTGAGGTTTTTGAATAATTCCATAAGGGCTCCCATATATTCATAGTCTATAAGGTTTGGTATATGTATGGATTAAGTGTATACGGTATACTGTATACACTTAATCCCTGTCAAGAAAAATTCCGGCCGGTTTGATTATAATTTTTTAAGCGGCCGAGGCGGCTTTCCTGCCTTCATCATAGCAGGCGTCAAAGATTTTCAGGTTGATGCCTTTCACCTTGGCCGGGCTCATTTTTTCCACGGTGCTCCTCAGGTCTTCGGCGCTGAGGGGCCCCAGGCCGAAGGCCGAGTAAAAGGCCACCATGGCCAGGTTGGTGGATTTGGGGGACCCCAGGTCCATGGCCTTTTTCGAGGCTTGCATGGAAAACGCCTTAATTTTATTCTGTTTTAAATAGGCCGCCACCCGTTTATCCGGAAAGGATTTGGAAGGGGCATTGGCAAATAAGGTCCCGCCTTTTTCAGATAGGGCAGGTACCGGTAAGCTTCGGATTCATCCATGGAAATGAGAAAATCCGCGGCCCCGGCCCGGACCAGGCTGGACCGGGCCTCTCCCACCCTGAGATGGGACACGACGGACCCGCCCCGCTGGGCCATGCCGTGGGTTTCCGCGCCCAGGACATTATAGCCTTTTTCCAATGCCGCGGCGGCAAACACCTTGGTCATAAAAAGGATACCCTGGCCGCCGAGACCGCTTAATACATAATTGATGGTTTTCATATCATTTGTCTCCCTGTTGATTATCAAAATGGATGATCACACTTTGTTATGGCTTTTCGCGGGCAGACCTGAAGACAGACCCCGCACTCGGCACAAAGCACGGTATTGATTTCGGTTTTTTCCGTTTCCGGGTTCCGGAACAGGGCCGGGCATTCAAACCGGTCCCGGCAGAAGCCGCAGTCATTGCATTCCCCGGACACGCGAACGGTTATCTTTTCCGGGATGGCCGCATCCTTGAACCCGATGACGCAGGGATGGCGGGAGATGATGACGGCAATGCCGCCTTTTGGGTCATTGACATAGTCGGCCGCCTTTTTGATGGTCTTGATCATGTTCTTGGTATCAAAGGGGTCCACCACCTTCAGGTATTTGACCCCGCAGCCTTCGACCACGCCTTCAAGGGAAACGGCATTGCCTTTCCGGCCGTCCACCCGGAGGCCCTGGGTAATGGCGGGCTGCATGCCGGTCATGGCCGTGATGCCGTTGTCCAGGATGACCAGGATAAACCGGGAATCATTGTAAACCGCATTGATGAGCCCGGTGATGCCGGAGTGGAAAAAGGTGGAATCGCCCAGGGTGGCCACAATGGGTTTTTGCACCCCGTCCTGGATATAGGCGTTATAAAATCCCGAGGCCATGGTGATGCCGGCCCCCATGTCCAGGACCGTGTCCACCACGCCCAGGTTGGAGCCCAGGGTATAGCACCCGATATCCGACGGAAAAACAGCTTTGGGCATGGCTTTGCGGATGGAATAAAAGGAGGCCCGGTGGGGGCAGCCGGGGCACAGGGTGGGTTTTCTTAAGGGAAGGCCCAGTCCGCCCACAAGGCCGAAGGCCTCTTTCCCGCCGTCAAAATCCGACAGGGGGCTTTGCTTGCAGTCTGCCAGGGCCTTGTTCAGGATCACTTCTATTTTTTCCGGCACCAGCTCGCCTTCCATGGGCACATGGCCGGAAAGCCGTCCCAGGGTTTTTACTTTGTCTCTCAGCATATATTCAATGACCGTGTCCGTCTCTTCAATGACCAGGACCTTATCGCAGGCGGTCAGGAATGCGTCGGCCAGTTTTTCCGGGAAAGGATAGGGCGCCCCCAGTTTCAGCAGGGGGATATCCTTTCTGTCGTATTCTTCAAACAGATCCCTGACCACGCTGGACGGGACCCCGCCGGTAATCACCCCAAAGGGATAGGTCTTTCCCTTTTTAAGATTGTGCTGATTAAAGGCCTTGAGGGTATTGAATTTTTCGCTGATCTTGACATGCTTTTCATTCAGGGCCTTGTGCTGCAAAAACCGGAATTTCGGGGTGGATGCCCAGCGGGATGGCTCTTTTTTGAAATTGGCCGGGGTCGGGTTGTTTTTCAGGGTCTTATATCTGATGTTCTGACGGGCATGGCAGACCCGGATGGCCGGCCGCACCAGCACCGGCACCTGGAATTCCTCGGACAGGTCAAAGGCGAATCTGATCATTTCCCTGGCTTCTTCCGGGCTGCCCGGTCCAGCACCGGCACCTTGGCCAGTCTTGCCATGAGCCTGGAATCCTGTTCCGTCTGGGAGGAATGGGGCCCCGGATCATCGCAGGAAATAATGACCAGCCCGCCGATATTGCCGATATAGGCCGCAGACATGAACGAATCCGCCGCCACATTGAGTCCCACCATTTTCATACAGCAGGCGGCCCGCTTACCGGAGATGGCTGCTGCAAATGCATTGTCAAAGGCCACCTTCTCATTGATCGACCATTCAATGCCGGTGTTCAGTTTGCTCATTTTGGACAGCCGGACCACCTCGGGAAGGATTTCACTGGACGGGGTTCCCGGATACGAGGTCATAATCTGGCAGCCTGCTTCCAGAAGCCCGATGGCCATGGCACCGTTTCCTAACAAAAATTCCTCTTTCATTTTCAGATCCTTACGTTTTGATTGATTCCAAATATTGCGCCGCCGACTCGTATACGGTATACGGTGTACAGCAATTCAGGTCAAGAATTATTTTCCCGGCATTGACATCCGGGATTTATATGTGCAATATATTGTACAACTATAAAGACCATCCACCCGGAGAAAACAAATGAGAGCCATTACGTATACAACGGCAAGAAATAACCTTGCCGGCACCATAAAACAAGTCTGCGACGATCATGATCCCATCATCATCACCCGCAAAAACAATGAAGCCGTGGTCTTGCTGTCTCTCCAGGATTATGAAGCACTGAATGAAACCGCCTATTTATTGCAGAGCCCGAAGAACGCAAAAAGGCTGATGGAATCCATAGAAGAACTGACAAAGGGCCGGGGAAAAGAAAGAGAACTGGCTGAATGAAGCTGATATTTTCCGAACATGCCTGGGAAGACTATTTATACTGGCAGAACACGGATAAAAGGACCCTGGGCCGGGTCAATACCCTTATCAAAGACATTCTGAGAAACAAATATGAAGGCCTCGGGAAACCCGAACCCCTGAAACACAATCTTGCCGGATACTGGTCCAGAAGGATAAGCCACGAGCACCGGATCATTTATAAAATCGAAAATGATGCCGTCCTGATCGCCCAGCTTAGATACCATTATTAATCCTGCACCCGGTGGCTCACTGCCACGGAACTGCAAAAAATAGAAGAGGTTTTTATATGGCTGAAATCGAAGCTATAGTATTTCAAAGGGTCCAATCCTTTCTCGATAAACTCCGTCTCAAAGGATTCCAGATTTCCAGCGCCTATATTTTCGGTTCCTATGCCAAAGGGAAGGTTGATAGGTGGAGCGATATTGATGTAGCCGTTATTTCGCCCCAGATAAGCAATGATCGTTTCGAGGAACGGGTAAGATTGACCGAACTGGCTATGTCTATCGATGATCGAATCGAACCGTTGCCGTTCAATCTTGACAGTTTTAGCGATGATGACCCCTTTGTACGGCAAATAAAAGCCGAGGGAGTGGCGGTTCATTAAAATTTTTTATTTGAAGCCATTTCCCCGAGTTGTCTGAAATGGAACGCGGCGCGTTCCGCATTATCCTGGCCCTGCCCGCAAATTAAGCAATTCCCACAAGGAGACCCGATTTTATTTTAAAATCAGGCATATTTTACCTGTTGCCCCGGCTCGCCGGATACGATAAGGGTAAGAAAAACAGGGAGAAAATCCATGAGGGGAAAAAACCTTGTCCAGTTGATCCGCACCCTGAGCCTTTTGTCCCGGCCCCAGGGTGTCACGAGAAAAGAAATGGCCGAAGGCCTGGGGATTTCCCAGCGCTCGGTCTCCCGGAGCATCCGGGTGATCGAAGACCTGGGTGTCCCGGTCTATGACGACCGCGCATCCCCTGAAAGGGAAAAACGCTGGCGCATCGAACCCGCCTATGTGCTGAGCATGCCTGGCCTGAGCCTTCCCAATATCAGCCTCACCCTTCCGGAGATCCTTTCCCTGTGCATGTCGGCCGGCGAGTCCCCTGTGTTTCGGGGAACGGAGATCGGCCGCCACATGGATTCCGCCATTGCCAAGCTCATGCTGTTTGTGCCGGAAGACACCCAAACCGAACTGTCGGCCCTGAAACGCATCTTTATCTGCAAGACCATGGGCTCCAAAACCTACGGCGGCAAAGAAGACATCATCCGGACCCTCACGGAATCCATCCTGAACCGCACCTCCTGCCGCATCACCTACCACGCCTTTTACAAGGATGAAATCAGCGAAGAAGACATCGGTCCCCTGCATTTCTACGAAAACCGGGGCGGCCTCTACCTGTTCGCGGTCAAGCTCAAGAGCCGCCAGGTCCGCAGTTACGCGTGCGAGCGCATTCGCCGTATCCGGGCCCTGGCCCGGCCCTTTTCCTGTCCCCCCGGCTTTGACCCTGAAGACACCCTGAACTCGGCCTTTGACCTGACCCATGGCGATCCCGTGTCCGTGAAAATCCGGTTCAGCCCGGCCGTGGCCCGCTACATCAAAGAAAAGACCTGGTCCGAAAACCAGCACCTCACCGAACACCCGGACGGCTCCCTCACCCTTTCCATGACTACCTCGGGCCGCCGCGACATCAAATCCTGGGTCCTGTCCTTCGGCAAAGACGCCCTGCTACTGGAGCCTGAAGATATAAAAAAAGACATTCAGGCAGAACTGGAAAAAAAGTTTGGAGGCCATGCAAAAAAATGAAAATAAATAATTTAAACGGGACCGTTTTTGTCCCACTTGGGGGTTATAAAAAAGGTAATCTCTCGGAGGTATCTCTATATGTCAAAAGAGTATTATGCCCACAGTAAAGAGGGTAGACCCTGTTCAGAATGGCAACGGCTTGAGGAACATCTCGATAATGTTGGGAATTTGGCTGGTCAATTTGCAGGCTGTTTTAGGGCTATGCCTTGGGGAGAAATCGCTGGGAATAACCATGATGTCGGAAAAGGAATTATTAAGTGGCAGGCATGGTTAAGACATATCAATCATATTAAAGACGAATTCCTTCCATTTTATAGTGGTCATGTCAATCATGCTTTACATGGTGCCAAAAGGCTATATCAATCCTCTCAAGAATCGGGAAAAGTTCTGTCTTATTGTATCTCGGGGCATCATGGAGGCCTGCCAAACTGGTTTGGTGCCGAGCAAACCGGGTTGAAATCAAGATTAAATTATGAACTTCCAATAATTCAAATTCCATTGGAAAAATTGGAATTTGAAGAGAAATTTCCATTTGATATTTATGATTTGAAAGGGTTTGGTTTTCAGTTACAATTTTTCATCAGGATGATTTTTTCTTGTCTGGTTGATGCAGATTATCTTGATACAGAAAAATATTTAGATAAAATCCGATCAAAATATCGTTCGACATATCCCCCATTAGAAGTTTTATATACAAGATTCTGGGGATCTTTCAGAAAAATGCAGTTGAATACATCTAAAACTCTTGTAAATAGCCAACGTGATATTGTTCTTAATGATTGCTTGAACGCTTCAAAACTCAAACCCGGCTTATTCTCTTTAACTGTTCCCACAGGAGGAGGGAAAACTCTATCATCGCTTGCTTTTGCTTTAGAGCATGCAATGCGCTTTGATAAATGCAGAATTATTTATGTTATCCCGTTTACAAGTATCATTGAACAGAACGCCTCAGTTTTTAGAGATATGCTTGGTAATGATGCAGTTCTTGAACATCACTGCAACTTTATTCCTGAGGATTCAGACTGGAAAACACGGTTGGCTTCCGAAAACTGGGATGCTCCGATAATTGTGACAACTAATGTTCAGTTCTTTAATTCGTTTTATGCAAATAAACCATCAAAATGCAGAAAACTTCATAATGTGACAAATAGTGTTGTGATCTTTGATGAGGTTCAGTCAATTCCAGTTGAGAAACTCAGTCCATGCCTTGAAGTATTAAAAGAGCTTACCCAAAACTATGGTGTCAGCGCTATATTATGCACGGCAACCCAGCCTGCAATAGGTTATTCAGATTATTTCCCATCAGGTCTTAAAAATATTACGGAAATCATAAATAATATTCCATCTCTTTTTCATGCATTAAAGCGAACTGCTGAAACATTTATCGGCGAGATTAATGAAATTGAGTTATCAGAGAAACTATCAGCGCAGAGCCAAGTACTTTGTATAGTCAATACACGTCAGCAGGCATTAGATTTATTTAATTTGCTGCCGGATGATCAAGGCGGGTTCCATTTAAGTGCTTTGATGTATCCACTTCACCGCACTAAGGTATTAAATGAAATCAGGTTTAGGTTAAAGAATAAATTGCCTTGTCGTGTTATTAGCACACAGCTAATCGAAGCAGGCGTTGATGTAGATTTTCCGGTCGTTTTTCGCATGGTCGCAGGGATGGATTCTATCGCTCAGGCGGCGGGACGGTGTAACCGAGAGGGACTCAACGATAAGGGCTATGTATATATTTTAAAATTTAAAAATTGTAGCCCCCCAGGATTTTTTAGACAAACAGCACAATCGGCGGAACAATTGTTTGATAAATTCACCGGGCAATTCCTCGAACCACGCTGTATACATGAATATTTTTTAAATTATTATTGGAAAAATTCTGACCGCATGGATTCTGAAGGTATTATCAGCCTTTGTAATAAAGGATGTAAAGGTAATATTCAGTTTAAAGATATTGCAATGTTCCAAATGATTAAAACAGCCACCATACCGATAATCATTGCTCTGGAAGATGAAGCAATAGCCTTGGTGAGGCAGTTGGATTTTATCGAACATGGTGGTTTGATATTCCGAAAACTTCAACAGTATTCAGTCCAGATTTATAATTATCAAATGAATGAACTGAATGGCTGGCTTGAAAATCCAAAACCCGGTCTTTTTGTTTTGCGATCACCGGAAAGGTATTCAAACAAATCAGGACTTATTTGTAAAGAACCTGAAGGGGAAGCTTTTTTTAGGTAATAGAAAGGAGGTTTGTTATGAGTTATGGTATCAAACTCAGAGTTGGGGCGATTATGCCTTGTCTCTAAGGCCGGAGATGAAGTGGAACGTGTTAGTTATGATGTCATGACACCGTCTTCGGCGCGTGGGATTCTTGAAGCAATTTATTGGAAACCTGAAATCAGATGGGTAATTGATCGTATCCATGTGTTAAATAAAGTTCAATTTGACAATATTCGCAGGAATGAACTTTCAAACAAAGCCACGGCTTCAGACAAAGATATTAGAGAAGGGAATGCTGTTGTATGTCAGTACATTGAGGTTGATCGCCAGCAGCGCGCCTCATTGGTTCTGAAAAATGTTCACTATATTATCGAAGCCCATTTTGAATTATCTGGCAAGGATGCTTCCGATCCCGGAAAGCATCTGGCTATTTTCGAGCGCCGGGCTAGAAATGGTCAATGTTTTCATCGACCTTATTTCGGATGTCGGGAATTCCCCGTAAATTTTGCGTGGTGTGATGTGATACAAGAATCTCAACTGATCGGCGAACAGGATTTAGGGTTTATGCTGCATGATATTGATTTTGAGGATAATATGACACCTCGGTTTTTTCGGGCTGTAATGCAAGACGGTGTTATTGATTGCCGACAGGAGGTGGTTTCATGATTATCCCTTCGTTGATTTCATATTATGATCGCCTGAAAGGACAAAATAATGTCCCGTCTTTTGGGTTCAGTGTGGAAGATATTGGTTTTGCTGTTACGATTAACAAAAGCGGAAAAATTATAGGCGAGCCAACAGATTTGAGAAAAAAATCAGTGCGAATAATTATGAATTTAAGCTGTCCACAGTCCCGTACTCCAATACAGTAAATGTCCGGGCAAGCAATGCAGCTAAGGTTTCAAATTTTATGATAGATAAAGCAGATTATATTTTCGGGATGTCAGGAAATACCCATAAAAAAGAATACCATGAATCATTTAAAATATTAATCGAAGAAATATGCCCTGAATCAGATGATGCTGGCATCTTAGCGCTTAAGGCTTTTTTGGGTAATTGGAAACCTGAGGAGTCATTACAATTGCCTTTTTGGAAGGAAATTAGTGGTACGCATGGAAAATGGGTTGCATTTCAACTTGAGAATGAACGCGGATTTATTCATGAACGAGAAGCTGTAAAAAAAAGTTGGGAAGCATATCTGGCAAAAAAGGAATATGAGAAAGGCATTAGCATTATTGATGGGCAAATTCATTCTTTACAGCCACAGTATTCCCAATTCAAATTCGATTCAGGAGCATCTTTAGTGTCCTTCAATGAAAAAGCTTATGAATCTTATGGAAAGAAAAGAGGAGCAAATGCCCCAATCAGTGTAGATGACGAATTTAAAAGTTCAACCGCACTGAAATATTTATTTCGAAGTAAAAATCAGCGTATCAAAATTGGTGATGCAACAACAATATTTTGGACAGAGAAAGATTCACCTATTGAATCCTTTATGGGTGTTATCCTCAATCCCCAAAACAATGAGACTAATAATGTTCCAGTTCAAAAATTTCTTGAAGCAGCTAAAAAAGGGAATAAACCAGAAGCAGTAGAATATGACGGTGGTGTTAAAACATATATTTTAGGGCTTTCATTAAATAAGGCCAGGCTTGCTGTCCGCTTCTGGCATGTTTGTTCTGTTGATCAGTTGAAAGATCGGATTGGACGTCATTTCAATGATCTTCAAATTGAGAGGTATTCGGATAAAGATATTCCTTTTCCGGGAGTTTGGCATTTGCTGAAAGAAACCGCGCGTGAAACAAAGGATATTTCTCCTCTATTAGGGGGTGCTTTGATGCGGTCAATCCTGGAAGGAGCTAATTATCCGCTAAATTTATATAATGGCGTCCTGAACAGGATTCGGGCAGATCAGGCTAAAAAAGATAAATCGACTGGAAAACAAATCCAAAATGTAACCTATCTAAGGGTTTCAATTTTAAAGGCAGTACTAAAACGAAATTATAAAATGGAGGTGCCTATGGCATTGGATTTAGAGAAAAAGATATCGCTTATTTGTTGGGGCGATTGTTTGCTGTTCTTGAAAAAGCTCAGAAGGATGCTTTAGGGGAAGGAATTAATTCAACAATTAAAGATCGGTTCTATGGCTCAGCTTCTTCAACTCCTGCAAGTATATTTCCACGCTTATTGAGACTTGCCCAGTATTGGGTTGAAAAAGCAGAATATGGTCATGTTTCAGACAAGAGGATAGCTGAAATTATGGATAGTATTGATAATTTCCCTGCCCATATAAACATGAAGCAACAAGGCTTATTTGCTATTGCCTATTATCAGCAACGAAATGAATTTTATAAAAAGAAAAATCAAAAACCAGAAGGAGAAGAATAATGACTGAGCCCATTAGAAATAGGTATGAATTTGTTTTGTTATTTGATGTAAAAAACGGAAATCCCAATGGAGATCCGGATGCAGGAAATCTTCCCCGAATAGACCCTGAAACAGGGAAAGGAATAGTTACTGATGTATGTATAAAAAGGAAGATACGAAATTATATTGATTTGCTGAAAAACAATGAAGCCCCTTATGAAATTCATGTGAGAGAAGGCGCTTTTCTTTCAGAGAATCACAAACGTGCTCATTTAACATTGGATCAAGAAAAGTTATATATCCATGTCCCTAATGATTTAAGAAAAGAATTGGAAAATTTCAAAGATTATCCAGCGGGTGTTGGGTTTGAAAATGAAGGGATCTATTTATCCCTTAATGTTGATTTGAACAGGGCAAAACAAGATGTGGCAAGGCTAAAAGGCATCTCTGATGCAGCAAAGGCAAAATTGAAAGAGCTTTTTGTTGATACCAAAGAGGTTATGGACAAAAAATGGATGTGTAAAAATTTTTATGATGTCAGAACATTTGGATCTGTTATGTCAACAGGCGATAAGACATGTGGTCAAGTTAGAGGTCCGGTACAATTAGGTTTTGGGACAAGCATTGATTCAATTTTAAGCTTGGATATTTCCATGTTTCGGACTGCTGCAGTGAATGTCGATAAACCAGAAGACAAAGGTCTGGGCGCGCGAAAGTCGATTGTCCCGTATGGTCTTTATAGAACACATGGTTTCATCTCAGCACCATTGGCTAAGCAGACTGGTTTTTCTGAAGGGGATTTAGACCTGTTCTGGGAGTCCTTATTGAATATGTTTGACCATGACCGGTCTGCTTCTCGTGGTGAGATGGCAATTAGAAAGCTCATTGTTTTTAAGCATAATTCTGAGATTGGCAATGCTCCAGCACATCAATTGTTTGAGTCGGTAAAAATTGAACGAATTGGTGATAGAGAAAAGCCTCCTCGAGCTTTTTCAGATTATAAGGTGACTATTGGTAAAGGTACTGAGAATGTCCAAATAATTGAAAAACTGTAGGCAAAAAATATAAGATGACCGACTTGATTGAATATCCATTATTCTATAAAAAAATGATTCAGCCAACTTTCGATTTGAAAACAACAGGAATTCGAGATGACCGACGATTCTGACCTCCTCCCCCTATCCGCGCTTCAGCATTATATGTTCTGCCCTCGGCAGTGCGCCCTGATTCATGTGGAGCGGCAGTGGGTTGAAAACCGGTTCACGGCCGAGGGCAGGGTGATGCATGAACGGGTGGACAGGGGCGGGGAGCGGGACCGGGGATCAGTCAGGATTGAGTACGGACTTCCGCTTGTCTGCCGTGAGCTGGGGCTGGTGGGGCAGGCCGATGTGGTGGAATTCCATTTGACGGATAAGGCGGCCGGGACATGGGCCCCTTATCCGGTGGAATACAAACGGGGAAAACCCAAGAAAGACAACAGTGATAAGGTTCAGCTCTGCGCCCAGGCCCTGTGCCTTGAGGAAATGTATCACGCCCGGATTCCGGAAGGGGCGTTGTTTTACGGGAAGACGCGCAGGCGGCAGCAGGTTTTATTGACGCCTGAACTCAGGGCGGAAACCATGGATACGGCCCGGCGGCTGCAAGTCATGATCCGGGACGGAATAACGCCGGAGCCGGTTTATGATAAAAAATGTGAAAGCTGTTCATTCCTGGATTTCTGCCTGCCTCGTGTCTGTAAAAGCAGGTCGGTGAAAACCTATCTTAAAAAAATGATGGAATAAATGAAGAAACTTTTAAATACCCTCTTTGTCACCACCCAGGGAAGTTATCTTTTCAAAGAAGGGGAAACCGTTGCGGTCTCAGTGGAAAGGGAGGTGAAACTCCGGCTTCCGATCCATACCGTTTCCGGGATCGTCTGTTTCGGCAATGTGATGATGAGTCCTTTTCTCATGGGATTCTGCGCTGAAAAAGATGTCTCTGTGAGCTTTCTGACCGAATACGGGCGCTTCCTGGCCCGGATCAAGGGACCGGTTTCGGGCAATGTCCTTGTCCGTCGGGAGCAATACCGGCGGGCGGATCAGGAACCCACATCATCGGAAATAGCGGCTTCCATCCTGTCTGCAAAAATATCAAACGGCCGGAAGGTATTACAGCGTTCTTTACGGGATCACGGGGATAAAATTGCCGCCGGTCCCGTGGACCATGTGGTCAACCGGCTGGGCCGGACGCTGAAGGAAATTTCAGGAACCCTTCCGCTGAATGTTCTCCGGGGGATTGAAGGGGATGCGGCAGCGGATTATTTCAGTGTGTTTGACCATCTGATCACCTCCCAGAAAGAGGATTTTGCCTTTACCGGCAGAAGCAGAAGGCCGCCCCTGGATGAGGTCAATTGCCTGCTGTCATTTCTTTATACGATTCTCATGCATGATGTCAGATCAGCGCTTGAATGTGTGGGGCTTGACCCTGCGGTGGGATTCCTTCACCGTGACAGGCCGGGAAGGCCGGGCCTGGCTCTTGACATGATGGAGGAATTCCGGCCCTTTCTTGCGGACCGTCTGGCCCTGACCTTGATCAATCTGGGCCAGGTGACCCGGAAGGATTTTTCCGGAAGGATTCCATGGCCGTGTATATGCAAGACGAGGGCAGGAAAAAAGGTTTTTGATGGCCTATCAGAAAAGAAAGCAGGACGAGAT
>JAAUSZ010000215.1 GCA_012031875.1 Desulfobacula sp.
GGCCCAATGACCTTCTCCTGAACGGCCGGAAGCTGGCCGGACTTCTGTCGGAAATGGAAACAAAGGGAGATATGCTGAATTCATCAATATCGGGATCGGCCTGAATGTCAACAATGAGGTCCGGGAATATGAAGCCAATGCCGTCTCCATCAAGGATATCCTGCAAAAGGAGGTATCCCGCCGGCTCATCCTGGAAACCTTTCTTGCGGATTTTGAGGTTCAGATTCAAACCCTGGACGGCAACACCATCATCCCCCTCTGGAAAAAACAGACCTCCACCATCGGCAGCCGGATCAGGATAGAAACCTTTGGAAAAATTTTTGAAGGACTGGCCCTGGATGTGGACGAGACCGGGGCCCTGATCCTCCGGGAGGACACCGGTGAAATGAAAACCATTATTTATGGAGACTGCTTTCATACTGAATAAAGGAACCCATGACCGCTTCAACCGAACTTAAAATGACCGTATATTCGTCTTTGTTTGTGGCCCTCATTGCCGTGGGGGCCTTTATCGCCATTCCCATCGGCCCTGTCCCCATTGTCCTTCAGAATATGTTCGTGCTTCTGGCCGGACTTATTCTCGGGCCTTTATGGGGTCTGGCCTGTGTGGCCGTCTATCTGGTCATCGGCCTGGCCGGTCTCCCGGTCTTTGCCGGAGGCACTTCGGGCATAGGAAAGCTTTTCGGGCCCACCGGGGGTTATCTCCTGGGATACCTGCCCTGTGTCTATATCACGGCAAGCGTTTCCAAGGCCCTGGGCAAAAGGCCGGCCTTTGACATCCTGGCCATGGTCCTGGGCTCCCTCATCGTCTATGCGGCAGGGGTTCCCTGGCTCAAGGCCGTAACCGGCATGAGCCTTGAAAAGGCCCTCATGGCCGGAATGGTTCCCTTTCTCATCGGGGACGCCCTGAAAATCATGGCCGCGGCCTTTATTGCAAGGGCCCTCAGGCCCCTCATCCGGTTATAATCCGGGACAAAAAATGCCAACACCCCTCATCGACATCAAAGACCTCTCCTTTGTCTTTGACGACGGCCATATCGGTCTGAACCGGATATCCCTGACCATTTCCCGGGGGGAATTCATCCTCCTGGCCGGAAAAAACGGGTCCGGAAAGACCACTTTTTTAAGGCACCTGAACGGGTTGTTGCTGCCGACCTCGGGCAGGGTCCGGGTCAACGGAAAAGAGGTTTCAAAGCATCTGACCGAAACCCGGAAAACCGTGGGCATGGTGTTCCAGGACCCGGATACCCAGATGGTGGGGGACACGGTCTTTGACGAGGTGGCCTTTGGCCCGGAAAACCTGAAACAGCCCCGGGCCCGGATCACCGAAAACGTCACCCGGATTCTGGAGACCCTGAATCTTGATCATTTAAAGGAAAGGCATCCGGCCACCCTTTCCGGGGGCGAAAAACGAAAGACGGCCATTGCCGGCATTCTGGCCATGGACCCGGAGGTCATTGTCTTTGACGAGCCTTTTTCCAACCTGGACTACCCCGGCATTCTCCAGGTGCTTGAGGTCATCATGGATCTGCACCGCAGCGGACAGACCCTGATCATCGCCACCCATGATATCGAGCCGGTCATTTTTGAAGCCGGCCGGATGATCATCATGGAAAACGGGAGGGTCATGGAAGATGGTGCACCCCTGGCGCTTGCCCCCTGCCTGGAATCCTACGGGGTCCGGGAGCCCTGCTTTTCCAGATTCGGACTGGAACCGCAGCCATGGCTGAGATAAGCCCCTTTACCTACAGACCGGGAGATTCCAGCCTCCATCTTCTGGATCCCCGGATGAAATTCTTTATCACCTGCCTTGTGGGCATGGCTATGATGCCTGCAGGCTTCATTGCCTCGGGCCTCTATTTTTTGATCCTTGTTTTTTTCCTTAAACAATCAGGCCTTCATTTTTTTTCCATATTGAACCGGATGAAATTGTTTTTAACCCTGCTCTTTTTTATATTTCTGACCAGGGCCCTGACCACCCCGGGAGACCTTCTCTTCCAGGGTTACGGTCTTGCCGTCACCGGGCAGGGACTGATGGAAGGGGCCATGTCGGCTCTGAAATTCCTGTTGCTCATGCTGACGGGCCTGGTTTTTTCCGTTACCACCCGGCCCTCATCCGTCAAAGCGGCGGTTCAGTGGTATTTAAAACCCGTGCCCCTGGTGCCGGAAAAACGGGTGGCCGTCATGATCAGCCTGGCCCTCTGTTTTCTGCCCGTCATTCTCAGGCAGGCCCGGGAGATATCCGACGCCCAAAAGGCCAGATGCGCCCATCTTCAGAAAAACCCCGTTAAAAAAACCATGGGCCTGGTCCTGCCCCTGATGAAAAAAATCTTTCTGGCGGCGGACCGTCTGATTCTGGCCATGGAATCCCGGTGCTATTCCGATGACCGGACCGACCCGGAATTTCAGCCCTCGGGCAGGGAACCCCTCTTCCTTTGGGGGGGCCTTGCCGTCTGCGCCTGTCTTGTTTTTTTCTGATGAAAAATTAAATTCCGGTCATCTTTCATTTTTACCATTGATCATCCGCCTCTTTTGAGATAAAATCCGGCGCAAATGAAGTTCATTACTATTTTGAATGCTATAAAATTAATAATAAAAGACCCGGTCAAGGGAGGGCGCCATGCCGAAAACTGAAGACCCGTTTCCCGGATCAACCATGTTCAATCTGAGGGGAAAGCAATCGGTCCGGGCCACCTTTAAAATTTCCCAGAAGGCCATTGACGCCATCGGCCTGGTTGCCGTCCATATGGGCATTAAGCAGAAATCCCTGTTTGATCATATCATCGAAGACCTGGAAGCCCTTGACACCCTGGCCCAAACCATCCAGATCCGGCAATTCAGACAGATCCAGAGAAAACAGAAAACCTATGTCCTGAGCCGGAAAACCATAGACGCCCTTGAAGCCATCTCAGAAACCTACGGCATGCCCAGGGACGCCCTGGTTGAATATTCCGTACAAAAGCTCGAATCCATCATCAGTTCTGAAAAATTGAAACATGAGGAAAGAAAGGTCCTGAAAAAGGAAATGGCCGCGCATTTTGACCGGGGAAGGATCTTTTATGAAAAAGCGGTCAGGGTCCTCGGGGAAGATGACCCCTTTTGCCGGAGAATTGAAAAAGCACTCCTTGCCTGCCGGAAAACCGAAGAGGATATCCATGAGTTTCTGGAAAAGAGCAAGGTTTTAGAAGGATTTTAATAACCCATAGATTAGGAGAAAGCGTTGATTGAAGTTCAAAATCTGACCAAGTATTATAAAGACTTCTGTGCTGTGGACCATATCAGCATGACTGTCCGGAAAGGTGAAATCTTAGGCCTCCTGGGTCCCAACGGGGCCGGCAAGACCACCACCCTGAGGATGCTGACCGGATATCTGAGGCCCAGTTCAGGCGCCATTAAGGTGGACGAACTTCACATGCCTGAAGATGTCTTAAAGATCAAATCCATGATCGGATACCTGCCTGAATCCGCTCCCCTGTATCATAATATGCTGGTCTACGACTACCTGGACTATGTGGCCCGGATCAAGGGCATCGACGACAAGGAAACCCGGTATGACCGGTTTCTGAAGCTTTCGGACCTCTGCGGCCTTTCCGCCATCATGGACAAACCCATCGGCAACCTGTCCAAGGGATTGAGGCAGCGGGTGGGGCTGGCCCATGCCATGATGACCGACCCTGACATCCTCATTCTGGATGAACCCACCTCGGGCCTTGACCCCAACCAGATCGCCGAAATCCGGGGCATCATCAAAGCCATTGGAAAGGAAAAAATCATTATCTTTTCCACCCATATTTTAAGTGAGGCCGAGGCCACCTGCGACCGGATCGCCATTATCAACAACGGCCGGGTGGTGGCCGACGACACCACCCTGAATCTGAAAAAACGGGTCCAGGAAAACAGCCTCATCCGGCTCTCCCTCAAAGGCGCGGACCGGGAAAAGGCCCAGGCCCTGCTGAAAGACATTGACTCCCGGCTTGAGGTGGCGGCCGTGGAGCCTGTGGAAGAAGGCCTGGTGTCCTTTGAAATCAAAAGTTCGGGGAGCCGGGATTTCCGGCCCGATATCTACCTGAAAATCAAACCCACGGACTGGATCATTGTCCATTTGGCCAAAGAATCCCAGGCCCTTGAAAAAATATTCCGGGAACTGACAAGGGAGGTTGCCTGATCATGAAACAGATTAAAACCATAGCGGTTAAGGAATTCAAAGATTATTTCATCTCACCCATCGCCTATATTGTGATCTCCCTTTTCCTCATCGTGACGGGATGGTTTTTCTTTTCCACCTTTTTTATTTTTGACCGGGCCGACCTGAGGGATTTTTTCTCCCTTCTGCCCATCATCTTTTCCTTTATCATCCCGGCCGTCACCATGAGGCTTTTTTCCGAAGAAAAAAACGTGGGCTCCTATGAAACCCTTTTGACCATGCCCGTATCCTTCACGGATATCGCCCTGGGCAAATTTCTAGCCGCCACCCTGTTTACGGCATCCATGCTCATCCCCACCCTTTCCTATCCCCTGTTCATTTCCCTCATCGGTGAAATTGATCCGGGGCCCGTCATCGGCGGGTACATCGGTGCCATCTTCCTTGCCGCGGCCTATTGCTCCCTGGGTATCCTTGCCTCATCCCTGACCCAAAACCAGATTGTGGCCTTTATCATCGGCGCGGCCCTTTGCTTTGCCCTCACCATCCTTGACAAACTTTTATTTTTCATGCCGTCAAAGATCCTCCCGGTCATTGAATTTCTCGGCGCCAATTCCCATTTTGCCACCATTTCAAAGGGAATTATCGATTCCAGGGATATTCTTTATTTTGTCAGCGTGGTCTTCATTTCCATATTTTCAACCCATATCGTCATGCATGAAAAGAATTAAGGAGAAACAATGGGCACCTTTTCTTTAAAAGAAAAATATTTTAAATTCATTCTATACATCCTGGTCATCGTCTTGATCAATATTGCCGGGGTCACCCTCTTTTTCAGGGCAGACCTGACCCGCGGCAGCCTCTATTCCCTTTCCCCCGCCAGCATGGACGTGGTGGAAACCCTGTCGGAACCCTTGAGCATCAAGGCCTTTTTCTCAAAGGACCTGCCTGCTCCCCACAACAATACGGAGCGGTATCTGAGGGACCTCCTGGAAGAATATGCCGGAAGGGGGGGGGAATATTTTAATTATGCCTTTTACAATGTTTCCGCGGACGAAGGCACCCTCACGCAAAGGGCCGACGAAAACAGGGATATGGCCAAATCTTACGGGATCCAGCCGGTCCAGATCCGGATCATGGAAAATGATGAAATCAAATTTAAGAACGCCTATATGGGAATCGTCATTATCCACGGGGACCTCATCGAAAAAATCGAGGCCGTCACCTCTACCCAGGGCCTTGAATATCAGCTTACCACCGCCATCCAAAAGATGAACAAAAAAGTCAGCGCCCTGTCCCGGCTGGATGAAAAAGTATCGGTCAGCATGTATTTATCCTCTTCCCTGAATACCATCGCGCCCCTCATCGGCCTGGACCAATTGCCGGAACTGGGAAAGGCCGTGGCCCAGACCCTAACCCGGCTCAACGCCAAAAGCCTGGGCGTTCTGGACGTTAAACAGTTTGATATTTCCGATAAGACCGAACTGGATGAACTTGGGAAAAAATACGAATTAATGGCCCTTTCATGGCCGGCCCTTCCCGACAAAAACATTGCCGAAGGCAGCGGCGCGGCCGGTATTGTCATTGAATATAAGGGAAAAACCGCCACCCTTCCCCTGATCAAGGCCGTTCAACTGCCCATCATCGGCACCACCTACCAGATGGCTGACCCGGCAGCCCTGGAAGGGGATATGAACGCTGTTGTGGAAAAACTCATCGGCATTAACAAGGACCTTGGCTTCCTTTCCGGCCACGGCAGCCTCTCTCTTGCGCCCGACCGGATGGCCATGATGCAGGGCAGGCCTTCCGAGAGTCTTGAGGCCTTTAATTCCCTTGCCTCTTCCCGGTATTCCGTCAAACCCGTGGATCTTAAAACCGGGACCATTCCCGACGGATTGAACTGCCTCATCATTGCAAGACCCACCCAGAAATTTTCAGACTATGAACTTTTCCAGATCGACCAGGCCCTGATGAAGGGCACCAGCCTCGCCTTTATCTCGGATTCCTTCCAGGAAGGCCCGGCCGGCGGCATGGGCATGCCGCCCGCGCAGGTGCCCATTGATACCGGTCTTGAAAAACTTTTAATCCATTACGGCATCCGTATTAACAAGGCCTATGTCCTGGACAGGCAATGCTATAAACACCAAGCGCCCCGGGAAATGGGTGGTGGCGAGCAGAATATCTATTTTGCGCCCCTGCTCAAGGAAGCCTCCATCAATACGGAGCCGGAGTTCATGGCCAATATCAAAGGCCTTATCGTCATGCAGATTTCCCCCCTGGAACGGGTGGAGGAAAACATTGACAAGGGAAAAATCACCGTCACCAGGCTTTTTTTCCTCTTCGGAAGAATCCTGGCTCATGGAAGACATGATCAATTTAAACCCCATGTTCATCACCCCTCCGGAAAAAAAGGAGGAGATGAAATCCTATGATCTGGCCTATCTTCTCTCCGGGACCTTTACCAGCTATTTCAAAGGGAAACCCCTCCCTGAAAAGGAACTGGGGGAAAAGGACATAACCGGGGAAACCAAAGGGGAAAAAGCCGGGGACAAGGCAAAGATGCCGGGCGAAAGCCCCCTGGCCCCCGTGGCCAGCCGCCCCTTTCTTGAAACCTCCAAACCGGCCAAGCTCTTTGTCCTGCCCTGCTCTCAGATGCTGGAGGACAATATGCTGGACCCTGAGGGGCAGTCCACCAACGCCACCTTTATCCTGAATATCATCGATCACCTGAACGGGGAGGATGCCGTCGCGGTCCTGAGAAGCAAGCAGCAGACCATCAACCCCATTGCCCGGACCACCCCCTTTGACCGGGGAGTGATCAAGGCCGTCAATATCATCGGCCTGCCCGTCCTGGTCATCCTGTTCGGGTTCGGCGTGTTTATCAAAAGACGCGCCCGGAAAAAGAAAATCGCCAACCGTTTTAATATATAAGAGGAAGACCCCCCATGAAAAAAGAATACCTGATACTGATCGCCCTCATCCTTTTATTCAGCGCCTATCTTTTTCTTCACAAGGAAAACAGGGATCACTACACCCTGCCTGAAATCGACAAAATAGACACCTCAGAATTGACGGGCCTGGCCTTGGAAAGAAAGGAAGGTCCCCTTGGGTTTACCCGCAAAGACAAGCAATGGGTGTTGACGGACAAGGAATATCCTGCAGATCAGGCTTCCGTGGACGGGATGCTGGATGTCTTGAAGACCTTGAAGCTGTCCGCCCTGGTGTCGGAAAAACAGGATCTGAAGCGGTATGAACTGGATGAGGATCACCGCATCCTGGTCAAAGCCCTCAAAGGGGAAAAAAGCGTTTTCGAATTTGCCCTGGGCAAAACAGCGCCCTCTCAGAACCATACCTTTGTGATGCTTAAGGATGACAAAAACGTCTACCATGCCGGCGGCAATTTAAAAACCCACTTTGACAAGACCCTGGAAGACTTCAGGGATAAAAAGGTGATGGAATTCCAGGAGGCCTCCTTAAACGGATC
>JAAUSZ010000043.1 GCA_012031875.1 Desulfobacula sp.
GCATTTGACGGCAGAAGAAATGCAGAGCCTCCGGCGGGTTGCCCTGGGAACTGAAAAAGCTGATCTGGCCGTCATCAACGCCCGCCTGGTCAATGTGTACACCGGTGAAATCCAGGAAAATTACGGGGTGGCCATCAAGGGGCGCTGCATCGCCCTGGTGGGGCCGGACCTGTCCACGGCCCTGGGAAATGATACAAAAATCATCGACGCCATGGGGAAAACGGTGATACCGGGGCTTATCGACGGGCACACCCACCTGGCCGCCTGGACAACGGCCCATGAATTTCTGAACCAGGCCATGAAAGGGGGCACCACCACCATCATCACCGAAACCATGGAAGTGTTTCCCGTGGCCGGAGTTGAGGGGGTGACGGATTTCCTGGCATCATTAAAGGACCAGCCTATCAAGATTCTGGCCACAGCCCCGGCCATGGCTTCCATCAGCCGGGCCGCCCTGGGCGTTCCTCTTGACATCATGCAGCAATTGGCCCAGCGGGAAGACATTGTGGGGCTGGGAGAGTCCTACTGGCAGACGGTCTTTCAGACCCCCGACGCTTTCGAGCCCCATTTTGAAGCCCTGCTGGAAAACAGGAAAACCCTGGAAGGCCATTCCGCCGGGGCCAGGGGCAATAAACTGGCCGCCTATGCCGCCATGGGCATTTCTTCCTGCCACGAACCCACCAGCGCGGAAGACGCCCTTGAACGGCTGCGCCTGGGGTTCTATGTCATGGCCAGGGAGGGCAGCATCCGCCGGGATTTAAAAGCCATATCCGGGATTCTGGACCGGAATGTCAGCCTCCGGCGGCTCATTGTGACCACGGACGGGGTTTCTCCCGCCGACCTCCTGGAACTCGGCTATCTGGAATATCCGGTCCAAAGGGCCATTGACTACGGATTTGATCCGGTTACGGCCATCCAGGCGGCAACCCTGAATGTGGCCGAACATTTCGGCCTGGACCATGCCGTCGGCGGGATCGCCCCGGGGAAAATCGCGGACTGGTGATCATCCCGGCCCCGGACACCATCCGGGCCGAATATGTGATCAGCAACGGCCGCGTGATTTCACAGGACGGCCAACTGCAGGTATCGGCTCGCCGCCACCGGTATTCCCCCCAAAGCCTGGACACCATCCGGCTTCCCAAAAAACTGACGGCCGATGATTTTAAAATCAGGGCCGACCACGGGACCGACGGCGTGGCCAGGGTCCGGGTCATGGACATGGTCACCGACCTGGTCACCCGGGAAATCATGGAAGACGCGCCGGTCTTGAATGGTGAAATCCTTTGCCCGAAAGACGGCGGGCCTGTCAAAATTTCAGCCATAGACCGGACCCGGGGATCAGGGAAAATGTTCACCGGCCTGATCCGGAATTTCGGCCTGAATTCCGGGGCCCTGGCCTGCAGCGCGGCCTGGGACACCTCCTGCATTGTCGTGGTCGGGGCCAACGACGCCGATATGGCCCTGGCCGTCAACCGCATCCAGGACCTGAAAGGCGGGGTGGTCCTCTGCAATCAGGGTGCAATCGTCTGTGAACTAGCCCTTCCGGTTTTCGGAATCATTTCAGACCTGCCCGTGGACCAGATCGCCCGGCGGCTCAAAGACATCAAAACCGCGGCCCAAGCTCTTGGCGTTGATTTCCCGGACCCGGTCCTGACCCTGATCACACTGACCGGGGCCGCCATCCCCTATCTCCGGATCTGCGAAGAAGGCCTGGTGAACCTCAAGGACGGCAAAACCCGGGGGCTGTTTGCAGAATCATGAGGAGGGCGTCATGGCAGAAAAAAATGATGAATATACATACCGGGTCACCTGGTCTGAAGAGGATAATGAATATGTCGGCCTGTGTGCTGAATTCCCAAGCCTGAGCTGGCTGGCGGATACGCCGGAAAAGGCGCTGAAAGGGATTCGGAAACTCGTGGCGGATTGTTTAGCGGACATGACCGCCCATAATGTTTGAATTCCGGATCAGGCTTAAATTTCTGTTGTTTCTTTGTATTTTCCATGTTATCGAACACTTACATGGGAACAAGGGAAATTCAATTCGGGATTTTCCTTGTTTGGCAAGGTCAATAGCGAATAGAGATATGTTCTGGAAGAAAACAAAGTGGAGTAAGAATCCGGGTTGTTTTGAGCGACACCTTCAGAGAAGGGATAGCAATGTTTTGTTTCCTGTAGAGAGGCGAAGTGTGTCTAATGAAGCGATAGAGGAAGCACGTGAAAGAGACAGGTTGGAGCAACAAGATTTCTACAACAAAATTAATGCGCTATCAAATCAACTACATAGTTTAAAACAGATGCCAATTGATCAAGTGCTAACTCTGTTGCAAAATATCCAATCTTTAATAGAAGAGGCTGCATCGATAGGTGGCCAGGTATCAAACAAAATATCTAATCTGGAAAAAATCGAGGATGATTTAATTCAACGACTTAATTCGGCAATACCAGAAGGGAAAGAAATGCTTGATCAAGCTCAGTCTCTTTCTGCAATGGAGAGAATACCTTATTTAGCTCAAATGAAAAGAAAAAATACACCGATCTTGGAAGGTGAGGAAGTCCCAACATTGCTTTCAGAAGATTTTGAGACAATATCGGTTATCGGGTATATAAGTCGAAGTTTTCCTGATTTCAAGCCTTCTGACGCAGATATAATAAAGCATCTCGAAAAAGCTGTGCGTCAAGGCTTTGATAAGGGCACCGGACAACAGATTCTTAACGCTTGGAATGAAAGGAAATAAAATAAGAACCTATAAGGAATCGCTACATTGGATGAACATTAGAAATGGTTAATTTTTCAATGCCCTCCCTTCAACCACCTGCAAGATCTCATCAAAAGAGAGATTTGTATAGGCTTTTAATTGCAAGATCGGATCTGAATGCCTCATTAAATGCTTGTGATCTTATTTTGAAAAATGTCAAAAGTATTAAGGATGAAAATTTATATCCGCTTACAACTTCTGTTGTTGTGTGCTATTCGCGTCCATTCACAGCAAATAAACCCTATGGTTCCCTTCCCAAAAATGGAGTAAATTCGATAGGCAACAATACCAAGACACCCATGAAAAGCTTTTGCAAGCCAGGCATGAATTGTTTGCACACAGCGATATGAACGTTAGGAAAGCCCAAATTGTTCCACCAAATGTTCCTCTTGTAATTGATGAAGGGAGGGAACTGAAAAGTCCAGAAATTAGCACACAAGTAAGCTATATGTTATTTGAAATAGACTTCTTTAAGATAGTAAGAGAGACAAATTTAGATTTAGGAAGACGAATGCAAGCTGAAATCGACAAAATGATTATTGATCTATACGGAAATATGCAGCTTCCCAATGAAGCATTCAATTTAAGAGTCGATGAAGGTCTTTGATAAAGAGAAATTATCTGAGTGGGTTATAAATCTATACAAATTTCAATGAAATAGGAAAGGGAATTTAAAATGGATATTGGCGAGCCAGAAAAAGAAAAATTATTCCACGAGAATGGGTATAGGTATAGTCGTGATACTCTGTGCTTTGTAAGTCATAAAGCAGGGAAAATATTTACAAGGGCATATGTTAACGACCAAAATATGAGTGTGCTGCAGTCAAGCATTCATAGTTTTCATGATTCATCAGCCTGGAAAGTTTTTCACAATACTGATCAAGCGAGGTTTATTCAAAATATTTTATCAGTACATGGTGAAAAACCCAAATAATAAAGAGAGGTTATAACAAGCAAATGGGGCAGACAGCGATATCTCGCGGCTTGAGCATTTTGACTTTTTTTATTCACAGATTCAGTTTTCTTATTTCCAAACAATGAACCGCCGCTGCTCACCTGAGCGTTGGAGCGAAAATAAAAGATTGCTCGCTCCATATTACGTAAAGCAAAGAGAAGGGGCTGATAATGAGATTTTCAGGAAAAATATATAAGGATGGTAAATTCTGGTTAGCGGAAATTCCCATTATAGACTTAATGACCCAAGGTCATACGAAGAAAGAAGCCTATGAAATGGTGGCAGATATGTTCGAATCTTTGATCGGCAAGGATGGCTGTGACATTACAATATTTAAAGGGAAAAAAGATCATTTTGAAATCGAGTTGCTGAATGCAGTTTGTCCCGGGACGGATATAGTGATAGATGAAAGTACGATTCCCCTGACCTGACCATCCAGCGGGACCGGGCAAGCGCTAAAAGGAAAAATCAAAAATGAAAATACTGGTGCTCAACGGAAGTCCCCGGCCAAATGGAACGGTGGCGTCCCTCCTCAAGGCCGTGACGGAACCCCTGTCAACCGGGCATGATATCGAGTGGATCGATGTCTGCGGCCTCCATATGAAATTCTGCACCGCCTGCATGGTCTGCCGGGAAAAGGAGACCTGTATCCTGCCCGAGGATGATGCCCACCGGGTGGGGAACAAGATCCGGAATGCCGATGCCCTGGTCATTGGTACGCCGACCCACTGGGGGAATATGTCCGCCCCCTTGAAACTTCTCTTGGATCGCAACGTTCCCGTGTTTATGGGAGAAAGCCCCAAGGGGATTCCGGTTCCAAGGCAGAAGGGCAAGAGGGCCGTGGTCGTGACGGCGTGCACCACGCCTTGGCCCTTTAATGTTCTTCTTCCCGAGAGCCGGGGAGCCCTCCGGGCCGTGGGAGAGGTTCTGCACTACGGGGGCTATAAGGTCGTGGGGACGCTGACAAAACCGGGAACCAAAAAATCCAAAGCGATTTCCCCGTCCCTGGCGGCAAAGGCAAGGCGTCTGGGGGAAAAACTTGTCCAAAGGTGAAACCCTGTGAACCGCCGGGAAAACAGCAGCCATCCTGTTTATACCACCCCCTGACAGGGTGATCCGGTTCAATTCCAGGGCCTGAGCCGGTAGAGGACAAGATCTTTAGTCCCGTTCCCTTTGGATGGTGGTGTGGAGGCTTTCAAAATCCGGACCGGGTTTGCGAGCCGCAAATTAATCTTCTCAATCACGGGGACACAGTCATCCAATGACTCCACAACAAAATGTGCCCCGGCTGTCATAAATTTTGATTCAATTTCTTTGAGCCGGCTTCTGAGGTCCTGAGGCTCCAATTCTTGAACCTCTTTTTCGGTCATCCCCAATTCATTCCCGGTTTTGGTAATCCCTATGGTCCACATGCCGGCATTCAGCCCTTCTTCAATATCTGCAAGGGTATCCCCGATCTTTACCATGGCTTCCATGGGATAAGTCTCCAACAGGATTGCATTCTGGTAGCACATCCAGGGAAAGGGTCTGCCTTTTGGCACATCCGAAGAACAGACAACGGCATCCGGTGCATACCCTTTTTCTCTGGCCAGGGGAGCCAGAACATCCATCATTTCCCGGGTATATCCTGTAGACGAGCCGATTTTAATCCCCATTTCTCTCATCCCGGCAATGGCTGCCAAAACTCCGGGAATAGGTTCCGAATGATCGACAATTGCTTTGATCATGCCGGCAGAAGTTTTATCATAGAGGATGTCCACATCCTTTTCTGTGGGAAACCGCTTGTAGACATCCTGCCACTGCCTTTTAACGGACTCAAGGCCGCACATGGAACGGATATGGTCTTTTTTAGCAAGCCCCATGAATTGCCTGGCCTCTTGCCTGGTAACCCGGATCTGATATGCATTAAAAATATTGATAAATACACCCACAGGCCCCATACAGCCATAATCCACGGCCGACCCGGCCCAGTCTATGACCACCGCCTTGATCGGACCCTGATAACCCGTTCTATCCATTTTTTTTATAAAATTTTTCAATAAATTTTTTTTGAAAATCAAAAGACCAGTGAACCTCTCTTATTATTTTTTCAGCTTCTTTCGCGCTCCCATTCTTTAAATAACCGATAAATTGCTGATGTTCTCTGCAATTGCGCATCTCCCACTCGCTGATATAGTTTTGCCGGGGAAAATCATAAAGCCTGTGTTTTATCGGGCGTATAAACTTCTTTAAAAGCTCGTTCTCTGAAACATCAAGATAAACATCATGGAATTCCAGGTTGGTGGTAAAGAGCCTGCTAAAATCATTTTTTTTAATATCAGACATCATTATTTCATTGAGCTTTTCCAGTTTTGAAATATGGTATGGCCTGAATTTTTCAAAACATTCCAGGACAATGGAGGCCTCAACCATGCCGACGGCATCATATGCATTCTTCACGTCCGTGAGTTCCAGCAGGTTCACACGGACGCCCCTTCTTGGTAAAATGGTGACAAAACCTTCTACCTCAAGGTGAATCAGCGCATCTCTCAGCGGCGTCTTGCTGATGCCGAGGTGTCCGGCAATTTCCCCGATATTTATGGTTGACCCGGGAACCAGATCACCCAGGGTCATCAGCTTTCGCAAATAGGTATAAACCTGTTCTCTGAGGGATAAAATAGTGAGTTGATCCTCCATTGCCGGAATCCTTATGAGGGTTTTTACAATTTTAGAAAAATGTCTCCACAGGCGTATATTCAAGATTAAATGCTTCCGCAACCGCTTTATAGGTAAGCTTGCCCTTGATGATATTGGCGCCGAGTTTAATTTCTTTGCTGTCCTGCATGGCTTTTTTCCAACCCTTGTTTGCAATCTGTATGGCATAGGGAAGGGTCGCATTGGTAAGGGCAATGGTCGATGTTTTGGCAACCGCACCCGGCATATTGGCCACACAATAGTGAATAACACCGTCAACCGTGTAGCAGGGCTGATCATGGGTGGTTGCCTTTGAGGTTTCAAAACATCCGCCCTGGTCAATGGCAACATCAACAACGACAGATCCTTTTTTCATTTCTTTGACCATTTCCCGAGTCAGTAGTTTGGGCGCCTTTGCACCCGCAATAAGAACCGCGCCAATAACAACATCTGCTTTCACAACCAGGTCTTTTAGAATGGCTGCATTGGACATGATGGGAAAGCAATTTGCCGGCATCACATCATCCAGGTATCTGAGCCTTTCCAGGTTGGTATCCAGAATGTAGACCTTTGCACCCAGACCGCAGGCCATTTTTGCCGCATTTATACCCACCACACCGCCACCTATCACCACGACCGTTGCCGGTTCAACACCGGTGACGCCGCCCAGAAGAATCCCCATTCCCCCCTGGGGCATTTCAAGATATTTGGCTGCTTCCTGGGTGGCCATGCGACCGGCCACTTCACTCATGGGCAAAAGGAGAGGAAGTGAGCCGTTCTCCTTTTCAATGGTTTCATAGGCAATAGCAATAGACTTGCTTTTTAAAAGAGCTTTTGTCTGCTGTTCGTCTGCGGCAAGGTGGAGATAGGTGAATATGATCTGATCTTCTCTGATCATGTCATATTCGGAAGGCTGGGGCTCTTTTACATGCATTACCATGTCTGATTTTGCATAGATCAGGGCCGGGGTGTCAACAATGACAGCACCCGCCGCAACATAATCCGCATCCGGAAAACCTGCGCCTAGGCCGGCAGATTTTTCAATAAGAACTTCATGGCCCTTCTGAATCATGGCCATAGCGCCCCCAGGGGTCATGCTCACTCTTTTTTCCGCTATTTTAATTTCTTTTAATACGCCGACTATCATGATAATTCACTCCTTTGTTATTGTTTAAATGTCTTTTCAATGGCCTTTGCGACCGCAGAAACAATTGTATCCACCTGCTCCCTGGTAATGATCAGGCTGGGGGCAAAATTCATAATGTTATTCAAGCCGTGAAAGCTTGTATTTGTCCTTCCGGCGATTACACCTTCTCCGATGAGGTTGCCCATGAGCATCGCCATCTGTGCCTCGGTGACGGGTGTTTTGGTTTTCCTGTCCTGGACATATTCTATGCCGCAGAAAAGGCCCTGGCCCCTGACATCACCGACGACTTCATATTTTTTAAGTTCATTGAGTTTCTCAAGCAGATACGCGCCCATTACACGGCTGTTTTCAACCAGGTTTTCATCTTCAATAATGCGTGTGCTCTCAAGTGCAGCGGTCATAGGAGCTGTGCAACCGCCGTAGGTGCTGATATCCCTGAAAAAATTCAACCGTGTGTCTGGATCGGCAGGATCATTGAGAAAGATATCATAGATTTTTTGTTTAACCACCACTGCGGACAAGGCCTCATACGAGCTTGCGAGCCCTTTTGCCATGGTAATTATTTCCGGGTCCACATTATAGTGCTCATGGCCCCAGAATTTACCGGTCCTGCCAAAACCGCAGACCACTTCATCCATGATCATCCAGATGTCATATTTCCTGCATATTTCATGGAGAACAGGATAATATTCTTTGACCGGTTTCAGGATACCACCACCCGCGGTGATGGGCTCGACAATCATTGCCCCTATGGTATCCGGGCCTTCTTTAAGGATAATGTCTTCAACCTTGCGGGCACATTCAATGTTACAGCTCCCATAGGTTTTCTCATAGGGGCATCGATAACAGGTGCAATGGGGAAATTCGAGAAATCCCTCCAGAAACGGTCCGAAATCTTGTTTCCGCTGGGCCTGACCTGTGGCGCTCATGGCACCGAAGGTAGTGCCGTGGTAGTCTCGATCCCGATACATGATTCTGTATTTTCCTTTGCGCTCCGGGCTTATTCTGGAAGCCTGACGGACGAGCTTAAAGGCTTTTTCATTGGCCTCAGAGCCGGAGTTTGAAAAATAGACCTTGTCATGGTTCGGTAATTTTTCAAGCAATTTTTGTGCGAATTTGATGGCTGGAATCGTACCGTAGACACCGGCAAAATAGGGCATTTTTTTCATCTGGTCGTAGACTGCACGGGCAATGGATTCACGGCCATAACCGACAATGACGCTCCAGACACCGCCGGATGTGGCATCCAGGTATTTTTTGCCCCGGATATCCGTTACAACCAGTCCCTGGCCTTCGACAATGATCATCTGTTCCTGGGTTTCAAAACATTTATGGGGCTTTAGATGATGCCAAAGACAGTTTTTGTCTCCATCCACCATGTCTTCAACATCATAATCCAGCCAATTTATTTTGTTTCCATGGGAATTGCTCCTTTATTTTTATTTATTTTTCTTGGACGCCTTTCTGGGGCCTCATGTCAGCCTTGTCGATCCCTGCAACGGAAACCGGCTTTTTCATGGCATCACGGCGGAACGGTTCGCCTAGTTCCTGATTGGTCAATACCTCGATGAAAGTGGTTTTACCGTCTTCCATCTGCGCCTTAACGGCGGCGCTCAATTTTTCGGTCAGGTCTGCCATGGAATTTGCCTGAACGCCTCTAACACCGCATGCTTTTGCAATTTCTGCGTAGTTAACATTCCGGTTCAGCTCGGTTCCCACAAAATTGTCGGAATACCAGAGGGTGGTGTTCCGTTTTTCAGCGCCCCAGTGATAGTTGCGGAAGATAATCATGGTAATGGCCGGCCATTCGCTACGTCCACAGGCCGTCATTTCATTCATGGAAATACCGAAAGCGCCGTCGCCGGCAAAACCAACCACCGGAACATCAGGCTGCGCAATTTTGGCGCCCAGAATGGCAGGGAAACCATAACCGCAAGGCCCGAACATGCCCGGGGCGAGATATTTCCGGCCTTTTTCAAAGGTCGGATAGGCAGCGCCAAGGGCACAACTGTTCCCGATGTCGGAAGAGATGATGACATTTTCGGGAAGAGCGGCTTTTATGGCACGCCATGCCATACGTGAGGTGATTTTTTCAGGGTCACGCTTACGGGCCCGTTCGTTCCATGTTGTGCCGGGATCATCTTCTTCATGATCCATACCGGCCAGTTGTTTATCCCAATCCGCTTTAATCTTGACAATGGTTGCCTTGCGGGATTCACGGCCGGCATCACCGGCACTGGTCGACAGCTTGGCAAGGATACTGTTGGCAATTTTTTGGCGTCTCCGACAATGCCTATGGTGATTTTTTTGGTGAGTCCGATGCGGTCCGGATTTATATCCACCTGTATGACGGACGCATTTTTCGGCCAATAGTCAATACCATAGCCCGGCAGAGTGGAAAAGGGGTTCAAACGGGTACCCAGAGCCAGAACGACATCTGCTTTGGCAATCAGCTCCATGGCTGCTTTTGAACCATTATATCCCAAGGTTCCCGCGTGCAGCCGATGACTTCCCGGGAAGGCATCATTGTGCTGATAACCGCAGCAGACCGGGGCATCCAGACGTTCAGCCAAGGCAATAGTGTCTTTAATTGCGCCGCCGATGACGACTCCGCCTCCGTTGAGAATCACAGGGAATTTAGCGTTGGACAAAAGCATGGCTGCTCCGGCAATGGCCTCTTGTCCACCGGCAGGTCGTTCGAACTCCACAATGGCGGGCAATTCAATGTCGATTACCTGGGTCCAGAAATCGCGGGGGACATTGATCTGAGCCGGAGCCGAAGTTCGTTTGGCCTGCATGATAACACGATTTAGAACTTCAGCCATGCGGGAAGGGTGACGTACTTCTTCCTGGTAACCAACCATGTCCTTGAACACCGCCATTTGGGAAACTTCCTGAAAACCACCCTGGCCCATGGTCATATTTGCTGCTTGGGGGGTGACCAGAAGTAAAGGGGTATGATTCCAGTAAGCGGTTTTTACCGGCGTAACAAAATTGGTAATGCCCGGGCCATTCTGGGCAATCATCATGGACATCTTCCCGGAAGCACGGGTAAAGCCGTCGGCCATCATGCCCGCGTTGCCTTCATGCCCGCAATCCCAGAAAGTGATGCCTGCTTTGGGAAACAGATCTGAAACCGGCATCATGGCCGATCCTATAATACCAAACGCATGTTCAATGCCGTGTATTTGAAGAACTTTTACAAAAGCCTCTTCTGTGGTCATTTTCATAGTATGATTCCTCCATTAAAAATTGTTTTCAATATTTATCGCCTGCCATTATTTATTTTCTTATTGTTCCTTGCATTTCAGATATCTGATATATCAGATATCTGAGAACAAATTATTAACCCGTTGGTGTTTTTATCACTGACGAATTTAAAAACATATTTCGCAAAAAAGGTGCCTGAGTATCGAAAACTTTCTATATTTTTATTATTTATAAATTCAATGTGTTAGAAAATATTTTCAAAGCCATGTCGCATGAGCAGACTGTACACACCGAACGTTCTGTCATCATCATAGAATATAACGGGAATGCTGATTCCCGGCGTCATGGATTCATAAACGGAATTTTCCGGGAAGGGGCCGAAATTCATTGCTGTTTTAAAACAATGAGTTGACGGGCATTCCGGCAAATAAACCAGATGATGGTAACACCACATTACATTCTGTCACCCGGTTATTCTCTAAGGTATTCCCATCTCACAACAATCCGTCATCAAAATAGCCGGGTGAGATAAGTTTGTAACAGGGCTGATAAAGCCGAACTTTAATCCCGGGAACGTGAAATCTTATAATATTTCATTTTCCTGTAAAGGTTCTGGCGGCTGACGTTCAATTCCTTTGCAGCCTCCGTGATATTCCAGCGTGTTTTTTCCAGTGCCTGGAGTATCCCGTTTTTTGTTCCGGGATTCAGTTGCGGCCTGTTTTCCGGAAGGACTTCCCTGGGAAGATGCTCCAGTTCAATCACATCTGTCCGGCATAAAATAAAGGCGTGCTCAATGGTATGTTGGAGTTCCCTGATATTGCCCGGCCAGGGGTAATTCATAAAGGCTTTTTGTACGTTCTGGGAAAGCATTTTTACCTGTCTGCCAAACTGTTTGTTAAAAACTGAAACAAAATGATCCACCAGCAGGGGGATATCCTCTTTTCTTTGCTGCAGCAGAGGAAGCCTTATTTCAACCACCTTGAGTCGATAATACAGGTCTTTTCGAAACCGTCCGGCATTTACTTCTTCCAAGAGATTTAAATTGGTTGCGGCAATCACCCGGACATCGACTTTTATGGTGGTTGAGTCTCCGACTTTTTCAAATTCCTGTTCCTGAAGGACCCTGAGCAGTCTCAACTGCATTCTGGGTGACATTTCACCCACTTCATCCAGGAAAATAGTACCGCCGTTGGCCAGTTCAAACCGGCCAACCCTGTCTTTTATGGCACCACTGAAAGCGCCCTTGATATGGCCGAACAGTTCACTTTCAAGAAGATTTTCGGAAAGGGCGCTGCAATTCACTTTTACAAGCGGTTTGTCCGGGTTGGCACCTTTAAAATGAAGCGCTTCTGCCACAAGTTCCTTTCCCGTACCGCTTTCCCCTGAAATCAGAACGGTTGTTTTGACATCTGCAAGAGTATCAATCAAGGAAAAAATTTCCTGGAGTTTTTCATTTTTTCCGATGATGTTGTGACAGGTACGACGCAGTTTCAAATCCCGTTCAAGCGCGAACAAACGGGTTTGATCCCTGACGGTCAGAAGACCGCCCATGAGTTCTGAGTTGGGAGCCAGCAAAGGGGATGCGGTCAGGGTTACCACCTGGTTCTTATTGGGGAACCCACATGGGACCTGAGTGTATTCAACGGTTTTTTTAGACGCTATGGTTTCCTGAAGAACGCGAATACACCGACCGCTGCAGGCCGGTTTTAAAGCTGCAAAAGATTTGCCCCGGCAGGTATTCCTCATGATGCCGCATATTTTTTCAGCCGATGTGTTGACATCGATGATATTTAATTCCCTGTCAACACAGATCAGCGCTTCTTTCACGCTTGAAAAAATGGCCTCCATATTGGATTTATATCTTATTTTTTCGTCCATAAGCTCTTTGTGCCTTATGGCGGCCTTTGTCGCCTTTAACAGGTCCTCCTGCAACACTGGCTTGGGAAGATAATCAAAGGCCCCCAGCCTGACTGCTTCAGATGCTGTTTCAACGGTTGGCACCCCGGTGATCATGATAACGGGACAATTAAGGTTCTTCTGGTTTACTGCTTTTAAGATATCAATGCCGGTATGGCCTTTCAGCAGTATATCGGCAAATACGAGATCAAATGCAACCTCCTGAATTTTTACCAGGGCCGTATCAAAATCTTCGGCAGTGGCGACTATGTATCCCTCATCCCTTAGAAACCGGCCAAGAGTAAAACAGATATTTTCCTCATCATCCACAATCAGTACGTTTATTGTCATGATTTATCTCCGGCAGGAAGATCGATAATAACCCGGGTATATTCATTTTCTTTGCTTTGAATCTTCATGTTGCCTCCATGATTACGGATAATCCCATGGCTGATGCTCAACCCCAGACCCGTCCCCAGACCGCTGGGTTTGGTGGAAAAAAAAGGGTCCATGACACGGCCGATAATTTTATCAGAAATCCCTGTTCCGTTATCTTCAAAAACAATTCTGACAAATACCCGGTCCCCTTTTGTTTTTTTTCGCCCTGTGATTTTCAAAGCTTGATCAAAATTAGTGGTCAGGGCTTTTTGATTTAAGGCATAACGGGCATTGTTAATAAGGTTTAAGAACACCTGCTGAAATTTCTGCATATGACCCAGGATGATGGGCAACCCGGGGGAGATGTCCGTTTCAATGGTGATGCCGTGTTTATCCAGATGCACATTTGTCAGGGCAAGGGTTTCCGTCAGAATATCATCCAGGGTCATTGGGCTCTCAGGGCCTTTCCTGTCCTTTGCAAAGGTCAGAAGACTGCTGACAATGGATGCAATTCGCTTGCCTTCACTGATGATGCGCGGGGCTAATTCGTTGGGAGTTCCATTTTGGACAGCATCATTTGAAATGATCTGGGCGAGATTTATAATGCTGTTAATGGGGTTATTGATTTCATGGGCAACACCTGATGCCAGCTCACCTATGGATGCAAGATGCCCGGCGCGCATGGCTTCGGCCGCCAGTGCCCTTTTCAGCGTGATATTTCGGAAGACAGTGACAACCGTACGGGGATGCCCTTCCTGGTCAAGGGCGGCTGTATTGGATGTTTCCCAGAAATCAAAGCTTAATCCATTTTCGCCCTTCAAATTGATTTCACGCTCCTGCATGAGACCCTGGCTGAAGCATTTTTTAGCGATACAGTCTTCACACGGGTGATCCTGACCTGCAAAAATCCGATAGCATTTTTGATTTTCAATATGGTTTCCAAAGACTATTTTTGCCGTGTGATTTGCCCAGAGGATGGTTAACCGACTGTCCAGCATCACCATATGGTCATTAATGGAATGAATGATCCCGCTGAGTTTTTCCTCGCTGTCCCTGAGTGCCGCCTCAGCAGTGATCCGGCTTGTTTCATCGGAATATACCGTTACGATTTCATTGGACGGAAGCTTATAAACAAGAAAATCCCGCCATCCTTCGATCCGGTGATCTTTATAATGGATGGAAGGAAAGTGGGCAGGAACGCCTGTTTTCCAGACCTCCTGAATAAGCCCGAACAGACCTGACTCCCGGATACCCGGGAAAACATCGAGAATACTCTTGTCAAATATATCTTCAGGTTGGAGCTTGTCGATTTTCTGAACCGATTTGTTTGAGTCCAGCACAATGAAATCATTTCCATCTTTCACCGCCCGGCAAACAATTACCCCGCTTTTGGTGTATTCGAATATTCCCCGGTAACGGTTTTCACTTTCAGCAATTCCCTGCTTTGCCTGTTCATGGCGTACCACCTCTTTTTTCAGCTCCTTTGTTTTTTCCTCCACAACTCTTCTAAGCGACCAGTTCCATCCCATCACCGTTATCACCACCAAAAGGGCAGCCCCGATAACAATAATAAAAACAATCAGCATATTTTTGCTCAATGCAGGTGACTGTTCAAGACGTATCCACTTGCTGTAGATGGTCCTTTTTTCATCCTCTGACATGCTAGCAAGTCCTTTGTTAAGGATTCCGGTCAATATGGGAAGATCTTTTCTGGGGGCAAAGGAAAGTTTATAGGTAAACCCGGATTCACCGGATACCTTCAGATTTGTAATGGTTCCTTTTTCAATATAGTAAGAAACAGTGGCAATATTTTCAACCATTGCATCTACCATCCCGAAGGAAACCTTTCTCAGGCCGGTCTGGGTATCGGGTACAAGATCAAGATCCAGATAAGGATATCTCTCGGCAATATATTCATGAGCTGCGTAACTGCTGACCACAGCCACCTTCATGCCTTTGAGCTGATCCAGCGTCAACTCCCGGTTTACCTGCTGCCGGACGATAATGACGGCAGGAATTTCTATAAACGATTCTGTAAAATCAAGGAACTCTTCTCTATAGGTGGATCTAGCGGCTGCCGTCACCAGTTCGATTTTTTTCTTCCGGGCCTGCTCCAGAACTGTCAGCCAGTCATTCAAACGAATAATGTCTTTTTCAAGCCCCACCCGCTGAAAAATAATATCAAGGTAATCGGCAGCTATTCCCCTGTATTGGCCGGTTGTATCAAAGAACTCGGTGGGAGGGAAATCCGGATCAGGGGCACACAGGATAACCGGGTGGGCCCTAATCCATTCCTGCTCAGACTGTGTCAACTGAACAGGAATGCCGGGCGCAGCAGACACGGTTAAAACAGGTAACAAAAAAAATACGATTGCCAGAATAAAAATAAGGCTTTTTTTTTCATTCTATTCAAATCAAAAGCAACATAGGATAAGACCCTCATTTTGAAAACCACTCCATGTATCAGAGAATACCATTAGTTGCTCAATCTTGCAATTGGGCTTACAATACCAGCTCGGTATCAGCGGTAATCTTTTCTCTCAGTTCCAAAAAATCTTTATCCATATGATTTCTAGGGCGGGGCAGATCAACATCGTAGATCTTTTTAATTTTCCCAGGCAATTTGCCTTCCATGGTTACAATGCGGTCCGCCAGGAAAACCGCCTCTTCAACATTGCTGGTTACAAACAGTATGGTTCTTTTATCTGTTTCCCAGATTCGCTCGATCTCCTGTTCCATAAATACCCGGGTCTGGGCATCCAGTTGACCAAAGGGCTCATCCAGAAGCATGATTTCCGGTTTGTTGGCATAGGCACGGGCGATTCCCACCCGTTGTTTCATCCCGCCGCTCAATTGATGAGGGAAATGCTTTTCAAACCCCTTTAATCCAACAAGGTCTATATAATGCTGGGCTATTTTCCGTCGTTCAGCTTTGGGCACACCTCTTAATTTCGGTCCCATCTCAACATTTCCCATGACGGAGCGCCAGAAAAAAAGCATATAGGATTGAAATACAATTCCCCTTTCAGGAGAAGGGCCGTCGACCTCTTTCCCTTTAAACCGGATATGGCCCATAGTGGGTTTTAAAAGCCCGGCAATGGCCCGGAGAAGAGTTGTCTTGCCGCATTGGCCCGGTCCCAGCAGAACTAAAAATTCGTTGTTCTTTACGTCAAGAGAGATATCATCAAGAACATGAATCTGCTGTTTTCCCTTCTGGATAAATACCTGGCTTAAATTTTCACAAACAATAATGTTGTCTTGATTTTCGGCAGTACTCACCACACTTCTCCTTTATTAGATGTTCTGGGCGTTGCGTTTCCAGGGACAGAGAAGTTTTTCAATCCAGGAAACCATCAGGGTTACAATTGTTGCCACAAGAGCGATGATGACCATCCCCCCCAGCACCAGCTCGGGTTTGGAAGTTTTCATACCTTGTATAATGATCCAACCCAGGCCTGACCTTGCACTCACCAACTCTGCCGCCAGCACACAGGTCCATGCAATGCTCAGAGAGATCTGAACCCCTGCAAACAGCGCCGGAAGCGCCGCAGGCAGGCTGACCTGAATAATTTCATCCCAGCGATTTCCTCCCAGGACCCGGACTACATCATAAAGTTCTTCTTCGATGATCCGAACACCGCTATAGGAGTTGAGGACACAGGGAACAAAGGCGCCAATCACAATGATGAACACTTTAGAGGCTTCGCCGATGCCAAACCATAAAATGGCAACGGAAATCCAGGCCAGCGGCGGCATGGGTTTCAGCAGATCAAAAAGCGATTTGCAAAAGGCATTGGCATACCGGTTCAGGGCCATAAAAAGGCCCAGGGGAATTCCGAAGACTGCGCCGATTCCAAAACCCAGAAATACCCGTTGGGTGCTGGCCAGAATATGCTGCAACAGATTTTTCCCAGCAAGCTTTATGGTCATCAGACGGGCCATTTCCAGGGCCGTTTCCATGGGGGTGGCCAATGATTCCCCCAAAATCTTCAATGCCGCGACATAGTGCCATATCATTAAAAATCCCATAAAGGAAATCCCATAAAGAAAATATTCATTACTGATAATACCGATAAAGCTGATATTCTCTTTATCCTTCACCTGAACCATGATCTCATCAGCAATACTTGATGTTTCCGCGCTCATTTTTCTACCTCCTGATTCTGGACATAAACCGTTTTCCAGGATATCCACCACAATACCGATTAATGCACCGCCAAACCCCACGGTCACCATTCCGAGAATCACCATGGAGGGCATTGCCAGACGACGCCCCATGCTGATCAGATATCCAAGGCCCTGGTCTGCGGCCAGCATCTCCGCTCCGACCAGGTTTGTCCAGCAGTAGGCAAGAGAAATCTGCAGGGCTCCAAACACCATAGGTAATGCTGAAGGAACACAAACCGTTTTAAAAATCTGCCAGTCAGTCGCCCCATAGGTCCGGGCCATCTGAATCAATGTGGTATTGGTCATATTGACCCCTACCCAGGCATTGATGGTAAAGGGAACTATCCCTGCAATCCATATGATAAATATCTTTCCGGTCATCCCTATACCGAACCAGAAAATGCATAAAGGAATCCAGGCAATCGGAGGAATCGGGCGTATCATTTCAAACACAGGGCGGGCGATCCCCCTTGCCACTTTATACCAGCCCATGAGCAGTCCAAGGGGAGTCCCCATGAGAAATGCCAGGAGATAAGCCGTCACCGCTTCCTGGGCGCTTACCCAGGCATGAACACCCAATACGCTTCCGTCAGGATCAGTATTGCTGAGTTTATAAATAAAAAGTTTAATCACTTCTGAAGGGCTTGCCATCATTGTTGACGGCACGATGCCTGTATCTACTATAAGTTCCCAGGCCGCAAAAAAAACGGCGATGCTTAAAAAAGGAGCAATTTTTAACATCAGCGGCGTATGGGTTTTCATGTCGTCCTGCACCATTATCTCTCCTTTATTGGGGAGGCCCGAAAGCCTCCCCAATACCAAATCCAAAATTATTTAATGGGTGTCTTAACCATTTTTAAAAATTTGTCGGTCACCCATTCCCCGCCTTTAATTTTATCAAATTCCGCCTGGGTCAGCCGGCCATTGACATTCAAAAATTCAGCAATAAGTCTTTCCCATCGCTGAACTTCGGATTCTCCCTTTGATGCATCCATGATTTTCAACTGGTCTGCAAATTCAATAACCGGATGCATTTCAATGTCCTGTTTGGCTTGTGCATCAGTATATTCCATGCCTGCCCAGTTAAGATACATTTCCTTGAAAAGTTTGATATTTTCAGGAGAGGCCCCTTCTGCCTTTATTTTTTTAATTCCCCGGAACATAACGCCTAAAAATTTTGCCACGACTTCCGGGTTTTTGTCGCAAAACTCTTTGTCTCCAATAATGGTAATGGGCAGCGCCCTTTTGGTGGCATCAATATTGGCCACTTCTACCCAGCCGTTTTCAAAGGCTTTGTAGCTGTAAGGAGCCCACAAACAGGCAAAGTCACCGACCCCGGATTCAAAAGCGGCCATGATGGATGCCTGATCCATCTGTTTGATGACAACATCGCTGTCTTTGAGTCCAAAGACACTCAAATAGGAACTCATCACATAATGGGCAGAAGAGACGGTTGTGACCAGAAATACCTTCTTTTTTACCTGGTCTGCAGTTCCGTAAACATTAGGGTATCCGTTTATTGCGCCTTTGGTTTTTGCCATATCGCTATCCGGCCGGACAAAAACAGAATTGGCAAGCGATTCATTGTTGCCGATACCCAGCAGATATGCATTATACCGGAGTGCACCAAATACATGGGGCACTCCGCCTGTCAGACCTACATCCCACTGTTTTGCAGGAAGCGCTTCCAGTTGCTGCATCCCGCTTTCAAAATAGAGGATGTTAAAATCAAGGCCGGCTTCCTTGTCCCACCCCATTTTTTGGCATACCAGGGAAAAAAGGTTTCATGTTCAGGCATGGCACAGATGTTTATTTTAAAATCTTTTGCCAGGACAGGGCTCACACCGAAAAGGCCGAACAGAACGGCCGCAAAAATTAATCCTGAAATAATCGTTTTCATCAGATGTCTCATATTTATTTCTCCTTACTTGTGACAGGATATGGATACCTGTTTTGTTATTGCTTGAATATCTGGTAAACACTCTTACAAAGTTCTGCCGTCAACACCCATAGATTTATCACCCCCTTTTTTCTCAGATCCATACGGCTACCACCATTTGATAAGGTCGGTAACATATTTTCGAAGTTCAATAAATTTGGGATCAAGCGGATTTCTCGGCCTGGGGAGATCCACCAGAACATTTTCCTTTATGGTTGTGGGTTTGGGACTCAGAACCAAAACCCGTTCCGCAATATAGACAGCCTCTTCAATATTGTGGGTGACAAAAAGAATGGTATTGCCCAGGGTTTTCCACAACCGGACCAGCTCATCTTCAAGATAAAACCGCAGTTTAATATCCAACTGCCCATAGGGCTCATCCATAAGCAGTAAATCAGGATCAACGGAGAATGCACGGGCAACGGTCAGCCGTTGAATCATACTTGCTGAAATCTGATTTGGATAGAGATGGCCCATATCGGATAGCCCGACCAGTTTCATCATCTGATCAGCTTTTTGTTTTATTTCATTCTTTGGATTTTTTTTTGACCTCCAGCGCATATGCGACATTATCCCATACTGTTCTCCACGGAAGGCAGGTAGGCTCCTGGAAAACAAAAGATATGTTGTGCTTTTTGGGATCAGCGGGTTTCCCATCTATATAGATATCGCCTTCGGAAGGAGTATAAAGCTTGGTAAGGCAGTTTAAGAATGTTGTCTTGCCGCAGCCGGTAGGGCCGACAATGGCAACAAGCTCACCTTTTTTTATATTAAAATTAATATCATCCAATACCAGCAGGTCACCAAAGCGTTTGGTGAGATGTTGTACACTCACTTTGACCTGACGCGTGTCTTGCTGTCCCATAAAAGCTCCTTTTACTGTGCCACACAGCTTCTGATCGATTTGTCCCCAGCCGACTGAATTTTCATTATTTCTACGCCCTGGGGCGGAACGGTCCGTATGGTTGCCACTTTGTTCTGGGTGAAAAAATCAATGCCGTCCTTACCTTGAACCTTGTCCGTACCCAGCAAAGAATCTTTAATTCCGCCGAAGGGCAGGTAGGGATGAGGGGCACAGACACCGACATTTACACCCACCATGCCGACATCTGCTTCTGATATAAATTTCTCCGTGTAAAACAGATTGTTGGTAAATATGCAGGCACCGTTTCCAAATTCCTGCGCCCGGATAAGCTGGAGTGCGTCTTCCATGTCGGCAATTTTCATTACCGAAACAACCGGTCCGAATATTTCTTCTTTGGCAATGGTTCTGCAGGGGGTAACCTCGGTAAAAATGGTGGGACCGACAAAATACCCCTTCTTATTTTTATCAGGGACATCCGGATTCCGGCCGTCCAGGATCAATCTGGAGCCTTGCTCAATACCTGTTTCAATGTATTGTTCAATGGTTTGTTTGGCCTGAGCGGAAATTACAGGCCCCATATACACACTGGGATCCATGGCATCGCCGACTTTTATGGTTTTTGAAACCTCAATCATCCGTTCCAGGGCCTTATCGTATATTTCAGGTACAATGGCGACAATTGAACCGGCAAGGCAACGCTGACCCGCAGATCCGTAACAAGAGTGGACAAAATTATCGATAAAAACATCCAGATCCGCGTCTTCCATTACCACAAGATAGTTTTTCGCACCCCCTAGAAGCATGGTCCGTTTTGCGCCTCTGGCGCAGCCCTGGGCAATATGTTTGGCCGTCGGTGTCGAACCGACAAGACAGACTCCTGAAATAGCCGGGTGTTCATACCAGGTCTCCGGAACTTTTCGGTTTCCATGAACAATATTGATGACACCGGGAGGCAACCCGATATCATTAAAGATCTTTCCCATCTCCTGCATAAAAAGAGGTGACTGGGTGGAAGGCTTATAGATAAAGGTATTGCCGACACCTATGGCAAAAGGGACAAACCAGCCAAAAACCAGCGCGGGAAAATTAAATGGAGACACACCGCCGAAAACACCCAGGGGCTCCCGTATCACCCGTCCATTGATATTGCCGGCAATTCCGTTAAGGGTTTCTCCCTGGATCAGGGTGGGGATTGAGCAGGCGGTTTCAATCAATTCGATGACCCTGCCGACTTCCCCCCTGGCTTCACTGATATGCTTTGCCTGGTCCACAGCAATGGAAAAAGCCAGTTTCTCAGCATTTTCTTCCATGGCCTTGTGCATGGAAAAAATATATTTCATGCGCCTGCCAATGGATATTTTTCGCCACAGTCCATACGCCTGGGCAGATGACTCAATGGCTCGAAGTGATGTTGCCTGTGTTGAAAGGGGGACTTCACCGATCTGCTCTCCGGTCGATGGATTAAATAATGGTACATATTCCGCTGAAGCGTCCTCTTCCCATTTTCCATCAATAAAATTTCTTACACGAATAAATTCCATGAATGCATCATCTCCTTTTTTATGGTTGTCCTTTTACGGACTTTTTTATGTAATTCGCAAAAAGGGTGCCATGGCATCATAAAAACCAATCACAGCAACATCATTTATGAATTCAATATGTTATTACGTTTTTAAATCCGTCATTCGGGGAAAAAAGAGGAAGGTGAACAGTACACATTGAACAGTCTGTCATGATGACAAAACATCCCGGAAATGCTTGAAATTCCTTGTCGAGGCCTCAAAGGAGAACCGACAGGAATGAAAAAAAATCAAATATTTATTTTAATAACAAGAGGTTGATCTGGGAATTAATGGGTGGGCAATTGAATTGTGACAAAGTGTTACAATCTGTCGTTTAGATCTGTTTAAAACCGGGCGGGTTAATTATGCGAAAATTGTGCTCCGTTATCCGACGGAATCTTCAGTCCGTTCTCTCCGGATGGTGGTGTGGAGGGTTTTAAAATCCGTGGGCACCGGGTTTTGATCTTTCCTATAGATGATCCTGACGGCATCGAAATCGCATTTTAAGGCGCAGACCCCGCATCCAATGCACCAGTTTTCATCCACCGCGGCCGGCCCGTCCCCAAGGGTGAGGGCGGCCTGGACCCCGGGCTTCAGGGACTGGTGAACCGGGATATAGCGGTAGGCTTTGGTGTTTTTTCCGCCAAAGGCTTCGGCCGTAACCTTGCGGTCGAAATACGCCAGCACGAGCTTTGTCATTTTGAGGGCAAAGGGAGTGGTCTTCCCGCCCCAGAAAAAGGACTGGGGAAAGCCGAACCCGGCCTGATGTAGGGCATAGCCCCTTTCTTTATTCTAGGCCCTCTTTTTTGGCTCCTGAAGTTTCCTGGGCCGGCCGGATCACCGGAAAAAGCAGGGTGAAGGCCGCTCCCTTTCCCTTTTCTGAGGCCACGCCGACGGCCCCCTTGTGGCGCTTGACAATTCCGTGGACCACGGCAAGGCCCATGCCGGACCCCTTGCCCACCTCCCGGGTTGTAAAATACGGATCAAAGATCCGGTCCAGGTTTTCCGGATCAATGCCGGGCCCGGTGTCTTCGATTAAAATCCGGATATAGGGGCCGGGCAAAAGGTTGGGATACTGAAGGGCCTGGGCCTGGCCGAGATCCGTCAGCCCGGCCGTGATGTCTATCCTTCCGCCGGTTTTCTCCATGGCCTGGGCCGCATTGGTGCAGATATTCATCAGAACCTGGTTGATCTGGGCCGGGTCCGCGGCAATGAAGATTTTATGATTGGGTAAGGTCTCACGGATCTCAATTAAGGAAGGGAGGAAGGTCCTCAGAAAACGGGCCTCTTCCCGTATGGCGGCGACAATATCCAGGGGTTTTAAGGCCTGGGCCGTTTCCCTGCTGAAATTCAGCAATTGCTTCACCACATCCGCGGCCCTGAGGCAGGCCGATTTGATTTTTTCAAGATAGGCGGACAGGGGATTTCCGTCCCGGATCTCATCCATGGCCAGTTCGGTATTGCCCATGATGATATACAAGAGATTGTTGAAATCATGGGCGATTCCTCCGGCCAGGGTGCCGATGGATTCCATTTTATGGGCCTGGCGGAGCTGTTTTTCCAACTGGCGGCGGTCCGAGACATCCCGGGCGATTCCCCTGAACCCGGTTCCATGGCCGCTGCGGTCCCTCATCAGGGAGACCACGGTCTCCACAAAACAGGCGGTCCCGTCTTTGCGGATCAGTTGCCAGTCCAGGGCCTTGGTGGGAACCCCGGTCCGGAATACCTGGTTAAAGGTGGTATAAATCTTTTTTGCATTGTCTTTGTCCATATAATCCCGGTTGTTCAGCCCCATGAGTTCCCGGTGGGAATACCCGAGAATCCGGCACATGGAATCATTGAAAAAGGTGTAATTTCCTTTCAGGTCCACTTCATAATAGCCGTCTTCAATACTTTCCAGGATGTTCCGGTATTTTTCCTCGCTTTCCCGGAGGGAGGCCTCGGCCTTGTTTCTCTCCCGGATTTCAGCCTCCAGCCTCATCTGTTCTGCTTTCAGGGACAGGGCCAGTTGCTTTTCCTTTTCATGGGAAACCGTCAGCCCCCGGACCAGGACGGCAACGGAAATGGCGGCCAGGGCGTTTAAAAAGATAAAATTAATCCCGGCCACCACCATGAGGCGCTGGGAATTGAAAAAGGGGAATTCCGCGCCGAACAGGCCGTGCGCCATGAGATATCCGATGAGGCCCATGGTGACCGTATTGACCGTCAGGGCGATAACGGCGGCCCTGGGCCCGAGAAGCACCCCGGCCAGGACGGCAAAGCAGAAAAACCAGGCCGGGCCCCCGCTTAAGGGTCCGACGGAAACCGTAATGGCAAGGCCGATGATATAGGCGAAGACCAGGGCGAAAACCGCCCGGACCATATAGCCGATGTGGGGAAACAGCAAAAGGCAGACCGCAGCGGACCAGATGAGGGCATCCAGGGCCGCCAAGCCCCAGAGTCTTTTTTCAATGACCAGGGGGAAGATGGAGATGAAAACAAAAAAGCCCACGGCAACCCCGAAGAAAAGCATGGTGGACAGAATCCGGGTCCGCCAGAAGGAAAGGCTGTCCGTTTCCGGGCCCTCCTTTGGGAAAATCCGGTTCATTATGCTGTCCCGGAAGCGCCTTAACATCATCATGCTTTACCGGTCCGGCCTAGGCTTTTTTGATATAGGTGCCCACCAGTTCGGCCCTGGCCAGGACATGGTCCTTCATGGCCGCCTCAAGCCTGGATTTGGTGGGATTCTGTAATTTTTTAAGGACTGTGTCCAGGGCATAGAGGGTATGAAAATACCGGTGCCGGCCTATGGGGGGGCAGGGCCCGCCGTATCCGGTCCTGTCCCAGTCGCTGAGCCCTTCCAGGGTTCCAGCGGGCAAATCCCCGGGAGCAATGTCCCGGGCAAGCCTCCGGGTGTCCGGCGGGATATTGTACAAGACCCAGTGGACCCAGATCCGTTTGGGATGGTCCGGGCTGGGGACGTCCGGGTCATGGACGATGAGGGCAAAACTTTTGGTGTTTTCCGGGGCTCCCTCCCAGACCAGCTCCGGAGAAATGTCTTCTCCTTCACAGGTATATTCAGCAGGGATTTCCTGCCCCGCGGCAAACGCATCGGATCTGAGTATCAGTGCCATTGGCTTTCCTCCTGATGACCGGTTTGGTGTTTATCGCATTGGACCTTAGGGAAAAATTTCTTAGTATTATAGGCCAGGCGCAGGACAAATTCAATTCATGTTTTTTATCTGCCGGTTTTTAAGTATCATCTCCCCTTTGATCCATGATATGATCTAAATTTGAAAAATTCCATAAATAAAGGGAGAACGCCATGACAGCAACAGTGGGCCCGGAAACCAAGGCCTTTTTGTATGAACTCTATACCCGGACGGAAGGGAATCCCGAGACCCAGGTCTCCATGTATGAGGTGGGCCAGGCTCTGGGGCTGGAAAAAGACGAGGCCGGGACCCTGGCGGAAAGCCTCTATATCCAGGGACTGGCAGAGCTGAAAACCCTTTCCGGCGGGATCGGGATCACCCGTGAGGGCCTGGCCGCGCTGGAGATCAACATCGATCCCGGACCGGACCCGTCCTTGTCCCTGGGTACGGCCCCGGTCCTGGAGGACCGGGGCCGGGCAGCACTTGACACCCTCCTCCCGGAAATCAAAAAAACCCTGGGGGCGGCCCGGATGTCCTATCCCCGGATGGCGGAACTCCTCATGGACATCAAGACCATTGAGGTCCAGATGCTTTCCCCCGCCCCCAAAACCGCGATTATCCGCGAAATTCTAAAATCCATCCAAGCAAATTTGGAATCTTCAGGATCAAAGGTTGACTATTTATCGAATTTTCTTCATTAATAGACCGTGGTAAGAATTACGAAGATTAAAGGAGACCCCATGTCAAAAGGAAAAATTGTCCTGGCCTATTCAGGAGGGCTTGATACCTCCGTCATCCTGAAATGGCTCCTGGAACAAGGCTATGAAGTATATGCCTATATGGCGATATCGGCCAGAAAGAGGATTTTGCCGCAGCCGAGCAGAAGGCGTTGAAGATCGGCGCCAAAAAAGTGTTCATCGTGGACATGAAAAAAGAATTTGTCACGGATTATATCTTTCCCGTGTTCAAGGCCAATACCATCTATGAAGGCCGATACCTTCTCGGTACCGCCGTCGCAAGGCCCCTCATCGCCAAAAAACAGATCGAGATCGCCGGGGAAGTCGGGGCCGAATATGTGGCCCACGGGGCCACGGGAAAAGGAAACGACCAGGTCAGGTTTGAATTGTCCTATTATGCCCTGAACCCGCGGATCAAGGTCATTGCCCCCTGGAAGAATGCGGCCTTTCTGAATGCCTTCAAAGGCCGGACTGATCTTCTGGCCTATGCGGAAAAGCACGGGATTCCCACCAAGCAGTCGGCCTCCAAGCCCTACAGCGAAGACGACAATCTGCTGCATATTTCCCATGAGGCCGGAATTCTTGAAGATCCGGGCCATGAATGCGAAGAAAGCATCTATTCCCACACCGTATCCCCGGAAAAAGCCCCGGATACGCCCACAAAAATCAGGGTCCAATTCAAGGACGGCATCCCGGTCAAGGTGACCAATCTGGGTGACCATGCCGTCAAAACCGATCCCCTGGACCTGTTCCAGTACCTCAACCAACTGGGCCGGGAAAACGGCATCGGAAGGCTGGATATGGTGGAAAACCGGTTTGTGGGCATCAAATCCCGGGGGGTCTATGAAACGCCCGGCGGGACCATCCTCCATGCGGCCCACAAAGACATTGAAGGCGTTGCCATGGACCGGGAAGTCATGCGGCTCCGGGACATGCTCTCGGCCAAATTCGCCGAACTGGTGTATTACGGATTCTGGTTCAGCCCGGAGATGGAATTTCTCATGACGGCCATCAACAAGAGCCAGGAATTCATTGACGGGGAAGTGACCCTGAAGCTTTTCAAGGGAACGGCCTATCCCGTGGCCAGGACCAGCCCCTCATCCCTGTACAACCAGGATCTCTCCTCCATGGACATTGCCGGCGGCTACAACCAGGAAGATGCGGAAGGTTTTATCAAGATCAACGCCATCCGCCTCATGGCCCATAAAAATATCATGGACCAAAAAAAATAATCCTTCCCTGCCCGGAAAACAGGACTTTTTTCCGGGCAGGGCCCTCCTATTTCCCGGCTATGGGTTCAACAAACCGGGATTCCGAATCCCAGGGAAAAAGAATCCAGGTATCCTGGCTCACTTCCGTCACATAGGCATCCACCAGGGGTTTTCCCGCAGGTTTGGCATAAACCGTGGCAAAATAGGCCTCGGGCAGCATTTTCCGGACAATCCGGGCCGTGGACCCGGTGTCCACCAGATCATCAATGATCAGCAGATCTTTGCCCGACCCTTCAACGGATTTTAAAATTTGGGGCTCGCCCTGGTTCTGCCAGTCGTAGCTGGTGATACAGACCGTATCAATGTGGCGGATCCCCAGTTCCCTTGCAATGACCGCTGCCGGGACCAGGCCTCCCCGGGTGACGGCCACGATGCCTTTCCAGGCCTGCTTCATCTCCCGGCTCATATCATGGAGCCGCCACGAAAGGGCCTTTGAATCCCTGTGAAGCTGGTCCCAGGAAATGGGATAACTGCGCCTGTAGCGGTCTTCATTTTTTTCCATGGATGATGGATTCTCCTTCCTGTTTTTATAAGTTTTGACTTTTATCCGGTTTGGCCTTATTTTAGCTTCACGCCATGAAAAGATAAAGGACAAACCTCTTGCCGGACATAAAAGAAAAATGCCCCTCCTGCGGCGGGGGCTCTCTATATCAAAAAAACCTGAACCCGGGTCTCCTTTTGCTGCAGGTCCTGCGGCACA
>JAAUSZ010000216.1 GCA_012031875.1 Desulfobacula sp.
CCCTATCTTCTATATCCAGTATCTGGTTCCAAAGCCCTTAAACAGGGGCTTCACAAAAACCGGGCCGACCTCATCAGAAAGCCCCTGCCGGAACACGGGAAATTTTATCAAGGACGGGCTCGTCCGCCACCATGTCAAACAGTTCCACGAGTCTTCCTGTTCCGTGGCCTCGGTGGTCTCGGTCATCAATGTCCTTCTGGAAAAACAGGGGACGGCCCCGGCACCCCCCCTCACCCAGAAGGACCTGCTTGAAACCGTCAAGACGGCCCACTGGAAGGAAAGAATGAGCGACGAGGGATACAAAGGCCGGAGGGGCCTTCCCCTGCCCGTCCTGGGAGAAGTGGTCCAAGGCAGCCTGGACGCCTACGGGATTCAATACAAAGCCCTGGAGGTGGTTCAGGTCTCAAGAGACCCCGGGAAATCGGAAAAGCTGAAACAAACCCTTCGCACCAGGCTCGAACAGTTTGAAACCCAAGGGGATTGCGTCATCATCGCCCATTTTGACCAGGGAAGCGTCCTGCCCGAACTTCACATCCCCCATATCTCGCCCGTGGGCGGGTATGATCCGGTGTCCGGAAAGGTCACCTTCCTGGATGTGGACCCGGACCAGCTCCATCCCTACCAGGTCTCTTTCGAGGCCTTTTATGGGAGCCTTTCCAGCAATTACAACCCCGTCTTCCGGCATTTCGGCTATGCCGAAGGCGGGTATGTCTTTATTTGGATTTGATGAGATGTTTGGAATGAATTGACACCTTTCCCTGAAAAGGGTATAAACACAGGCATAAAACTATGGCCAAACCTGTCGTGAGGCAGGGACGGAAAGCCACGGATCTTGGATAAGACCGCCGGGTTGCAGACTATAAAATTTGCGTTGACCGAACCGGGCGGCCTTTGAAAAGGCACCCGGTTTTTTTATTATGTGGTATCCATCAGCGCTTTTAAGCCGCTTAACATAAAGGCCCTTTGAAAAATGGAAACGAACAGAACTTCGATAGATATTGAAAATATGACGATTTTGGCTGTGGATGATATGAAGAGCATGAGGCTGACCATGAGAAAAATGCTCAGGCATCTGAATATCGGCAAAACACTGAAATTTGCTGAAAACGGCCGGGAAGGGATGAGTATTCTCGAATCCACGCCTGCGGACCTGGTGATTCTGGACTGGCGGATGCCCTTCATGAACGGAGCCCAGATGCTGGAGAATATTCGTAAAGATAAGGCCTTACGAGATATTCCGGTGATCATGGTCAGTGCGGAATCCGAAAAAGACATTGTTCTGGAGGTGGCTGAAACGGAAATCGACGGATATCTTTTAAAACCCCTGACCCTGAATGCCCTGGATACCAAAATCAGAATGGTTGTGGACCGGGTGAATCATCCGGACCCGGCCACGGTTCTCATGAGTGAGGCCAGGAGCTTTGAAGAGGCGGGGGATCTGGAATCCGCCATAGAAAAAACCAGACTGGCCCTGAATTCCAAACCCTCGGCCTCCCGATGGCTGAGGCGGCTGGGACTGCTGTATGCAAAAACCGGTAAGCCGGAACAGGCCGAGAAATGCCTTCAGAAAGCCGCGGCCGTCAATCCCCACGATGCCCATACGCGGCAGATCCTGGGGGAGATGTATGTCAAAAAAAACGACCTGAAAAAAGCCGCCCGCTATTATCTTGAGGTCCTGTCCCTGACCCTCCGCTTTTCCGAGGAGGCCATCCTGCTGGGAGAACGGCTCCTGGCCGCCGGCCATGCCCATCCGGCCATCCAGCTCTTTTCAAAGGTCATTTCCGAATCGAAAAAAATTCAGCCCTCAAGGAAAGAATCGCTGATATCTGCCTGGCCTTTGACGAATTTGAATATGCCAAGGAATTGCTGGAAAGCATTATCCATGAATACCCTTTAAAATATGACCTGATTTTTAAAACCGCCGGGATCTATCTTGCCGTTGAGAATTTTGAAAAGGCCCTGGAACTGTTTTTGGGTCTGGAGCGGGCCCTGCCCGGCCGGATGGATGTGAAGCTTGAAATCGCCAAGATCTATTATCATTTTGACAAGATTTATCAGGTTGACGCCTATTTGAACCGGATTCTTCAGAAAGCCCCGGACAATAAGGAGGCCCTGGCATTGAGAAAGGCGATCTGATGCCCCTTGACTTGATTTCCGGTGTACTTACACTTTGTGGTATCGACGCAGGGGCCGGGCAGGGTTCCATTTCCTGTGAATATAACCGGCCCGTGGGTCGGATGATTCAATACAACCACAGGAGGTGGACCCATGTTACACGTATTACCACCCTTACCTTACGATTATAATTCACTGGAACCCTTTATTGATGAAGAGACCATGCGGATTCATCATACCAAGCACCATCAGACCTATGTGGACAAACTCAATGCGGCCCTGAGCGGGCGCAAGGAATTTGAAGGCCTTGAGGTGGAAGATCTTTTAAAAAACCTGGACCGGATACCGGAAGACATCCGGACAGCCGTCCGAAATCATGGCGGCGGCCATTCCAACCATTCTTTTTTCTGGCCGCTCCTGAAAAAGGACGTCCCCTTTGGCGGTGCCGTAAGTGAAGCCATTCTGAAGCAATTCGGCAGTGTTGAGAAATTCAGGGAGGATTTTTCCAACCGGGCCGCCCTTTTGTTCGGCAGCGGCTGGACCTGGCTCACCCTGGATCAGGGAAAGCTTGACATTATGACCACCGCCAACCAGGACAGTCCTTTAAGTCTTGGGAAAACCCCGGTCCTGGGGCTGGATGTCTGGGAGCACGCCTATTATCTCAAATACCAGAACCGGCGGCCGGATTATATCAAGGCCTTTTTTGAAATCATCAACTGGGAAAAGGTCAATGAGCATTTTCACAAAGCCGGTTAAACCCGGATAAAGACCAAGGGGCTGTGTCTGGATAACCAAACACAGCCCCTTGTATTTTAACGCGGTAAAGAGGATGGATTACAGCCGTTCAAAAATGGCTGCCGCACCCATGCCGCCGCCGATGCACATGGACACGATGCCGTATTTCCCCTTGACTTCTTTAAGGTTGGCAATGCAGGTGGCCGTGAGCTTGGCGCCGGTGCATCCCAGGGGATGGCCCAGGGCGATGGCGCCGCCGTGGATATTGATCCGGTCCATATATTTTTCAAGTCCGATTTCCCGGATGCTGTAAATGGCCTGGGAGGCAAAGGCCTCATTGATTTCATAGATATCAATGTCGCCGATGGTAAGACCGGCCTGCTCCAGGACCTTGGGAATGGCATAGCGGGGGCCTACGCCCATTTCATCGGATTTGCAGCCGATGGTGGCATAGGATACCAGTCTGGCCATGGGCTCCAGCCCCAGTTCCTTGCATTTTTCCGGGGAGGCGATGATGGTGGCCGCGCCCCGTCCGTGGTCTGGGAAGAGTTTCCGGCCGTGACACTGCCGCCGGCGGCAAAGGCCGGTCTCAGCTTTGCAAGGCCTTCAAGGGTGGTGGCCCGGATGCCGTCATCGTGTTCGACAATGAATTGTTCTTTTTTATAGGTGCCGTCGGCCTGTTTGACATATTTATTGGCCGGGGTGGGAACGATTTCCGTGAAGAGCTTGTTATCCCGGGCTCGGGTTGCCTTGGCCTGGGAATCGGCGGCAAATTTATCCTGGTCTGCTCTGGAAACATTATACCGGTTGGCCACGTTTTCCGCCGTAATGCCCATGGAAATATACATATCCGGGTTGGTCCGGGAAAATACCGGGTGAGGGCGGGGGGTATGTCCGCCCATGGGGACAAAGGTCATGGATTCCACACCCGCGCCCATGGTGACCTCTGACCATCCCATCTGAACCCGGATGGAGGCCAGGGCAATGGCTTCAAGACCGGAAGCACAGAACCGGTTCACGGTGGCTCCGGACACCTTATCCGGGAAACCGGCCATTTTCGGTGCGATCCGGCCCAGGTTCAGGCCCTGCTCGCCTTCGGGGAAGGCGCAGCCCAGCATGACATCATCCAGGTCTTCGGGTTTCAGGTTTTTGGTTCGTTCCACTGCGGATTTCATGATAAATGAAATCAGTTCTTCGGGCCTTGTCTGGTTGTAAAGACCTTTGTTCTGTTTGCAGCCGGGGGTCCTGACCGATTGTACAATATACGCGTCTCTCATGACAGAGTTCCTCCTTTAGTTTCTGAGCGGTTTGCCGGTTTTAAGCATATGATCGATACGGGCCATGGTTTTTTCTTCCTTGCAGAAGTCAACAAAGGCCTCCCGCTCCAGTTTTAAAATGGTGTCTTCATCCACTTCGCTGCCGGCCCTGACTTCACCGCCGCTCATGACAAAGGCAATCCGTTTGGCCAAAAGGCGTCGTATTCGCTCAGGAATTTGCCGTTCAGCATATTGAAAAGTTCCGTATTGACCATTCCCTGGCCGGCGTCCCCCATGACGATGAGGGGTTGTTTGGCCGGCGGGGCATAGCCGTCATCCACCATTTTCAGCACTTCTTTTTTGGCTTCGCCGATGAGGTTGTCGCGGTTGTAGACAATCCGGTCCACCTGGTTCAGATACCCGTTTTCCCTGGCCTGGGCAGCCGACATGGACACTGCGGCCATGGCCACATTCATGAAGGCGGGGACAAAGAGTTTGGCCAGGTTGTTGTCCTTGGCGGTCTTGGCCGGCAGGGCCGTGATGAATTTTTTCCAGAGGTTCATGGTGCCGCCGCCGGCCGGAAGCAGACCCACCCCGATTTCCACAAGGCCCATATAGAGTTCCGAATGGGCCACGATCCGGTCTGCGCCCAGACAGGTTTCACAACCGCCGCCCAGCACCATGCCGTAAGGTGCGGCCACCACGGGGAAGGAAGCGTATTTGGTTCTCTGGATCCCGTCCTGGGCCTTTTTCAGGAACGCATCGATTTCTGCATATTTCTTATCATGGCAGAGTTTGGACACAAAGCTTAAGTCCGCACCCGCGGAGAAAGCGCCGGGCATACCGCCGGCCTGGTTGCCGATGACCAGCCCGCATCCGTTTTGATCCACATAATCCAGGGCTTCGCCGATGGTATCCACAATTTCCGCATTGATGGCATTCATCTTGGTATGGAATTCGACGCAGAAGACATCGTCGCCGATATCCACCAGGCTTGCGGATTTGTTCGAAAGAACGGTTTTGTTATTGCCCTTGGCCGCGGCAATGGAAACCGCGTTCTTGCTGACCGGAACCGCCTTGTAGGAGGCCGAGGCAAAATCATAAAAATATTGAATTCCGTTTTCCAGCTTGTAAAAGCAGGTATGGCCCTTTTCCAGCATGGCCGCTACATTGGCCGGCACGGCCAGGCCCTCTTTTTTCATCCGTTCAACGGCTTTTTCAACCCCATAGGTATCCCAGAGTTCAAAGGGGCCCATCTCAAAATTGTATCCCCATTTCATGGAATTATCGATTTCAATGATGGTGTCGGCAATTTCAGGCACCCGGTTGGCTGCGTACTGAAAGCCGTTGGCGGCTATTTTCCAGGCGAATTTCCCGCCCTTGTCCTCGCCGTTCAGGACGCAGTTGATTTTTTCCTTGAGGGTGGGTTTTTTCTTTGACTCGTCAATGCAGGGGAAGGAGGGCCGGGTCAGGTCTTCATATTCCATGGTGGCGGGGTTCAGGACCTTGCGGAGCTTTTTCCATTCCGGAGTCAGTTCGGTTTTGTAGAACCCGCCCTGGGTCTTGTTTCCAAACCATTTTTTTTCGGCCATTTTGTTGATGAAGTCCGGAAGCACCAGGGCGTCTCTCTGTTCATCGTCCGGACAGCGCTCGTAGGAATTTTTGCAGACATGGATTACCGTATCCAGGCCGACGAGATCAACGGTTTTAAAAATAGCGGTCTTGGGACGTCCCAGGGCCGACCCAAGGATGGCATCCACTTCCGGGATGGTGAGGCCGTCTTCAATCATGGCCTTTGCAACGGCGCCGATACCCTGGATGCCGATGCGGTTCCCGACAAAATTGGGGGTGTCCTTGGCCCAGACAATGCCCTTGCCCAGGTTTTTCTCACCGAAGGCGGCAATGAAATCCAGCACCTCTGGAAGGGTGTCTGCACCGGGGATCAGCTCCAGGAGGTGCATATAGCGGACCGGGTTGAAAAAATGGGTCCCCATGAAATGCTCCTTGAATTCCTTTGAAAAGCCTTGGCTGATGTCTTTCAAGGGAATACCGGAGGTGTTGGAGGTCACGATGGAGCCGGGTTTTCTGACTTTTTCGATTTTTGCGAACAGCTCCTGTTTGATTTTCAGGTTCTCCACCACCACCTCAATGATCCAGTCGCATTCGGCAAGGGTCTGGATATCGTCTTCCAGGTTGCCGATGGAGATGAGCCCCGCGTCTTTTTTGCTGTAAAACAGGGCCGGCATTGCAGCCAAGGCGCCGTCAAATCCTGCCTTGACGATCCTGTTCCGGGCTGCTGGATTGTTTTTTTCTTCCTCTTTCAAATCAAAGGGAACAATATCCAGAAGCTGCACTTTCACGCGGCGCCGGCAAGAAGGGCGGCGATCCCGCCTCCCATGATTCCCGAGCCGATAACGGCAGCCTTTCTGATTTTTCTTATCATGATGTCCTCCTGTCTCAAGGGTTAAATAAGGATTTATGAATGATCATTCAACGTGATTAACAGATAAAGGCCTGGCTTGTCAAGGAAAATTATTCAAGATGCCGGGGCTTGAATGAAGATTATATTTTCTTCAATTTCAGCCGGTTATATAGATTCCCCTTCCGGGGATTCCGGTTTTGAGGCAGATTCCGCCAAAACCGGCGATTTGTGAATAATCATTCATGACCCTGAATTTCAAATTCCTTGAAAAAAAAAATCCGGTCTGGTAAGGTGAGCTACCTGAATATCAGGCAAAATTTTGACCGGAGATCATGAATGCTGTTAAGAGGCTCCAAATTAAATACTTCCGGCACCCTGAACATTGACTCAGTTACCGGGTTCATCCTCTCCCTTCAGCGGGAAAACGGGGATATTCCCTGGCATACGGACGGAAAAACAGATCCCTGGGATCTGGTGGAAACCATTATGGGGCTGAATATCGGAGGCCGGGCCGGGGCAGCCCGTAAAGCCTTTGAATGGCTGGAAAGCATGCAGAACCCGGACGGGTCCTGGTATTCTTCCTATATAAAGGGTGAGCCCGGGGATAGGACCTGTGAAACCCATATGGCTGCCTATATCTGTGTGGGCCTGTTTCATGCCTGGCTCATCCATAAGGATACCGGTCTTTTGAAACAGATGTGGCCCGCCCTGGAAAAAGCTATCGAATATGCCCTGAGCCTCCAGGCCGAATCCGGGGAGATTTTCTGGGCCAAAAGCCCGGAAGGCCGGGTGGACCCCATGGCCCTTTTGTCCGGCTCAAGCTCCATCTACCTGAGCCTGAAATGCGCCCTGTCCCTTGCCTTTGTTCTTGAAAAAACCCGTGTTTCATGGGAAACAGCCTTCCACAAACTGGGCCGGTCCATCCGGGAAAATACCCATACTTACAATATCAGCAAATCCCGGTTTTCCATGGACTGGTTTACCCGGTCCTGAGCAGCGCCCTGACCGGCGAAAAGGCCGAGGCCCGCATCGAAAAATACTGGCAGAAATA
>JAAUSZ010000217.1 GCA_012031875.1 Desulfobacula sp.
GGGGTCAGCCGGGCCACCCTCCACCGGATGATCCGCCGCCATGGCGCGGAAAAACCGTGAAATGGACCGGGACGGATTCTGCCTGGGGCTTCAGCCCGTCGGAGAAATCGATCCCGTCCATTTGAAAATACTGGCAGGCTCCTTTTTAGGGGAACTGGGCCTCCGCACGCGTATCCTCCCCGGCCTCGCCCGGCCGGACCATGCCTTTGACAAGAGAAGGATCCAATATGATGCCGGGATGATCATCAACCAACTGGAAGCCATGGAATTCCAAGGCTGCCATGCCGTAATCGCCTTCATGGACGCCGATCTCTTTATCCCGGTCTTCTCCTTTGTCCTGGGCGAGGCCCGGATGAGGGGAAACCGCGCCCTGGTCTCCATTTACAGGCTTCAGGGAAACCATGCCGGCATCGTCAAGGTGGCCCTCCATGAATTCGGCCATCTCATGGGTCTGGACCATTGCCATGAAACTGCCTGTGTCATGCGGTTTTCAAAAAATATCGAGCAACTGGACGCCATTTCCAACATGTTCTGCGATTATTGCCTGGACCAGATCCGGTACGCCATCCGGAAAAAAGCAGGGGGGCCGTAAATCCATGGACTTAAGCCCCGGGGTAACAGCGCGGGACATCAGGATTTCAGAAAGGTATGAACCAGGGTGTCCCAGCCGATTTCAGGATTGAGCCCGTAGAAATCATGGACCGGCTCCCCGCCGGTGGCGGCCAGCCCTGCATATTCCGGCCCCATCAGCTTCATGAGTTTTGCATGTTCCTTTTCCATCCACCGGATACCGGCATCCCCGAATTTAAGTTTTCGTAAATCCTTCAAAGGGGCCTCGGGTTCCACAATGAACAGCCAGCCCTCCTGGTAAGGGTCTTCATGCATGAGATCCGGATTTCCCCTGGCCCTCTGGTTGACGGACAGAACGGTCCCTGAAATGGGGGACAGGACATGGGCCCTGTGGTTGTCCTGGGCAATGGCCCAGCCCGGTTCTCCCTTTTCCATATGCTTTCCGATGTCCATGGCTTCGGGAAGGAATTCCGCCTTTCCGAAAAGTTTCATGACAAAGGCGTCAAAACCGATGCGGGCCATTCCCCCGTGTTCGATCCGGACCCAGGTATGGCCGTCGTGATAATAATAGTCCTGGGCCAGGTCAAATCCGGAGACATTGACATATTCAGGCAGGGCCTGGGCCTGGGAGATTTCGATATCGTCCAGCATCTGGTCAAAGGCGCAGGTTGCGCATTCGTAATTGTGGGTGCAGATTTTGGGCCGGCTGATCCGCCCGGTCAGGACGTGGCGGCAGGGTCTGGATGCGCCGTCGTAATGTTTCTTAAAATAGGCGGACCAGTTGGACCCCGCCAGGGCTGCTTTTTCTCCCATGGCCTTGGTCATGGCCTTATCGAATTTGCAGTCAAAGCAGTCGTAGGTCCTGTTGCAGGTATGAAGGGCAACAATGCCCGCCTTCATCCAGATGCATTCATCCTCAATGATCCGGAACCCCTGTATCCCTTTTTTTGCATTCATGGTTTTCATGTCAGGCCCTCCTATTTTCGGGTTGTTTGAAAAGTGAAGCGGTTTTTGTTTAATAAGCGTTATTGCAATGGCTGTGCCTGGACAGGAAAAAGGAGGGGTGATGGACCTATCTATCTGTAAATACGGAGTATATTTTAATTTAAGGAATTGAAGAACAGAGGGAATGGAGTTTTGGGTGGGTGTCGCACAATATTGCAGGGCCCGGGCTTTCATCCCCGGGTATTCATGGATTGCCGTTCAATACCAATGGGTTAGGCAACTGCCGCAGAATGATACACCCCCTGTATCCCTTTGATCCGGTCCGGCGTAGGCCGGAAATGGGCTTTATGATCCGGAGGTAAACCATTATTCATGGCGCAGGGCCTCGATGGGGTCCAGGAGGGCCGCCTTCCGGGCCGGGAAATATCCGAAGACCACGCCCACGCCCGCGGAAAACAAAAATGACACCACAATGATGCCGACATTCAGGATAAAGGGCACCTTAAGGGCCCCGGCCCCGGCGGCCGAGGCAGCGATACCCAGGAGGATGCCGATGATGCCGCCGAAACAGGACAGCACCACGGCCTCGATGAGAAACTGCATGAGTACCTGTTTTCCATGGCGCCGATGGCCAGCCGGATACCGATTTCACGGGTCCGTTCCGTCACCGAGACCAGCATGATGTTCATGATGCCGATGCCGCCGACCAGCAGGCTCACCGCGGCCACAGCCCCCAGGAGGGTGGTCAGGAGCCGGGTGGTGCCGGTCAGGGTTTGGACGATTTCCTGCATGTCCCGGACATGGAAATCGTCTTCCTCGTCCTCTCCCACCTGGCGGCGCTGACGCAGCAATCTTTCAATATCCCCCTTGGCCTTTTGAGTTGAAACCCCGTCCAGGACCGACACGGAAATGGAATTGACATCGGTATTGCCGGCCAGCCGCCGCTGGACCGTCCTCAGGGGCAGGAGCACAAAATCATCCTGGTCCATCCCGAAACCGGACTGTCCCTTGGGTTTCAGGACCCCGATAATCCGGCAGGAAATTTTCTCCAGCCGGATGACGGTTCCCAGGGGGTCCTGCCCTCCGAAAAACTGTTTCCGGAGGGTGTCGCCAATGATGCAGACGGCGGCCCCGGCCCTCAATTCCTCGTCGTTGAAGGGCCGCCCGTGGGCCAGGGTCCAGTTCCGGACCTTGATATAGGCATTGGTGCTGCCCGTAATGAGGGTGGACCAGTTATCGTTTCCCCGAATGGCCTGGGCCGACCGGCCGTTGACCGGGGCCACCCCGGCCAGTCCGGAAATCTCCCTTTCAATGGCCTCTGCATCGGCAATCTTGAATTTGGGAGCTGCCGACCGGGTTCCCCCCGGACCCCGGAAGCTTTGCCCGGGATAGATGTCGATGAGATTGCTCCCCAGGCTGGATATCTCATTGGCCACCTGCCGGGTGGCCCCGTCCCCCACGGTCACCATGGTGATCACCGCAGCCACCCCGATGACAATGCCCAGGATGGTCAGGGAGGAGCGCATGACATTGCGCCGGATTTCGCGCAGGGCAATGAGGATGGTTTCAAGAAACATGGTCTGCCTCCCGGCTTCCTCGGTTTTCAATATGTCCGTCCCTGAACCGGATCACCCGCCTGGCATAGGCGGCCATGGCCGGGTCATGGGTCACCATGACCACCGTCAGGCCCCGGTCCGTATTAAAAACGGTCAGGAGATCCATGATTTCCCGGCTGCGGGCCGAATCCAGGTTGCCGGTGGGTTCATCGGCAAAGAGAACAAAGGGGTCCGTGACAATGGCCCGGGCAATGGCCACCCGCTGCTGCTGGCCCCCGGAAAGTTCCGCCGGGGTATGGGTTTCCCATCCGGCCAGGCCCACGGCGGCCAGGGCCTCCCCGGCCCTTTGGCGGCGCTCCCTGGCGCCGGTCCCCCGGTAAATCAGGGGCAATTCCACATTTTCCAGGGCAGAAGTCCGGTTTAACAGATTGAACCCCTGGAAGACAAACCCCAGGTAGTGACGCCGCAACAGGGCCCGCTGGTCCCGGGAAAGCCCTCCCACATCCACGCCCTTAAACCGGTACGTACCCGATGAGGGAGTATCCAGACAGCCCAGGATATTCATGCAGGTGGACTTGCCCGACCCGCTGGGACCCATGACGGCCACAAAATCCCCCTGCTCAATTTTTACATCAATTCCCTGCAGGGCCGTTACTTCGGCCGTACCACTGCCGTAGCACCGGGTCACAGCCTGGAGTTCGATGAGCGGGCCGCTGTCTTCCGGTGCTGCAAGGGAGGCCGGCATCATTCCTTCCTCAGGGTATCCACGATGAGAACCATGCCCGGCGTCACCTCGGGGCCGGTGATGACGGTCATGACCCCGTCCGTCTCCCCGGCGGTGACAAACACTTCAACCGGCTGCCCGTCTTTCAGGGTCCAGACCCTGGATCTTTTTCTCTCGGATCGGACAAAGTCTTTCTGCGGCATCCCGGCTCTCCGAGGCCTGGGGAAAAGTTTCCCGATGATGCTGCTGTTCCCGCCCGGAGGCCCCTTCTCTTTTGCCGGCGGGGTATAGCGCAGGGCCGCATTGGGCACCAAAATCGCATTTTCAATTTCATTGACCGTGATTTTCACCGTGGCCGTCATGCCGGGCCTCAGCAATAAATCCGGGTTTTCCACACTCAAGATGGTTTCATAGGTTACCACCCCGCTGACGATTTTGGACCCGTACCGGACCTGGGTGATCCTGGCCGGAAAGCGGATATCCGGATAGCCGTCCACGGTAAAGACCGCCTTCTGCCCGGCTTGCACCCGGCCCACGTCGGCCTCGTCAATATCCACGGACAATTCCATCCGGGACAGGTCTTCGGCCAGGGTAAACAAAATCGGGGCCTGGAGGGAGGCGGCAACGGTCTGGCCCGGTTCAATGGACCGTTTCAGGACGATGCCGTTAATGGGGGAATAGATCAAAGTTCGTGACAGATCCGTCTCAAAGGTCTTGAGGGCGGCCCGGGCCTGGGATACCGAGGCCAGGGCCGCGGTTTCATCGGCCAGGGCCCGCTCATGGGCCGCCTCGGCCGTGTCCAGGTCCCGTCTGGACGGGACCTGGTTGTTGCTCAATCGCCGGGATTCTTTGATCCGGGCCAGTTCATTCCCGGTCTCCCGGACCGTGGCCCGGATCTGCTGGACCCTGGCCTGGGCCGACTCCAGGGAGGCCTTGTATTGCTGGACCTGGGTTTCCAGCTTGACCGTGTCCAGCCTGGCCAGGACCTGCCCGGCTTCCACCCGGTCGTTGAAATCCACCTCAACGGTCCGGATGATCCCGGAGAGTTCGGACCCGACATCCACCTGGTTGATGGGTTGCAGGGTGCCCGTGGCCGCCACCGTGATCACCAGATTGCCTTGGCCGGCGGTTTCGGTCTTATATTCGGTCTTGTCTTCGTCCTTGCCCGTCCCCCACCGTATCCCGGCAAATACCAGGGCCAGGGCCAGGATGACCCAGACCGCCCGAACCAGGAACCGCCTGCCCCGGCCCGGACCGGACCCCTTTGCCAGGATCCCGGCCATGTCCATATTTTTGTCTGTCTTTAAGCCATTCATCATTTTTTCATTCCTGTTTTTCAGATCCGGAAGGCCGGCGGCCAGAGAGGTCCAGCCTCCCCCCAGGGCCTTATAGAGCCGCACCAGGCCCGATAGGATATTCCCCTCGGTCTGGATCAGATTGTCTTCAAAGGACAGCAGGGATCTCTGGGCATCCAGCACCTGTGTAAACGCCGTCATCCCGGACCGGTACTGGTCCAGAGCCAGATCCAGGGCCAGAGCGGCCGCCTGCCGGGCCTCCTTCAGGTTCTGTCTGCGGATCTGCTCCTCCATATACACCGTCAGTTGGTTTTCAACCTCACCCAGGGCATTGAGAACCGTGGATTCATAGCGGCCCAGCAATTCTTCCTGCAGGGCCGACTGCACCCGAATATTGCTCCGTATGGACCCGGCCCTGAAAACCGGCCAGGTGATCCTCGGCCCGAACCCCCAGCTTCTTGATCCCGCCAGGAGCAATTTGTCCGGGTCAAGGGATTCATACCCGATGGACCCGGTCAGGCTCAGCTTGGGATAGAGGTCCGCCGTGGCCGCCCCGATCCTTGCAGTCTGGGCTGCAAGCTTTCTTTCCGCCCGCCGGATATCGGGTCTTTGCCGCAATACATCGGCGGGAACGCCCACGGCAATCTCCGGCGGGCAGGCCGGAATGGGGCCAGGGTCTTTCAAAGTCCCGTGAACCGAGCCCGGAGCCTCCCCCAAAAGCAGGGCAATCCGGTTTTTCGCCTCATCCAGGGAGATTCTTAAAACCGGGATCTGGGACCGGGTGTTTTCCAGGTTATATTTGGCCTGCTGGATCTCCAGTCCGCCGGACAAGCCGGAATCGTACAGGGACTGGGCCAGTTCGCGGGCCTGGTCCTGGAGGAGGATGTTTTTCTCCACCACATCCATCCGGGCCTGGAGGATCCGGACGTCCGTATAATTCAGGGCCACCTCGGCCAGGAGGGAAACAAGGACATCCCTCAAATCTTCCTCACCGGCTTCCAGTTCCGCCGTGGCCGCCTCCAGGGACCGCCGGGTCCCGCCGAAGATATCCAGTTCCCAACCGGCGTCCACATCCGCTGAATAGAGGTCCGTCTCTTTTCCGGTCCCCAGGTTCTCGCTGCTTTTGCTTTTCCGATGGGAGCCCGAGGCGTCCAGGGTGGGAAAGAGACCTGCCCTGGAGATATTCCGCCGGGCCCGCTGTTCCCGGACCCTGGCCTGGGCCTGGCCCAGGTCCGGGTTGTTGGCCACGGCCCTTTGAATCAGGTCTGAAAGGATGGGATCATGGAGGGTGGTCCACCATTCTGCAAGGACCTCCGGGCCGGGGGCCTGGCGGGTCAGGCCCATGGACCCGCCCTTCCAGGATTCCGGCAGTTTTTGTTCCGGCGGAACATAGTCCGGCCCCGGCAGGGCGCAGCCCGTCAATACCAGGGCAGCCGACACGGACCAGATCCATAGAATGAGCTTCCCCGCCCTTTTCCGGTATTTCATCCAATACCTCTTTTCCAGGGCCTTCATTGAATTTTAACCGATTTATTTTTTAAGGTGTTCAGCTTTCTGATCTCACCGTATTTTTGCATCCCGATGCCTGAAATAATCAGCAAAAGCCCTGCATAGGTTTGCAGCCGGATTTCTTCACCAAGAAAGGTATGGATAAAAATCAATGAGATAAACGGGGTCATAAATATCAGATTGGTGATATGGTTGGTATTCTCAACCGATGCGGACCAGAACAGAACCGTCAGTAAGCCCAAACCGTATGCATTTTTCATCATCCTGGATTTATACACTAAAATCTTTAAAAATCAATAGGCCCGGGAGTTTTGGGGTTGATTTTGAAGAAAATAGCCGCTATGATTTAGCTGATATAAGGATTTCAACCCTTGATGTTTAAAAAGAAGAGGACGTAAGATGGAACCCGGGTATCAACATAAAGCCCTTGTTGCCGATGATGATGAAATGGTTGCCAGGACCATTGCCCGGGTGCTTCAGCATGAAGACATTGTCTTTATGTTTACGGATTCCGGAGAATCCGCGCTGGAGCATATCAGGAACTCAAAAACGCCTTTTTCCATCATTATTGCCGACACGGATCTCAAGGGGATAAGAGGTGAAAAGCTTCTTGAACATGCAAAAATATCATGCCGGAAAGCAGCCGCTTCCTTATGGGAACCTATTCGGAATTCACCGCCATCATTGATGCCGTCAACAAGGATCTGATCCAGCGGTATATCGTCAAGCCCCTGGTTGATGAAGACTTTTTAAGCATCATGAAATACGGCATTAAATTTTTTGAATCCTTTTTTGAAAACGAAAGCCTGCTGAATCTTGCGAAAAAGCAGAACAGCCAGTTGTATGAGCTGAGCTGCAATCTCATGGAAGCCGCGGCCGGCCGACCAAAGAAATATCCGAACTGGACCGGGAAATAGATACCCTTGAGAAAAAAATTCTTGGGACCTGGTCTCCGAAACCGGTCGGCGAGGAATTTAT
>JAAUSZ010000218.1 GCA_012031875.1 Desulfobacula sp.
CCGGCCAAGATCATAGAGTGCCCGGATGTTCCCTATACCCTGAACATGAAAAGGTGGAACTGGCCGTAAAAAAAATGATCGAAGGCAAAGAGGTGAAAAACAAGGACGCCCTGAAGAACCCCGAAGCCCTGGATTTCTTCGGCAGCATCCCGGAGCTGAAAGAATAAACCCGCCCACATTTCCCTTTCCTCCGGCCCTGGGCAGGGGGAAAGGGATATAACCCCCTTTGCCAAAGCCCCGGCCGGACATCCTTCAAAAGAACATTGCCATTCATGCATTTTCCTGGTAATTACTGGGACTTATTTTGATTCAGGTTTTGTATGGAGACAGATCATGAGAGAACTCATTTTAATCAATATCACAGGCAAGGACAGGCCGGGCCTGACCTCGGGCCTGACCCGAACCCTGGCCCAGTATGAAATCACCATCCTGGATATCGGCCAGGCCGTGATCCATGACTATCTTTCCCTGGGCATGCTCATTGAAATCCCCTCCCGGCATTCCTCCTCCTCCATTCTCAAGGACCTGGTGTTCCAGGCCCATAAGCTGGGCATCCAGATCCAGTTTTCACCCATTGACATGGAAAACTATGCCGGGTGGATGACCCGGAACGGACACGAGCGCCTGATGATCACCCTCCTGGGCCGCACCCTGACGGCGGAACAGTTGACCGGGGTCACGGCCGTCATTGCCGAGGCTGGCCTGAACATCGACATCATCACCAATCTTTCAGGGTCCGTTCCCCTGGACCAGCCCGGATTGCAGCCCAGGGCCTGCATCAAGCTGACCATCTCCGGCACTCCCCGGGACCCGGAGCAGTTGCGGCGGCAATTATTTGAAATATCTGAAAAAACCGGCATCGACATCTCTTTCAGCGTGGACAATATTTACCGCCATGCCCGGAAACTCATCGTGTTTGATATGGACTCCACCCTCATCCAGTGTGAGGTCATTGACGAGCTGGCCAAACATGCGGGTGTGGGAGAAGAGGTAGCCCGGATCACCGAATCGGCCATGCGGGGGGACCTGGATTTCAAGGAGAGTTTCACCCGGCGGCTGGCCCTGCTCAAGGGCCTGGACCAGGGCGTCCTGGACCAGGTTGCGCAAGCTCTTGAACTGACCGAAGGGGCCGAACGGGTCATGGGCGTCCTGAAACAACTGGGGTTCAAGACCGGCATCATCTCCGGCGGTTTCGATTATTTCGGAAAAATCCTGCAAACCCGGCTGGGCCTGGACTATGTATTCACCAACACCCTTGACATCAAAGACGGAAAAATCACCGGCCGGGCCTCCGGCGAGATCATTGACGGCCCCAGAAAGGCCGAAATCCTCAAAACCATTGCCGTGGTGGAAAATATCAGCCTGGAGCAGACCATTGCCGTGGGCGACGGCAGCAACGACCTTCCCATGCTCGGGATTGCCGGGCTCGGCATCGCCTTTCACGCCAAACCCCTGGTCCGGCAAAAGGCAAAACAGTCCATCTCCAGCGTGGGACTGGACGGCCTCCTCTACCTCATGGGCATCAGCGAGAGGGAGATCGGACAAAGCCGGGCCTGAGACCTTTGGGGCATAACGCCCCGTCTTGAGAGATGCGAATGAAGTGCAACGGAATGAGTTTTATTCCCCAAGCTGATGTCCAGCCCGTAATATTGTCAAGCTGAAGCCGCCTGATATATAACCGGTCGATATTTGGGGGGCGGAACAGGCTTGCCTTCAGCTTGTGCTGCCTCTATCCACAACTCCTTAGCCTTTTGGACCTCATGCAATGCCTCGTCAGGAGTACCACCGAATGCGGAGCACGCCTCAAGATCGGGTATATCGGCGATGTACCCTTCGTCATCATCCGAATAGAAAATATTGATATGATAGTCGCGCATTATTCATCCTCCAGTTTAAGATTGTGTTTCTCAACCAGTTTCAGAAACTGGCGAATTTGATATGTTTTGGCTTGCCCCCTGACATCTTGCAGGTTCACCAGCTCAGGGATGTGATAGCTGCACTTCAGTCTTGATAAACAGGCCCCGTAACTTTTATTCCAGCATACGCAGTCCCAACTATCAGCGTCCCGCCACTTGCAACCCAAACCGCTATAAGTGCAGACACAATTGCAATTGTTCTAATATAACAAATCTCCTTTTCCTGATCTTTGTTGATTTTGGAAGCTTTGGCAGTTTTGAAAGTTAAAATTAGGCCTTTTTTGTATTCAGCTCCGCAAGAAACCTTTCAGCTATTTCCATGAAGAAGGTTTTTTCAAACTCAGATTCATATATATGTATTTTCATTTCAGGGGTGAATTCGAATTTCTGGTCCGCTTTTGTTCGGTCAGCTACAACCAATAGCCAGCATTTGTCACATCCTTTCAAATATTCATTGTGCTTCTTATTTTTTTTAGTGATTGCGGCTTGGAGTTCAGGAATGAACCCAATGCGAACAACACCGGGTTCCATTGTTTCCCAACGATGATTATTAAGCCAAACCTTCCCATTTATTGTACCTGGTGTGACATAAACAAGAGAAATGCCAACAAAAGGATTGGGCGGATCGATCTTAATGGAGCTGCCAGTATCCATTCCCATTATCGTGTCTAAATTCTTTTTAACAGTGCCCAATAATCCCTGAACTGCTTGTTGATTTCCCTTTAGTTTGAATCGGTAATAAGGATTAAAATTCACCTTAACATTTAGGGGCGGCAATCCATGCTTGGCTGCAAGATGTCCAGCTTTTCTAACAATACTCCGATGAATACCTTTCAATTCTGCAAATGACGGGCTACCCGGTAAAGAGCCTAATTTTTTAATCTCAGTGTGCTCTATCCCAATAACTGATTTACCGCATTGAAAGAGAAAGTCAGGTTTCTGGGAAATATCTTTTCGGGGTAGTTCAACGCCAGGAAGTGGTTGAAGAGTTGAGAAAATCTCAAGATGGAATTGTTCATGTTTGTCCTTCCGGTCTGCTTGATTATTAACCATTTTGACTTTGGTTTTCATAAATAAGTTTAAACCTGTTTGGCATTTATTTTTGCCCAACAGAGTAATAAGTGTAAAAAACACCTCATATTTTTCCATATGGGCTGCGCTTTTTCCGCTTATTATCACCCGTAAATAATATAATCAACGCACACTCAAGGTGTCGTAACTATGAGGTTTTACACAGAATCACCCCATTGTCAATGGGATCTGCAATATATTCATGGGGTTGGCGGGAGGGCCTGGAGAAAGGCGGCCGGCTTTGGAGAGCCATGGGAAAGCCGGGTCGGGTTTCCGGCCTCCCCATGGAAGCAGTTACATCATTTCGATGGCGCAGGCCATGGATACCCCGCCGCCGCCGCAGAGGGTGGCGAGGCCCAGGCTCTTGTTCCGTTTTTTCATGGCATACATGAGGGTGACCACAATTCTGGCGCCGGTGGAGCCCACGGGATGGCCAAGACCAATGCCGGAACCGTTGACATTGGTGATCTCCCGGTTCAGGCCCAGTTCTTTTTCACAGCCCAGGTACTGGCCGGCAAAGGCCTCATTGACTTCAATGAGTTCAAAATCCGACAGGGCAATACCGGAAGATTTTAACAGGTTTTTCACCGCAGGCACCGGGGACAGGCCCATGACCGAGGGATGGCAGGCGCCTCTTGAAACGGCCTTGATCCGGGCCATGGGGGTCAGGCCCAGTTCTTTGGCCTTGGAGGCCGACATGATGATCATGCCGGTGGAGCCGTCGTTGATGCCCGAGGAATTGCCGGCCGTGACCTTGCCGATCTTGGGAACAAAGGCCGGCGGCAGGGCCGCCAGTTGGTCCAGGGTGATGCCGGGCCGGAAATGCTCGTCCTTGTCAAAGATCAAGGGGTCCTTCCTCTTTTGGGGAATGGCCACGGGAACGATTTCGTCTTTAAAGGACCCGTCCCTGGTGGCCCGTTCCGCCTCGTTATGGCTTCGCAAGGCCACTTCATCCATTTCTTCCCTGGAGATGTTCAAATGCTGGGCAATGAATTCCGTGGTATGGCCCATGATATAGGGTTTGCCCACAAAGAGGCTCAGGGGCGGCTTTGTGGCGTCCACGGGGCCGTCTTCCGGATGGGGGATGATATGGGAGCCGCAGTGAAGGGCATGGATCATCTCATCCACAAAGACCTGGTCCTGGAGCCGGCATCCCCAGCGGGCATTGGGGACGCTGTAGGGCGCCGAGGACATATGTTCCGTGCCGCCGGCCAGGATGATATCGGCCATGCCGGCCTGGATCATGGCCATGCCGGAAATCATGGATTCCATGCCGGAAATACAGACCCGGTTGATGGTGACGGCGGGGACCGTATCCGGGATCTTGGCCAGCAGGGCCCCGACCCTTGCCACATTCAGGGTGTCGCAGGATTCCATGCAACAGCCGTAACGGATATCATCAATCATGCCGGGCTCGATCCCGGCCCTTTTGACGGCTTCCGCCATGGTGACGGCGGCCAGGCCGGCCCCGTTCATGGGCAAAAGGGTTCCGCCAAAACCGCCGATGGCTGTCCGGCAGCCCGATACTATGACTACATCTTCCATTTTTATATTCTCCTGTCTTCTTTTTTAAAATTTAAAAATTATGATCAAAATAAATTCTCGTCCATATCCGCGGCCGGATTGTTTTCACAGGTGACGGCATCCAGTTTCCCCAGAGTGGCGGGCAGGATGGTGGTGATAAAAAATTCAGCCGCCTTAATCTTGCCCGTGTAAAAAGCGGCTTCTTTGCCGTCAAGTTTTTCCACCGCAATGGAGGCCCGCCACAGGAGCATCCATGCCGTGACCACGTCTCCGGTGGCTTCCAGCAGGGGATGGGCGCAGGCAAAGGCCGAGGCCGACTGCGCCGAGAACATGGCCTGGATGGCCCGGGTGCAGGTGGCTTCCAGCAGCCCGGCGGCGGCTTCCAGTTTTTCTGCCAGCCCTTTCAACCGTTCCTGCTGCTTTGCCGCTGCGATGGTAAGGGTCATTTCCTGAATCAGGGACTTCAGCATCCCGCCCTTGCTTCCCCCGACCTTGCGGCCCAGAAAATCCATGGCCTGGATCCCGTTGGCCCCTTCGTAAATGGAGGCGATCTTGCAGTCCCTCACCATCTGCTCCACAGGATATTCCCGGGTATATCCGTATCCGCCGAAGACCTGCATGGCCTCCACACAGACATCAAAGCCTTTTTCGCTGGTATAGGCCTTGACAATGGGGGTCAGGATGCCGGTGAGATTCCTGTATTTCCGGACCTCTGCCTCATCCGTGGAGGTGGCTTCCTTGTCAAAGCAATAGGCCACATAATAGATCAGGCTTCTGAGGCCCTCCACATAGGCCTTCATTTTCAGAAGCATCCGTTTCACATCCGGGTGCCGGATGATGGGCACCTGGGCGGCGCCGTGGTCGGCAAGGTTTTCGACGCTTCTGCCCTGGAGTCTCTGTTTTGCATAATCCAGGGCATGCTGGTAGGCCAGGTTGGCGCTGGTAAAGGCCTGGGTTCCCACCTCCAGGCGGACCTCATTCATCATATGGAACATGACCTCCATGCCCTTGTTGGGGGCGCCCAGCAGGAAGCCCCGGCATTTGCCCTTGCCGCCCAGAGAGATGGAACAGGTGGGGCTGCCGTGGAGCCCCATTTTTTCTTCCACGCCGGTGCAGATCACGTCATTGGCCTCGCCCAGGGAGCCGTCTTCATTGACCCAGATCTTGGGGACAATGAACAGGGAAATCCCCTTGGTCCGGCCGGAGCCCCTTCAATCCGGGCCAGCACGGGATGGATAATGTTTTCCGTGAGATTCTGCTCTCCGTTGGTAATGAAAATCTTGCTGCCCGTGATATCATACAGGCCGTCATCCCGCTTTTTGGCCGAGGTGGTCAAGGCGCCCACGTCGGAGCCGGCCCCCGGTTCGGTCAAAAGCATGGTGCCGCCCCAGATTCCGGTATAGAGTTTTTTCAGGAAAAGCTCCTTTTGTTTTTCCGTACCGAAAAGATCTATCATTTTCCCGGCCCCGTGGCCCAGGATGGGATAGGTCATCATGATATAATTGGCGCCGATGAGATATTCCAGGGCAGCCTGGGCTATGGTGAAGGGCAGGCCCTGTCCGCCATACTCCTGGCTCTCCGTCAGCGCGCCCCATTCCCCTTCCGCAAGGAGCTGGTGGGGCTTTCTCAGGCATTCAGGAACCCGGACCGCGCCGTTCTCGAATTTCACACCCTCTCTGTCACATTCGGCATAGGTGGGGAAAATTTCCTTGACGGCCAGATTTTTCGCCTCTTTGACCACCATATCAAACATTTTTTTGTTAAACGCCTTGTATTTGTCCGATTGCAGAAAGGCATCCACCTTGAACTGTTCGTATAAAACAAACTCAATATCTCTTTGATCCGTTAACCTGGGAGCCATGTATCACCTCGTTAAAAAAGATTAGGGGTTAGGGTAAGTAATCTTTACTTATCCCGATTCCCCCTGTCAAGAAGAAAAATAATTTCAGGTCGCCCCTGCAAACAGTGTTTAGTTCATCCCCCGGGCCTCCCGCAAATAGCGGCCCATCCGGTCAAAAGGAAAACCAGGGAGTGTTTTTTCTTTGTGAATTGTAATCCCGCGCAAGTTGATGTATGGATGATAATCAAGTCGTAAAAACAGAGGGAGGAAAATATGCCAGGGTTTAAATCCATAATTCCATCCGGTCTGTTCCTGATTCTGTTTTTTGTTTTTTTCGCCTGTGAAAACCGGCATCCGCCTTTTGAATGCACCGACAGCATCGGTTGTGTCAGTATCAGCCCGGACGAGCCCGTCAAAATAGGGGTCATCCAGGCCTTGTCCGGCAAGGTGGCGCCTCTGGGCCTGGAACAGGTCCGGGGAATGGAACTTGCCCTGGACAAAATAAAGGGACAGCTCCTGGGGCATCCGGTCCACCTGCAAAAGGAGGATACCGGTTGCACCAGCGAAGGTGGGGCCAATGCCGCCCTGAAAATCCTGGCAGATCCCCAGATGGTCGCCATCTTTGGCACCACCTGTTCCGGAGCGGCCAGAACCGCGGCCCATGCCATGTCTGAAGCCGGATTGACCATGATCTCCGGCAATAACAGCGCCCCCTATCTGACTTCCATTGGCGGGGAAGCTGCTCCGGAATGGCAGCCGGGATATTTCAGGACTGCCAATAATGAAGAAAATGCAGGAAAAGCAGCCGCGGTATTCTCATTTCACAAACTCGGCATCCGGCGGGTGGCATTAATCAATGACGGCGATATCTATACCCGGGGTTGACGGAAGGCTTCAGGCAGGCTTTTGAAAAGCTGGGAGGCCGGATTGTCCTGGATGCAGCCGTCAATAAAGGAGAAGTGGTGATGCAGCCGGTTCTGACCGCGGTAAAGGATGCCGGCGCGGAACTGTTGTTTTTTCCCTGTTTCAGCCCGAGGGCAATCTGATTCTTTTGCAGGCCGCGGAATCCCGGATTTAAAATATTTATCCTGATGAGTGAACGGCGC
>JAAUSZ010000219.1 GCA_012031875.1 Desulfobacula sp.
GTTCACGCCCGGCGGCAGGGCAAAGGAGCCGTCCGGCTGTTTGATATAGGTCAGCACATCCGTATCCAGGTGGATGCTGACGGCATTGTCCGTCAGGCTGTCCATGCCCCATTTGCCGATGAGGGCCGCACTCATCCATTCCTTGAGGGAATCACCGGTCATCAGATTCAGGGTGGCGGTTGGAATTGTTCGAACCGTTATTTCTAATCCCTCATACACAACTTTTGATTATATATCTTTACCATCACTGTACGCACCATCAAAGTGTATTATGTAAAAAGGCCCACAGCAAAAAGTAAGACATAAGTGTAGCTACAAACCCAACTGCTCTGACAATGGACAGGTATTTCTTTGATCCAATAAAAGATTCAAGAGTAGTATACGGTGTTAAAAACCCATGACTTATTGATTTAATAGCAATTTTTTGCATTATTGCTGGAAAGAATAAGCAACCCCTTCTCTTATTTTTTATGAATACAAATATCAACCAGTAAGTTGATTACCACTACATAATAAATAATGGTTATAGATTCCACAAAACCTGAATCTCTTATTCCCAGCGGTGTTAATAAAAAATATGACAAAATACTTATGAACATTATTTTGACAAAAACGACTCGCTTGAGGCCGTATTGAATATGCCAATTGTAATATTTGTTTTTCAGTTGAATATTTTTTGATTTGGCTAAAAATATCAAACTACAATCAAGTAGCCCCCCAAAAATCAACATTAAAAAGAAATAAATATGAAAATTTTTAAACATTTTATGCCGTCACATTTTAGATTTTATAAACAACTCAATAAGAATATATATCATTTTTTATTGCTTCTACTTTGGTCGATATTCCATTGGCTGTTTCTTGAAGTCCAGATATATTATTCATGATTGTAATGGCGGAAACGCCTCTTCCCGTTACAAATCCTGCTGTTGCTGGAAGTGGAATATAATTTAAAAGGGATACAGCGACGTCTTGTGCCACTACTTTTGCTGTTTCTTGAATAACTACTCCAGTAGATCTGATTCCAAACTCAAGGCCTTTATGCAAGTCTTGATTATATCTAAACGCATTATAAGTCTCCACAAAAGCCGTTCCGACTCCTGGCAGAACGGCTCCCCAGCCCAGAGTTTCTGAACACAACCCCCACGGATCAATCATCATCACCGGATTATTGCCAGCATAAGCATACAGGTTCAGATCCCCGCCGTCAAACCCCAACGGATCTTCGGAGATAAACCGGCCCACGGCCGGGTCGTAGTACCGGGCCCGCATATAATACCAGCCGTTGTCCTCGGCCATGACCCCGTATTGGCCCACGAACTTGAACGGCTGGGAGATTGTTTCCTGCTGCTTGCCGATAACGCCGAAGGGGGTGTAAGCATAGGCGTTGACAATGGTTTTGCCGGCATCGGTCAGGGCCGCGGTGTGGCCGGTGGCATCAAGTGGTAACAGAACATGGCATTGGTCGGCTCGACCAGGGCCAGCAGCCCCGCCCCATAAATGTAATACTTCCGGATCTGATTGGAAGCGTCGGCCTCAGCCAGAAGGTTACCCGAAGCATCATAGATGTACCGGGTGGCCACACCGTTTCGGACGGCTTGAAGTCGGTTGCCGGACCCGTCGTATCTGAACTGGGTGGCAGTGGTGCCAATGATGGCGGTCAGCCGATGCTCGGGATCATGGGTCAAGGCGCTGCCGTAGGCGCTGATCAGCCGCCCTTCATCGTCATAGGCAAAGGTATCGGTACCGGCGGATACCAGCCGGTTGGTTTGGGCATGGACGGTAAAATCCATGGATGCCGCGGCCGGGTTCGCTGACAGGGGAACCTGTTGGGTCACACCGGTTCTATTGCCGTTGCCGTCCAGGGTGAACCGGTAGGTTGCGATGGCGGCCCCGCCCGGGCCTGTCCTGTTCTCAAGGCCGGTGAGCCGGTCGGCATCGTCGTAGGCATAGGCCGTGACCGCGCCGTTGAACTGGGTCAGGCCTGTGGGTCTTCCGGCATCATCGTAGGTGTATGCGGCAATTCTGCCCTGCCAGTCCGTGACCGTTGCAAGCCGGTTCAAAGCATCATGGGTATAAGTCACGGTTTTATTGCCCGGATAGGTCAGGGTTTTCAGGTTCCCGGCCTCATCATAGGCATAGGATACGGTAAAGCCGTTGGCATCGGTGGAGGAGGTCAGCCTGTTCAGGGCGTCGTAGGTGTAGGTGGCGGTTCCGGAGCCGTCCTGGACCCGGGTCAAATTGTCCCGGCCGTCATAGGTCAGGGTCCGGACGCTGCCGTCCGGGAACCTGACCGTGCCGGGTTTGCCCGTGGGGGTGTAGGTGTAGGAGACCGTGCTGCCGTTCCGGTCCGTGACGCTCTTTAGGGTGCCGTCATTATAATAGGTGAGAATCGAGGATTTGAGGGCCGGGTCCGTGCGGGTCAGAAGAAGGCCCCGTTTGTCGTAGGCAAAGGTGGTCAAGGCCCCTTTCCGGTCCGTGAGCCCGGTCATGCGGCCGATGCCGTCGTAGGCATAGTCAACGGCAGGCGCAGATCCGGTCTGAAGGGTGTCCGGGTTGCCGTAAGTATCATAGGTATAGGCGGTCACGACGCCCCTGCCGTCGGTGCTGCTTTGGACCAGGCCGTTGGCGGAATAGCTGTTCTGCGTGTATATGGGCTGTCCGGATGAGGGCCGGAAGGTTATTCTTTCAAGATGGTGTTCACTGTCATACGCATAATGGACCCCGTGGCCCAGGGGGTCGGTGACGGCGGTCAGCCGGTACAGGCCGTCATAGGTCTGAAGGGTGGTCTTTCCCAGGGCATTGGTGATCCCTGTCAGGTTGTTGTGGCCGTCATAGGCATACGTGGTGGTGTTGCCTCTGGGGTCGGTGGTTTCTACCGCGTGGTTCCGGCCGTCGTATCCGGTCCGGGTGGTGTGGCCCAAGGCGTTTTCCACGGCAATGAGCCGCTTTTTCCTGTCATAGCGGTAAACGGTCCCGTGGCCCAGGGCGTCTTCTTCAACATTCCGGTACCCGGAGAAATACAGGTTATAGGTGACGCTGCCGGTCTGCCGGGGAACGGTCTGGGTTTTGACCCGGCCCAGGCTGTCATAGGCATTGGTCACGGTGGTGATGTTCTCCGGGTTTTTCAGGCTGATGATCCGGTGGTCCCCGTCATAGCCGAAGGTCCAAGCTTTTCCTTCAGGATCGGTCCAGGCGGTCAGGTTGTTGCCGGCATAGGCATAGGCAACGCTTCTGCCGGCGGAGTCCGCGACCGAGGTGAGCCGGGCGCCGGTATAGGTGAGGGTGAGGCTGTGGCCGAACCCGTCCGATATGCGGGAGAGTCTGCCGCCGGTATAGGCAAAGCTGACGGCATTGCCGTCGGCGTCGGTGACGGATGCTGCCTTAAGATCGGCATTGAACCGGATCACCCGGTCAAACCGGTCCTCCAGGCGGTATTGGCCGTTGTCCAGAACCAGGGATGCGTTCACGCCCGGCGGCAGGGCAAAGGAGCCGTCCGGCTGTTTGATATAGGTCAGCACATCCGTATCCAGGTGGATGCTGACGGCATTGTCCGTCAGGCTGTCCATGCCCCATTTGCCGATGAGGGCCCCGCTCATCCATTCCTTGAGGGAATCCCCGGTCATCAGGTCCAGGGTGGCCACGGAGGCCACTATCAGGGCAACGCTGTCCGTGGGCAGGCGGGTTCCCAGGCCCAGGTCCGAACTGCTGTGTTCCTCGGCAAACAGGTTGTAATTGTGGGACCAGCCGTATCCAAGATCGCCGTCCTTATCGTGGTTGCCCCCGAAATAGGACCGTTTAAAGGCGAGGCCTCCCTTACCTCCGGACAGGGCCAGGTCGGTATTGCCGTGCATGAAATGACCGCCGGTCATGTCCACCGGGTCTGTGCTGGCGATTTTGGGGATGGTGGCGGCCGGAAGGGTCCGGACCGTTATTTCTTTGCCGGCGGCAGGGATGGACACCGGGGCTTTTACAACGCCGTAGCCGCCGAAATAGTCCCCGCCGATGATCATGCCGCAGTGCATTTGGGTGCCGGTAATTTTATAGTCGATATACCCTTTCCCGGCCCACTCCTGGAGGCTAATCCCGCCATTGGCCGGCAGGATGAGGATATTGCCCTGGTTGACGGATGTCTGGAATTTCTCTTTGTCCTGATCGCTGTAGTTGACCAACTGGGGTTTGATGGCTGCATAGGTGGCGGATGTGGCCCGGAAGATTTTACCGCCGCCCTGATTGGCAAGCTGCAACAGCTTGACGGTGGAGACGGCGGGCCGGTCCACCTGCATCTGTTCCAGGACCCCGTGCTCCATGGCGCTGGCCAGATGGTTGATGGCTTTAAAATGGGCCTTTACGGCATTGCCGTCATTGCTCCTGGAGGCGCTGGAAGACTGCTGGGCCTTGACATCGATATAATAGCCGCTTTCCTGGGCCACCACCCCGAACCGGTGATGGCGGATGGAAACGACGCCTGAAATTTCTTCCAGAAGCTTTTCATTGAGGGTGGTGTCCCGCATCCAGGTCATGCCCATGACGTTCAGGGTTTCGGTGACCACTTCCCGGGAAGTGTCGGCATATCCGGACCGGCGGTAGGCATTCATCTGCTTCTGGCGTTTTTCCAGGACCCGGCCGTCCCGGCTGCCGCCGAAATCATAGATGACGGTATAATAAGACCCCCGTTTCATCGGGTATTCAACGCTTTGGTCGTTAAGTCCTCCATTTGCGTAGGGATGCTTGATGCTCAGGAACATCTTGTCCAGGTCCGCGCCGGTTAACGGGCTTGTCTCCTCGGCAATGAGGGTGTCATCCAGCCAGAGCCGGGCCACGGGCGGGTTGAGGGTTTCTCCTATAAGGGGTAATTTCATGCTGTTGTCGCCGGTATAAGAGATGCCGTCATAGGTGAGGGACACTGAGACGAAAGCAGAATGGTTGCCTGCTGCATCCGCCAAATACCGAACGTTAATGTCCCGGTATTGTCCGGGGGCAAGGGTGCCTGAGCCGGTCCCCCCGGTCAGCGAGAACCGGGCCGCATCAACGCCGCTGAGCCCGATACCGGTAATGGCCAGGTTCAGGCTGCCGTTGTTCCTGATCCGGCAGACACCATCCTTGGCCGAGCCCAGATAGACCTGGCCGAAATTGATGCCGTAGGAACCGTTCACCAGATCCGGAGATTGTGCCACTATGCCGCTCAGATTATACACATTGTTGCTGAAATTATTGCTGCCGTACCACCATTCCACCCTTACCTGGCCGGTTTTGGTTCCTGGTGACTGGCCACTGCCGTTAAATTTCACTATGACGTTGTGGGTGGCCTCCGCCGCCACACTATAGGTGCCTGCTCCGCTGACAATGGTATATGCGCTGTCCGGGTTGGCGGTAAGCGTAACAATAAGCTGGATCGCGACACTGTTCTGATTTGGGAATCCCAAGCCTCTCTGGCTGTATCCTCCGGAAGTGATCCTGGTAAAATCCAAGGTGCTGGTGGTGGTGCCCATGGTTGACATGACCGGGTCATCTATTCGTGGGCCGGGGATGATCATTTCAGGCAGGTCAACGGCTGCTGCCTTTGGCTGGACGGTCGATTTTGCCGGGACCGGATGGCAGTTTCAGAATTTGCCGTCACGGCAGTGTCATAGGTCATGGAAAGCCGTTTGCCCCCAAAACCGTCAATATCCAGGGTCTTGTTGATTTCCCCATGCCGGATCTGTATGGTGTGGGCGTATATGGAAGGAATTTCATCCCAGTATTCCTCGGGGGAATTTGAAAACTCAAGGCTTTCCGGCAGACCGGATACATATTCGGGAATAATCTCACGCCCTCCAATGATTTCTTCCATGGAAGCATTGGGATAATGGTTGCGGATATAACCGGAGAGGTTGGTTGACCAGGTTCCCAATACCGACCGGAGACCGGATTCGCTCATATTCTCGATATAATCGGTCCCCTGGGTTCCGCCGGCTGCCGAAAGCAAGGCGGCCCGGTCATAGGCCATGGCTGAAGAAAGGTTGATCCCGGGTATTTCCCGGTAAGCCTTGAAGGCCGGGTCAAAGAGAAATGTGCTACCGTTAACGGTAGCGCGTACCCATACCCGGCTCACGTCAAAGTTCGATCCCGTCCGGGGCGCCGGAATCCCCCCATTGGCCATGACATTGGCAATGACGGTATTGTTGGCGTCAACCCCCAGCCAGTGCTGCATGTCTTTCTGATCGGCTGCGCCATAGTTCGGGATCTGCATGGTCCCGAAAACATATTGGGCCGTATGGCCGCTTGCCCGAAGCAGGGCGATCGTCAGGGAGGCCTGGTCAAAATCGTTCCCTGATCCGTCCAGGAGAGTCAAGGCGGCTCCCTTTAAAGAGCCGTAATACGGGACATAGTCCACATGGTTACGGATATATTCATAGATCAGTTGGGGATCTCCCTGGAGGCCCGGGCCAGTTCCGTGATCTCCGGCGTGGCAGATGCGGCACTTTGGGTTGCCGAAAGAACCGATTGGATATCCTGTGTCTTCATTTGTCTCAGGTTCTGGTAATAGAGACGCGCCTCCTGGAGGGTGATGGGTTTTCCCTGCACGTCATTCCAACCGGGCCCGGGGTTTCGGCATGGCCGTGAACCGCGGCGGCGGACAGGAACAGCCCCAGAAACAAAGACATCACCGCCCTGTTCCCGAACCGGCGGATCATGAAAATCCCGAGTCCGGCAAAGGCCAGACAAAGGGCCGCCAGCCCTAAGGCCCCCATGGCCGGCACCGGTTCGGCCGGGGGATACGCGTTCCGGTCAAGGGGGTTTGTGCCGAGCGCGATCTCATCGCCATCGGAAAAGCCGTCCCCGTCCGTATCGGACAGGGTCGGGTCTGTGCCGCTTTCCAACTCCTGGAGATTGGTCAATCCGTCCCCGTCCGCATCCAGCCCTGCATCTCCCGGGTCATTGGGGTCCAGGCCGTATTGAATTTCCCATCCGTCCGGGAGCTGGTCCTCATCGGCATCCTGAACCTGGGCCGTGATCTCTTTTGTGGTGAAATTGCCGGCCGGGTCATACTGATAACTGATCCGGGTAAGCGTAAATCCATCTCCATGGGAGGCGTGGGTCAATCTTCCCAGGTCGTCGTACTGATAGGACACCTGGTCCGCCATCGCTGGAATCTTTAAAAACAACAGAAAAAACAGGATGATCCCGGCGTGAAGGCATATTCTCCGTACCCTGGTGTTCATGGTCCCCCTCCCCCTTTGATGGTTAAAAAACGGATGGTTAAAAAAACCGGTTATGATTCTCCTTTTTCATGCTTGAGTATCAGGGGAATTCAAAAAAACAATCAGGGAAACCCTGAATTTCTAGGTTTTAATCAAAAACAATTATTCCCCTAACAAAAGAAAAACAGACAGATTCATTTTACGCTGAAAAAAACTTTAGGAAAAAAAGTGTTGTTTATTTTACTTTACATTTTATGAATTGCAAT